>CAVECM010000015.1:0-44528 GCA_963614095.1 Bacteroidaceae bacterium
TTTTTTGATGTTCCGATAAAAGTGGTTCCGGTTATTACCTTTTGAAAATTATTTCATTACATTGCCATAATATTTATGTATAATATATAAATACGTGCAGTCAAAACGATAGTGTAAAATATATTGTGTGGCTGTGCATTTCAGTATTGACATTAAAATACATCAATAACGGCAGGTGAGGAATAATGCATAAGGTAAAAATATCAGATATTTCAATAGGTCACTATCTTAAACTGTTCGGACGCTCAGCAATGTTTCTTGCCAGTCTGGGACTTTATCTCACGGGAAGACTGGCGGAGGAGCTGCTGCGCGATTTTATCGCTGCGAAAATTTTCACAGTATTTGTCTGGGCAGTATTCATGGCCGAAATGCTGATGAAATATTTTCCGCTTGGATTCGAGAGCATGGGATGTCAGAAGCAGTTTGCATGCAACTACATACCGGCTGAAAACAGCAATGCGGTTTCAGAAAAAGAACTGCGCAGATATGACCGCAGCGCTCTGCATATTCTGCTGCTGTGGATACTGCTGAACGGAACAATAGCGGTTCTGCACTTTACAGGAATCATAGACAGGGGAGTGCTTATGCTGATAAGCCTGCTGTATTCTGTGTCAGATATGATATGCATTCTTTTTTTCTGTCCGTTTCAGACGCTGTTTATGAAAAACAAATGCTGCATCACCTGCAGGATATATACATGGGACTACATGATGATGTTCACACCACTGCTTCTTATCAGAAGCTTTTTCACGTGGTCGCTGTGCGCAGTGGCGCTGGGGCTGACGCTCCGCTGGGAATACGTGTACAGAAAGCATCCGGAGCGTTTTTCTGAAAAGACCAATAAAAGTCTGCACTGCAGCAGCTGCAGAGAGCAGCTCTGCACGCATAAGAAGCAGCTGAGGTCTTTCCATAAAAAGATAAATTTCAGAAGAATAACAGAAAAGCACATTCATAAATCAGACGACCGGATTCACAATCAAGCCCGGTAAAATGTACATGCGGAACAGACAGAATTAAACAGGTTTTGACAAATCAGGAAGGTTGGAATGATGAAATACATTTACAGTTTGCTTTCACAGGAACAGGTTTTCGGCGAAAATAAGATTGATGTTATCAGTGCAGCCGGTGTAAAATGCAGCGCATCCGATTTTGCTGCTGCAGCGGGAGCTGATATAAGCAGTGAGGGCACATGCAGCTGGTTTCTGTCATCATCCTCGGGATACGGAGATGTGTGCAAAGCCGCACAGGACGGAAGCAGACAGATGGCTTACTCGTCATCGCGCGGCGGTATGAGACCGGTGATTATAAAAGATATTCAGCAGAAGGCCGGCAGTGCAGCAAAAAATTCTTCGGGGCTGGATGAATATGAATTCGGAGAGTATCCGCAGAGGGCTGCCGGAAAAAAACAGGCAGGGCTGCTGGAGCAGCAGTTTACCGAGGCAAGACTGATTAAAACAGGCAAAAAAATCGATTCTGTATATGACGAATACCAGTACGACGGCAGAAAATATATCAGGGTAATTTATAATTTCGATAATCCCGTAAGGCTGTCGGACGGGAAAACATATAAGAACGGGGAACCGGTCTGGATTGAGGTGCTGCCGGTAAAATGGCTTTATGACTCGAAAACAGGTCTTATGATAAGCAAGACAGTTCTGCTGTCGGGGCTGGTGTTTTCAAGTGAGGCTTTTTATGACGGCGATTTTGAAAAAACCGATATATGCAGATATCTAAACACGACATTTGCGGAGGATATCACGCCGAGCGCTTTATATGAAATGACTCCGGAGGAAAAGAAAGAGTATGAAGCGGATATAAGGCGGACTGCGAGGAGAAGAAATCCGTACGGATTCACGTTCGGTGAGGTGAGCGAGGAGGATATTATAAGGGGCGCAATAGAAAGTGATGTGCCGGTTTTTCTTCACGGTCCTTCATCGGAGGGCAAGAGCGCAAGAGTGAAGCAGATCGATCCGACATGTGAGCTGATTTATCTGCGCAATGCCACGCCTGACAGTCTTAACGGCAGGAGTGTGTACAACCAGGCCACAGGCGAGATGATAGATATTCCGCCGGTCTGGTACCGGAAATTAAAAGAAAAATGCGAAAGAGAGCCGGAAAAGCTGCATGTTGTGTTTTTTGATGAAATAAACAACGCGCTGCCGAGCATACAGGGGATGGCGTTCAATATTGTGCTGGACAGAGAAGTAAACGGAACGTGGAAGCTCCCGGACAATGCGAGGGTAGTTGCTGCCGGAAATGATATGCAGGATTCTCTGGCGGCACATCAGCTGGCCGCGCCGTTTTTCAACAGATTCGCGCATGTGTATATAAATACAACTACAAAGAAATGGCTCAGATGGGCTCGCGAAAACAATATACATCCGGCGATTTATGCATATATAGCATACAGGAACGGCGAAACTCTGCGAAGCGAGTACACCGGAGAAAAACCGAATGCCGACCCGCGGAAATGGGAAATGGCCTCGAAGATGCTGTATGCCACCGGGTGCCCCGAAATGCTGAGAGCTCTGATCGGAGAAGAAATCACAGATGAATTCGTGCGCTTCTGCAATCAGGCAGTAATTACAGTTGAGGATGTGCTGAACGGTGATTACAGTGAGAGGGAAATCAGGAATATGAACACATCCGAGCGTTATGCCACTGCAGTAGGTCTGACGCAGGCAAGAGACAGCGAAATTGACACCGTGAGAGATTTTGTGTCAAAGCTCGGGGAAGAATTCAGAGCTTTGTTTGATTCATTCACGGCAGACAGCGCAGCTGCAGCCGGAGTATCCACGTCCGGAAAACAGCCGGAGGAAAGATAATGATATATGATATCATGCCGCATGTGCGCAGAGTGCTCGCATTGTATCCTTTTTTCGGGAGTGTGGCGTCAGGTGCAGAGTATATTGAGGCCAAAGGAACCGGAACCGTTCGAAACAACGGAAGGGATATTCTTTATGATCCCGAATACCTGGCGGGCCTTACAGACAGTCAGCAGCTGTTCGTACTGGCACATGAGCTGTGCCATGTTGCTTTCGGTCACAAGAGCCGAGGCACAGGCAGAGATCCCGCTGTATGGGACGCAGCCGCTGATGCAGTGATAAATCAGTGGCTAAAGCGCGACGGTCTGGAAATCATACCCGGCGGAATTGATTATCCGGAGGCCATCGAATATGATGCTGAGTCATATTATGAAATTCTGCTCAGCGAAAAGCTCGCCATGGATCTCATAGACGGTCAGATGGCGGGAACAGAAAATCCGGCAGGAGGCGAAGAGGATTCCGGGACAGAAAAAAAGAAAAACGGCCGGAGTGAAGAAGATGATTCAGAAGAAAATGAATCCGGTTCTGACGATAACAAAGATGACGGCAGAGAAAACGATGAGAATAATGATTTTCCTCTGATTCAGGATGATACGGACGGAGGCGCCGAAGAAAATAAAGAGGATGATGAGAACGACGATGAGGAGGCCCTGTTTGAGGAGAGAATTTCCGATGACGGCAATGCAGTCAGAAATGATCTGAGGAGCGTGGAAATGTCCGCGCCGGCGGCACCGCTTCTGGACTGGCGTCTGCTGCTGCAGGACACTATTAATTACGGGGTTGACTGGTCATATACGAATGCTGTAATGGAAGATGGCATCATAAGGCCCGTGCTGCAGGAAACTCCGGTGCCGGAGACAGAAATTGTTCTGGATACGAGCTGGTCGGTAGATGACGATCTGCTGAAGCGTTTTCTGAAGGAATGCATGAGCATCCTGACTTTTTCAAAGATGAAGGCGGGATGCTTTGACACTGTGTTTTACGGGTTTAACGATATCAGAACCGCGAAGGATATAGACGAAATGGAGTTCCCCGGCGGAGGCGGCACGGATTTCAATGCTGCGGTCGGAGCTTTTACGCTCAGGGCAGACAACAGAATTATCTTTACAGACGGCCAGGCGGAGATGCCGGAGATGCCGCTGAATGCCATATGGGTCGTTTACGGAGATGAGGAGATTTCGCCCGCAGGCGGAACAGTTATCCATATCAGACCGGAATTTATGAGATGATTAACGAATAAGAAATATGAGTGGAGCAGGCGAGTGAAAACGGACGGCACACCGGGAATGGCATTGTGCCGATAAGAATAGGAAAATAAATGAGTGAACTGAAAAAAATTATACATACGGATAATATCAGGCTTAGTGATAATTGTGATTCGGTGATTATACTTGATCAGAGCAGACTGCCGATGCATACGGAATATCTCAGCATCAGCAGACCGGAGGAAATGTACGATGCGATATTAAAGCTCAGGGTCAGGGGTGCACCGGCTATCGGGATTTTCGCAGCATACTGCATGGCGGTTATTGCAAAACAGGCAGCCGAGAGGCAGATTCATGGTCAGCACGGCACTGAACAAAACACAGCCGGGCTGCAGGCAGCATGCACATATACAGCAGAAAGCCCGCAGAAGAGAATCGTACGAGAACTTTCGGCAGAGCTTCAGAAGGCCGGAGAATACCTGAAATCATCAAGGCCGACGGCAGTCAATCTCGCATGGGCCGTGGACAGAACTGTCTCTGCGGCGCGAAATTGTGCGGCAGACGCAGATACGGGCTGTGCCGCAGCAGGAGACATGCAGACTACATCGTGTAAAAACGATTTTCGCGAGCACAGCGAGACGGACCTTGCGTTAAAAATTGCAGAGGCGGTAAAAAAAGAAGCAGAAAAAATACATCAGGAAGATATCGCGATGTGCAGAGCGATTTCCGAATACGGTCTGACAGTTATAAAGGACGGAGATGGAATTCTGACGCACTGCAATGCAGGACCTCTTGCCACATCCAGATATGGTACAGCACTGGGACCTCTGCTGCTTGGCAGGGAGAAAGGAATGAATTTCAGAGTTTTTGCCGATGAGACTCGTCCGCTGCTTCAGGGTGCAAGGCTCACTTCATATGAACTTCAGAAGGCGGGCATTGATGTGACACTTATATGTGATAATATGGCATCGACAGTAATGAAAAACGGCTGGATTCAGGCTTGCTTTGTCGGGTGTGACAGGGTTGCGGCAAACGGAGACACTGCAAACAAGATAGGAACATCAGGCGCTGCGATACTGGCGAAATATTACGGGATACCGTTCTATGTACTCGGTCCGACATCTACGGTGGATCTCAGCTGTCCGTCAGGAGCAGAGATACCGATTGAACTGCGTTCACCGGATGAAATAAAAGAAAAATTCTACAGCGAACCGGTTGCTCTGAAGGAAGTGAAATGCTACAATCCTGCATTTGATGTGACAGACAGCAGCCTTATTACAGGTATAATCACAGAGAAGGGCATATGCCGGCCGCCTTTTACGGAAAGCCTCAGGAGGGCCGTGGAAGAAAACTGACAGACAGGAGTGTGGTGAACAATGTGGTATCTGATACCGCTTGCGGCAGCGTATGCGGCAGTAAATGTGCTTTTGTGGCACAGAGCAGTAAGACTGCTGAGGCATATACACGGGTTTTTCGGCAGAAAATGGGTAATCTGCGTCTTTACAGCTGTATATCTGTTTTTTTTCAACAGCATATGGATCTGGATATTGTTCGACAACCGGAACTGGCAGGCTTTTTTTAAATATATAAACAATATATGGATAGGGATATTCATCTATGCGATGATATTCACAGCAGCGGCGGAGCTTGTGACATTTGTGCTGTGGACTGCGAAAAAAATGAGAAAAGGATATGCCGGCTGGAAAAAATACATCACTGTAAGGGGTGCAGTCGTGATATTGCTTGTAATAGGGTTCAGTGTTTACGGAGTAGTACATTATCACGATATCACAGTGACAAGCTATGATGCGGAAATCACCAAATCTACTCGGGCGGGGAATTCCATGAAAATCGTGCTCGTCGCAGACACTCATCTCGGGTATTCTGTAGGTGAGGATATGATGGAAAAAATGGTGGATAAAATAAATGCACAGAACCCAGACCTCGTGGTCTTTGCGGGAGATCTGATAGATAATGATTATTATGCAGTGGCGGATCCCGACAGAATCGCAGAGACTCTGGCGGGAATAAAGTCGAAATACGGCGTTTACGGATGCTACGGAAATCATGACGTAGAGGAACAGCTTGTAGGCGGATTTACTGTTTCATCAAAAGAAAAAGCCAGGGTGCAGACCCAGGTTGATGATTTTGCAGAAGCGGCGGGAATCAGCATTCTGCAGGATGAGAAGGTTGTCATTGCGGGCGATATCACACTTATAGGCAGATGCGATGCGTCAAAGCCGAACTGCGATGGTGAGAGGGCTTCAATCGCGTCACTGACTGCAGATGCCGACAAAAGAAAACCGATAATATGTATAGATCATCAGCCGTCAGAGCTTCAGGAAAAGGCAGACGCCGGAGTAGATCTCGATTTGTGCGGTCATACGCATGACGGACAGATTTTCCCGGGAAATCTTACGATAAATCTCTTTTGGCAGAATGCATACGGACTTATGAAGATAGACAGCATGTATTCGATTGTGACATCAGGCGCAGGAGTGTGGGGACCTGCGATGAGGGTAGGAACCGATGGAGAAATAGTGGTTATAAATGTAAATTTTAAATAAATATTGACAAAGATTTCCAGAAGATGTAATATGTAGATGGGTGAAAATCCCATCTTTTTCATTTATTTCAAAATACGATTCAGAGATTAATATGCGAAAGGAGTATAATGGAAAATCTTTCACTGGTGATAGTAACTGATGACGATGAGTACGGCAGGGCACTGGGGCAGGCGCTTATGCAGCTGTGCAGCGGTATGATGATACAGATTTTCCGGAAGGAGGATTTTTTTTCACAGCGGCATGAATATGAAATCAATCAGGAATATAAACTGCATCATGTGCATGAATCATATAATAAATACGAGGGTGTATCCGGCTGTGGGGATTTAAGCGGGTATGAATCCGGTGCCGGAGAAAAAATATTTCTTGGCACGGCGGATCTGATACTCTGGGACGGACATGAAGCAGAAGTGGCCTGCGGCGGACGAATCATTCTGCTTACAGAAAAGCCCGCACTGGCTGCCGGCAGCCGCACAGAGCAGAAATTCTGCATATACAAGTACAGCAAGGCGCAGAGTATTACTGCAGCAATTTATAATATTTACAGTGAGATTACAGGACACCGCACTGTCAATGTAAAGCGGCAGCAGGTGCGTCTGCTGGCATTTTCCTCATGCGCCGGAGGCTCCGGATGCACCGTTGCGGCGATGGCTGCAGCTCAGGAGCTGTGCAGATTCAGAGGAAAAAAGGTTCTGTATCTGTCTTTTGAGGAAACAGAATCTACCGGAGATTTTATTGAAACTTCATCAGGAATGAAAGGAATCAGTGTCTATTTGTATCATCTTTTCAAAAGCAAGGATTCCGGGATTCATACGCACGGCAGGGAGAAAATCTATTATCCTCCGGTTGAAAGCTATATCATACATGATGATTTCGGGGTTGAGGCATTTGCGCCGGCAGCCGGAAGAAATCCGCTGAGGGAGCTTTCGGAGGAAGAAATGGAAATTTTCATAGCATCGCTCATCGACAGCGGCAGATATGATGTTATTGTGGCGGACGTGGGAACGGGGCTGTCATGTACGGATACCGCCTGTCTGGAAATTGCGGAGAAAATCTGTTTTGTGACGAGAAGCGGGGGCAGTGCCAAGAGAGAGGAGCAGTATCTGCAGCATCTCATTTTCAGCTGCGGTGAGAATGTAATGGACAGAGTTATCAAAGTGGAGAACATGGCAGATGAAAACCGGCCGGAACATGCCGGCAGCAAAGGCAGCATGACGATGATTGAAACGAATATGTACCTGAGCAGGAGCAGCACATTTCTGCAGGGAGGCGAAACGAATAGAATATTTCTTGACGGCAGATTCGGGCAGGAAATCAGAACGCTTACAGAGAGCCTTTTAAAAGCAGAATAAACTGATCCGCCTCAAAACAGAATTTTCAGAATATAATTCTTAATGAGAAATTGTGCACAAACGCTTGACAAATTCTAAAAGCAGGAATAACATAACAGCAGAAATTAAAATTTAATAATAATCTTCAGGGCAGGGTGAAATTCCCGATCGGCGGTAAAGTCCGCGAGTGCGAGAGCACATGATTTGGTGAGATTCCAAAACCGACAGTATAGTCTGGATGGAAGAAGATATGTCATAAGCGGCTGCAGATGGGCAGCTGTGATATTTTTGAAATCAAAAGCTCTGGAACAATCAGTTTCAGAGTTTTTTTTTCGAAGAGAATGCAGTCAGCAGCGCGAGTCAGTGTATGCAGGTATTTAACCATACTGCAGCAAATCGCTCTGCAGTATCGACAAGCTGAAAAAATACCGATGTGTGCAGACACTGCAGGTAATTCAGTGCGCGGCGGAAAGAAACATCAAGAATCATCACCCTGGAGAAAATTCCGGGGTGTTTTTTTGTGCAGTGAAAGCCTGTTCCGGCGGATTAAGTGTATCGGCACAGATTCGGCAAATCGGGATACAGAAAGGAGAATTCAGATGAAAAAAGCGGCAGAGGCAGACGCCTGCAGAACAGAAATAAATAAAATAAATGGATGCGGGTCGGGTGCGTATCCAGAGAATAATGCACCGGACAGAAAATACATGGAGCTGGCTATGGAGCTGGCACTCAGAGGCTGCGGGAAAGCTGATCCGAATCCTCTGGTAGGAGCTGTGATAGTCAAGAACGGCGAGGTTATCGGCAAGGGGTATCACACGAAATACGGCTGCATGCATGCAGAGCGTGAGGCTCTCGCAGACTGCAGAAGCTCACCAGCAGGCGCGGTAATGTATGTGACGCTGGAGCCATGCTGCCATCACGGCAAGCAGCCGCCGTGCACAGATGCGGTAATCGATGCAGGTATAAGTCATGTGGTCGTGGGATCGGCTGATCCGAATCCGCTTGTTTCCGGAAAAGGTGTTGAAATACTGAAAGCGCACGGAATTAATGTTACGGAAAATTTTATGCGGAAAGAGTGCGATGCACTGAATCCCGCATTTTTCAAATTCATACGTACAGGTATGCCATACGTGGTTATGAAATATGCAATGACGATGGACGGAAAGATAGCGACACGGACAGGAGCATCTAAATGGATAACCTCAGAAGCAGCGAGAAAACAAGTGCATGAAGACAGAAACCGCTGCATGGCAATAATGGCAGGTATAGGAACTGTGCTCAGTGATAATCCTCTGCTGAACTGCAGAATCCCGGGAGGCAGGAATCCAGTGAGAGTAATCTGCGATACGCATCTGCGGATTCCGGAAACCTCCCGTATAGTGCAGACCGCAGGAGAATACAGGACACTGATAGCGACAGCACAGACAGATGAAGGCGGCGGCATGCAGAATCCCGGCGTGCCGGCAGGAAAGGGATGCGGCAGAAGTTATGCGGAAAAATGCAGTTTTCTGACAGCAAAGGGATGCGAGCTGCTTTACATACCGATAAAAGACGGACATCTGAATCTGGAAGAGCTGATGAGAAAACTCGGAGAGATGAATATAAGCAGTGTAATGCTCGAGGGAGGAGGAACGCTTAACTGGTCGGCGCTTGAAGCCGGCATAGTCGACAGACTGCAGGTTTACATGGCACCGAAGATTTTCGGCGGAAAAGATGCGCCGTCTCCCGTAGGGGGCATGGGGGCAGAGCTTCCGAGTGATGCATTTACGGCGGGGAAACCCAGGGTGACATTTCTCGGAGATGACATACTGATTGAAAGTGAGCTGCGGAGGTGAGATGAAGAATGTTTACGGGAATAGTGGAAGAGACAGGGAAAGTGAAGCATATAAGAAAAGGCGCGGCGTCTGCGGTTCTGGTTATCGAGGCGGGAAAAGTCCTGAGTGATGTAATGCTCGGAGACAGTATAGCAGTGAACGGCGTATGTCTGACAGTGACAGCGTTTACAAGAAATACATTCAGTGCGGATGTCATGCATGAAACTCTGAACCGTTCATCCCTGGGCACACTGAGAGCCGGAAGCCGGGTGAACCTGGAGAGAGCGATGAAAGCAGACGGGAGGTTCGGCGGTCATATAGTTTCGGGACATATTGACGGAACCGGGACAGTGACCGATATCAGGAAGGACGACAATGCGGTATGGTACACAATCAGAACGGATATGCAGATTCTGAAATTCATAGTGGAAAAGGGATCAGTGGCTGTAGACGGGATAAGCCTTACGGCTGCAGGTCTTGAGGCAGATTCGTTCAAGGTTTCTGTGATACCTCATACCGCGGCGAACACGATTCTTGGCATGCGGAAGAAAGGAGACAAGGTAAATATAGAAAATGACATCATAGGGAAATATGTGGAAAGGCTGATGCAGTTCGATATCGGGGGGCGTGATGCAAAGGCGCACGGTGCCGCCGGTCCGGAGGATTCCGGAAAAGCGAAGAGCAGCTGTATTACTGAAGCATTTCTTATCGAAAACGGATTTTAATCGAAACGGGGGTTTTATATATGAAAAAATTCAATACTATAGAAGAGGCGCTGGAGGCGCTTCGAAACGGCAGGGTAATTCTGGTGACAGATGATGAGGACCGGGAAAACGAAGGCGATATGATATGCGCGGCAGAATTTGCGACAACAGAAAACGTGAATCTCATGGCCAGCGCTGCCAGGGGACTAATATGCATGCCGATGAGCGAGGAGCTGTGCAGGAAGCTGCAGATACCTCAGATGGTGAGCGAGAATACGGACAATCATGAAACGGCATTCACAGTATCGATAGACCATGTGGATACAACGACAGGTATCTCGGCAGCGGAGAGGGGATTTACGGCCAGAGCATGTGTAAGTGATGATGCAAAGCCGCAGGATTTCAGACGTCCCGGGCATATGTTTCCTCTCAAGGCAAAGCGCAACGGCGTGCTGGAGAGAAACGGGCATACAGAGGCAACAGTCGACCTTCTGAGGCTTGCGGGGCTTAAGCAGTGCGGGCTTTGCTGTGAGATAATGAAGGACGACGGTACAATGATGAGAAAGAGCGAGCTTTTCGAACTGGCAGAGAAATATGATATGAAATTCATAACGATAAAAATGCTCCAGGATTACAGGAAGAAGCACGAGAAACTGGTAAGGCGTGAGGCCGCAGTGAAAATGCCTACGAGGTACGGTGATTTTACCGCATACGGATATGTAAACAAGCTTAACGGAGAGCACCATGTGGCACTGGTGAAAGGTGAAATAGGCGATGGAAGAAATCTGCTGTGCAGAGTGCATTCGGAATGCCTGACAGGTGATGCGTTCGGGTCGCTGAGATGTGACTGCGGACAGCAGCTGGCCTCGGCGATGAGACAGGTAGAAAAGGAAGGACGCGGCGTAGTGCTTTACATGAGACAGGAAGGGCGCGGCATAGGGCTGATAAACAAGCTCAAGGCATATGAACTGCAGGACGGCGGTATGGATACACTTGATGCCAATCTGGCGCTTGGTTTTCCCGGTGATATGAGGGAGTACTTTATCGGTGCACAGATATTGAAGGATCTGGGCGCAAAGGAGCTCAGGCTGCTGACAAACAATCCGGACAAGGTGTATCAGCTGGCTGACTTCGGAATGGAAATTGTAGAACGAGTACCGATTCAGATGGATGCGAATGATTCTGATATTAAATATCTCAGGACGAAGCAGAAACGCATGGGACATCTGCTGAATTACTGATTCGGCTGAACTGACGCATCAGAGAGCCGGACGATATGGCGCATCAGGTGTGCAGAAAATCCGCGCCGGTGCGGAAAAACGCCGGCAGAATATCATCGGAAGAATATCAAATGATCAGAAAAGGAGAAAAGTAAGATGAGAGTATATGAAGGAAAACTGGTATCGGACAAAATAAGAGTGGGAATCGTTGCGGCAAGGTTCAATGAATTCATCACGTCGAAGCTGCTTTCAGGAGCACTCGATACGCTGAGAAGACACGATGTGGCAGAGGATGATATCGCAGTGGCATGGGTGCCGGGCGCTTTTGAGATTCCACTTGCGGCTTCAAAGATGGCGTCGAGCGGCAGATATGATGCAGTGATATGCCTCGGTGCGGTAATCAGAGGAAATACCTCGCATTATGATTATGTATGCAGCGAGGTTTCAAAGGGTATTGCGCAGGTATCACTCTCCGCCGGCATACCTGTGATGTTCGGTGTTCTGACAACAGAGAATATAGAGCAGGCGATAGAGAGAGCAGGAACAAAAGCCGGCAATAAAGGCTCAGACTGTGCTGCAGGCGCTATCGAGATGGTAAATCTGATGCGTGAGATGCAGTAAGGCCTGACAGAAAAGGGGCTGCCGCACAGTTGATTAAAAATAATCGGCGGTACGGCGGCCCCTTCGGTATATACAGAAGGGCGTTTTTTCAGATGTGTGATTTTTTTCGGAAAATACTCTTTCGGGTAATGTGTATAAGATGATAAAATGTTAAAATGTTTCCATAGAAAAAGGGCGTAGTTTCTGCAGATGCTATATCCGGGAATATACGGCAGGAACGCATATGCTTAATAACTGTTTTCCACAGGAAAGGAGAAGACAATGGGGCTTATTAAAGCAGCAGCGGGAGCGATAGGCGGAGCAATGGCGGATCAGTGGAAAGATTTTTTCAGCTGTGAATCGCTTGATGAAGATACTCTGGCAGTAAAAGGAAGAAAGCATTCCTCGAGACGTTCATCGAACAGGCGCGGTGAAGACAATGTTATATCCGATGGTTCGGGAATAGTTGTAGCGGACGGACAGTGCATGATGATTGCTGAGCAGGGACGTGTCATAGAGCTGGCAATGGAGCCGGGCATGTATACGTACAACAGTCAGCTGACACCGTCAGTATTTACCGGAGATTTTGTTGAAGGTCTTGCGGGTGCGGCGAGAGATGCATGGGAACGCTTCAAGTTCGGAGGCGGAACAGGAAAAGACCAGAGAGTGTATTATTTTAATACAAAAGAGATTATGGGCAATAAATATGGTACGATGAACCCTGTTCCGTTCAAGGTCATAATAGATGAGACACGGGGCAGGGGCATCGGAATATCAATTCGCTGCAACGGCGAATATTCGTTCAGAATAGCTGCACCTATGCTGTTTTATACAAATGTCTGCGGCGGCAATATCGAACAGCCCTATACAAAAGACAATATTGAAAGTCAGCTCAAAGCAGAGCTTCTCTCGGCACTTCAGCCGGCTTTTGCAAAGATATCTGCCATGGGAGTGGACTACAGCGAAATTCCTGCATATACGCTTGATATTTCGAATTCACTCAATGAGCTGCTCTCAGCTGAATGGACTGCCAAAAGAGGTCTTCAGATTGTTTCGTTCGGCATTAATTCTGTTTCCGTATCCGATGAGGATAAGCTGAAGATACAGAATATGCAGCAGGCAATTCTGATGTCGGATCCGCTTATGGCTGCCGGAAATATTGCAAATGCGCAGGCAGATGCGATGCGTACTGCAGCAGGCAATCAGAACGGCGGTATGATGGGATTCATGGGAATGGGCATGGCGGCTCAGTCGAGCGGTCTCAATACGGGAGACCTGTTCGCTCGGGGACTGCAGCAGCAGGCACAAATGGCTCCGCAGCAGGCACAAGCGGCACAGCAGGCAGCTCAGAGCCATGCCCCTGCAGCAGGCAGCTGGAGGTGCAGATGCGGCAATACTGCAGCAGGAAATTTCTGTCCTGAGTGCGGCAGCCCGAGACCGGTGCAGGCGGAGGGATGGACGTGTTCATGCGGTGCTGTGAACAAGGGGAAATTCTGTTCGGAATGCGGTTTAAAGAAGCCGGCAGGTGCACTTCTTTACAGATGTGACAAGTGCGGATGGGAACCGGATGATCCGGCAAAGCCGCCGAAATTCTGTCCTGAATGCGGAGATATTTTCGACGAGAATGATGTGAAAAAATAAGTGAGAAATTATGAAACATTTTGATAAAAAATACAGGAGGAAGGTATGCAAGGTCCGGCAGAATACAAATGCCCTGCATGCGGGGGCGCACTGGCTTTTGATGCAGCCAGTCAGAAACTGAAATGCCCGTACTGTGACAGCCGGTTTGAGATAAGTCAGTTTAAACCGACAGAATCTGATACATCAGAATCATCGTCTGCAGCAGGTGCACAGCAGTCAGAAACAGGCGGTATGAACTGGAATGTAAATCCCGGAAGTGAATGGACGGAGGGCGAGCAGGAAGGGGTGAACATTTACATCTGCAGATCGTGCGGCGGTGAGATAGTGTGTGAAGAAACCACTGCTTCAGCAGCCTGTCCGTACTGCGGCAATCCGGTTGTGATGAAGAGTAAGCTTTCCGGGATGCTGAGACCTGACTGCATTATACCGTTCAAACTCGATAAAAAAGCAGCGAAGGATGCTCTCAGAAAACATGTGGCGAGCAAAAGGCTGGTTCCCGCACTTTTCAGAAATGAGAACCATATTGATGAAATAAAAGGTGTTTATGTACCGTTCTGGCTGTTTGACGCAGCAGTAACAGCAAATATAACCTACAGAGGCGAACGTATCAGAGTATGGCGCGACAGCGAATATGAATATGCGGAACATAATTACTATAATATTTACAGGGCCGGATATGCCGCATTTGACAATGTTCCGGCAGACGGATCGCAGAAAATGGCAGATGATCTGATGGAGTCGATAGAACCGTTTGACTTCAGAGAGGCTGTAAGCTTTAACACAGGTTATCTTGCGGGATATATGGCGGACAAGTATGACGTGGATGCAGAAGCAAGTATTGAAACGGCGAATGCGCGTATCAGGAAAAGCACGGAAGAAATTTTTCGCGAAACAATACAGGGCTACAGCATGGTAATTCCCGAAAGCACTTATGTGAACCTTCAGAGCGGGACGGTGAAATATGCACTTTATCCGGTATGGCTGCTCAATACAAAATGGCAGGGAAACACGTATACATTTGCAATGAACGGACAGACAGGCAAGTTTGTCGGAGATCTGCCGCTTGACAAGGGAGCATTCTGGAGAAAATTCGGCTTGCTTGCCGCTGTTTTCAGCGCTGCCGCAAGCGCTGCGGCTATGCTGATAGATTATCTGTTTATTTAGGAGGCGGCAGAAATGAAAAAACAAATATCAGTTATTATACTGGCCCTGCTGCTTGCTCTGGTTCTGACTTCAGCGGCGGCTTTTGCGGAAACAGGAGTTTCTTCCTTCTATGAAGACAGTTCGGGAATTCTGTCAGCAAACCAGTGGAAACCGATAGAAAACAAGCTTGAAGAAGTTTCGGACAAATACGAATGCGGTGTATACATATATATCACAGATACCTTCGGCGGGCAGTCGCCTGAAGAATTCGCCGATGCTTTGTATGATTACAGTGGTCTGGGATATGGTCCGGACTGCAGCGGAATAATACTGGCGGTGAATTATGACAGCGGTGAATGGGCAATCAGTACTACGGGCTGCGGAATTACTGCTTTTACAGATGCCGGTCAGGAATACATAATGAATCAGGTCGCACCGCTTCTCCGGGAAGAGCCTGCAGAGGCATTTACAGCTTATGCAGATTTATGTGGTCAGTTCCTTGCGCAGGCAGAAACCGGAGAACCGTATGACAGCGGGACGCTTCCGGCGGAGCCCAGAGATATAAACCCGGTGACAGATATAATTATAGGAATTGTAATAGGCGTGCTTACAGCTCTGGTCATAATGCTCGTGCAGAAATCAGCGCTCAAGACAGTAAGAAGAGAAGCTGCAGCCAGAAATTATCTGCGCCCGGGAAGTCTTAATCTTACTGCAAGTCACGACCGGTTCCTTTACAGCCATATTGACAGAACAAGATTAGAAACTTCGTCATCCGGCGGCAGCAGTACACATACCGGTCCGTCGGGAACCACGCACGGCGGTTCATCCGGAAGATTTTAGGAGATGACGATTTAACAAAACCTTAATCGAATTTTTTGCAGGAATGTAGTGATTTCAATAGGTTTCGGCTTTGATAAAGCGCGATTTACACCAGTTTTACACCATTTGAAAAAAGGGAATGAAGCCCGGTATGATGAAAGTTGTTAAAACTTGATGTAAGCTCTTATAAGTTGGTATAGCGGAAAGAGAATTACAATTAAATATGAATGGAATTGGAAAAGCAATGTATTTAGAAATAGAATATATTGCTTTTTTAATTACAGAAAACGAGACTTTTTAGTAGGCATATTGATACTTCTGCATTTGAATTATCTGTATTCTTGGTGTAGTATGATATATAATGAATAAATAATATGAAAGGATAAAGCGATGCAAAGAAAATATGAAATAAAGGGATGCCCATTGGTAAAAATAACATCAAAAGAAATAAGGCTCAATCACATAGAAACAAGAAGTTTTTATAGTTGCTATAAATAAAATTCTTACGAAAACAGATTGAATTATTCAATAAAATGTCTTATTATATTGAGTAAGATAGAAAAAAATGAATATTGCAGACATGGCATCTCGGAACGACGGTGAGAATCCGTCACTGTGTCTCAGCAACCGTGATATTTACGAACAGATCTGTGAGAAAACGCAAGTCATTGAAGCGCCGTGAGAAAACGTGAGCGCTTTGAGAAGGCATCTTAGTAGGTTTGGAACATCGACCAAATGTTTCATGAAAGATTAAGTCGGTAGACCTGTCATGTTGGATGAAAGTCTTCTGAGGTAGGACTGAAAATCAGAGCTGAAATGATATTGATGAACCATGTGGTCGTTTTATGGGATAAATCTGTATTTTTTGCATTTGAGGCACCTTCAGAAGATGAGGGTGCTTTTTTAATGAAAAATAACAGGATAGAAGGGAAATACACCCAAGAGGAACTGGATTTTATCGTAATAGAATATAAGAAGAAAACGGACCGGGAATTGCTGGACATCATTAGACGTGCGACAAAAGAACTGGGGAGGCTGCCAACCAAGGCAGATATACCGGCAGCATATTATTTCAAGCAAAAGTTCGGTCCATGGCCAAGGGTGCTGGAAGCGGCAGGAGTCAAGCCGTTACAACTATACTATATCACAACACGGTTTCTGAAACCTATGAAAGGCGTGAACAGGCTCGAAAGGAAAAACATAATAGTAAAAGAAAACTGAAAAAACAAAACAAGAAAAAATCAAATCAGGAGAAGTGATATGGAGACAAGATCAAAGAAGCGATTGTTCAATGGGATCATGGTAGCTTTAGTAGCAGTTATTGTGCTATGCGGCATCATGGCGGTAGGAAACGTCAAAGGATGGTTCGGTAATAGTGAAGATACAGCCATCACCACAGGAAAGATCAACGGCATCGCCAATGTGGAACGCAGCGGCGTGGCTTACACCTTAAAAGAGGATGTACCGATACAGGTCGGAGACATCATAGAAACTAAGTCGGGTTCTGAGGCAGAATTGACCATAGGAAGTAAGAATACACTGACAATGAATGAAAACTCCGAAGCAGAAGTCATCACCTGCAGCAAAGAGGATGTACATCTGAAGTTAAACCAGGGTGAAATTTTTGCAGATACACCAAAGGCTCCGGAAAGCTTTCAGATCACTTTTGGAGAAAACACCGCTACGGTAACGGGAACAGTATTTTCTGTAAATGCTCAGACAGGAAGCAGTAGCCTGAATGTTTACGAAGGAGAAGTCAAGGTAGAAACAGAAGATGGTTCTCAGAAAACCGTCAAAGAAGGCCAGACCCTGTCGGTGGTCCATAGCGGCGATGGGAACCTGGATGTGCAGGTGACAGAACTGGAAGCAGCTTCTTTAAGTAATTTCCTGATCGAACAGGCAATCGGATGTGATAGTGCAGACAAGCTGTGCTTCACAAAGACAGCTTTAGAGCAACTCCAAAAAGAGCGAGAAAATGAAAGCCAGCAGGCTGCCATCGAAGCAGGTGAAGAAGAAAGCATCGCAATTTCCGGAAGTGAAGACGATTCGTCCTCTTCGTCCAGCACAAGCAGCAAAACCAGTGGAGATAAAAAACAGCAGACAACGAAAACCGATGTCAAGAGCTGTACCATACAGATCCGCTGTGATACCATCCTGAAAAATATGGGAAATCTCACAGCAGGAAAAGAAAAGTATGTGCCATCCAACGGTATCATTCTGGCTACCAGCACGGTGGAGTTTACTGACGGGGAAACCGTCTTCGATGTACTGAAGCGTGTCTGTTCCTATACCGGTATCCAGATCGAATACTCCTACACACCGATGTACGGAAGTTACTACATAGAAGGTATCAATCATCTGTATGAATTCGATTGCGGCAGTCAGTCGGGCTGGATGTACAAGGTCAATGGGTGGTTCCCTAATTATGGCTGTTCCAGCTATACCTTAAAGGATGGAGATACCATCGTGTGGTGTTACACCTGCAATGGCCTGGGGGCTGATGTAGGCGGCAGCGTATATTGATGCATTCAATTATCATTTTCATAAAAATCATTTTGCAGAAAGGAGGGATGAAGAAAAGATTGCTCCGGCAGTAGCATAATGACTGTCAATAGTTCTAAGTTCTATGAAAGGAAAATGAGAATGAAGTTAAAAAGAAAATTATTAGCAACAGGATTAGCACTTGTTATGGTGCTTGGTACGGCTACATCGGCATTTGCATGGTCAAGTTATCAGAATGGAAGTGACCATAATGGTGTTTTAGACAGCGCACCGGTAAGTGTTTCGACAGGATTTCCGAAATCAGACACTTTACAGTACACAAGTTCAGGGTGGTCCGGCGTTGACAATACACCAGTAATGTACAAAGCAACTTATACAGACGCATCAAATAATGCATCTACAAAAGTGCTTGCCTATATCCTTTATAATGGACGCAGTGACGGCGCAAGACTGGCTTGCTATGACAGTGCTACAGCAACAGAGCTTTGGAACATCCAGTTAAACACAAGCTCAAAATATCAGCTGTCCACACCATATCTGGATGAAGCCAACAACTGTATTTATGCAGCATCAGATGGAAAGGTGTATAAGATTACTAAAATCAACACAGCATCCCCATCTTCATCAGAGATATTCTCTGATGCTAATGGAGAAATCAACACACCAATCACCAAGTACGGTAGTTATATCTACTTTGGTTCCTGGGTGTCTAACGGAACTGTAGATGGAGCAACAGAACCTGGCTCCTATTATCAGTTAGATACAACATCATCCACTAATGCGTGTAAAGAATTCCAGTCAACAGGTGCGAGAGGCTTCTACTGGGCTGGCGCATATTCTGATGGCAACAACGTATACTTTGGTGGTGACGACGGCAGACTGTACATCAGATCCGTTACAGACTTTGATGGCGATAGCGAGGATAGCGGTAGTGTAGTATCATTGACAGAAACACTGTCAGCAGCAGGAAATGTACGTTCTTCCATCATGGCAAAAACCGAAAGTGGAACAACAAGTCTGTATTTCACAAGCCAGGGAGGCTATCTGTGGAAGTATACCATTGGCGCAGATTCTCCTCTGAAATATGCGAATATCGGCAGCACTTCCACATCTACACCGGTAATGTCTGCTAATGGTATTCTCTACGTCGGATGCTATGGTACTGCTGTACAGGGTGTAAGGGCTCTGGCAAGCAGCGATTTCACCGCAAACATCACATCATCAACTGATTCTAAGTGGAAGACTGTTTATGCAGATGCAGACAGTACAGCAACTGACAAAGTGCAGGCATCTGTAGTAGCATATAGTTCCACGATTGAAGATGATAAAGGAAATGAATCTGCTATTGATTATGTTTACTTCACAACCAATGCCAGCGCAGGAGCCGGATATTGCTACAGCTTCGTACCAACTACTGGCGCTGCCGATTTTGTTTGGAGCACGGAAGGAAGCACTTATACCCTTCAGGGTATGGCAGGCTGTGACGGATACCTGGTATTCGGTAACGATTACAACAAAGTTTATTTTGTGAAATAAACTGTTTCAGTAAACCCAGGGAGGCGGGGTAATTCCCACCTCCCATTTTTCGGAGGAAAAAGATATGAATCAAAAAAATGTGAAGCGAAGAAAATCGTTATGTGTTTTTCTGACGCTCATTCTGCTTATGACTACCTTGCTTCCTTCTTGGGCTTTTGGGGAAACGACAGCAGAACCAACGACTGCGACGGCATCAGATGATATAGGCTTGTTGCAGCAGGATGGGCAGTCATCTACCACAGGGCTTGAGAATGATGTGAATTCGATTTCCGATGAGGAGAACTATAAGTTTTCTATAACGTCTAATATAGAGCGGGCAACAGATAAAACAAGCACAGAATTGCCATATATTTACGAGAATATTAAATATAACACTACAGGTGATGAAACAAGTGGAATAAAGAGCAATCAAAATCATTTTGTACGTATAGAGAACTATAGTAGCTTGACAGATTATGAGCTGGAATATATTGAAATCAATGGAGTTAGAATAACTGACATTCCAGAGCAGTCGGCTACCGGAGAAACTGACTGGTATGAATTTCCTGAAATCAGCGGATTCACACCATCCACCACTGCTATAAGTGGAATGAGTTATTATGATACTGGTGAGTTTGCATTACGGTTTTATAAAAACAGTACATATGAAAGTAATATCAATATCCATTTTCAATTTAAATCTACTAAATGCACTCCAACAGTAATTTGTGCTGATGATAGTCAAGGAACTGCAACATATGAGGGAACGGGGAATAAAAATGAGTATAAGCTGACCGCTACAGCAAAGGATGGCTACCGATTTGATTATTGGAGCATGGAAAGTCGCATGGTATCGGGTAATGCAGAGTATACAGTTACTTTGACAGAAGATACTACATTTACAGCACATTTTGTTGATGCTAATGCAGGATATAAATTTCGTGTAACATCTAATATAGATCGGGCAACAGATAAAACAAGCACAGAATTGCCATATATTTATGAGAATATTAAATATAACACTACAGGTGATGAAACAAGTGGAATAAAGAGCAATCAAAATCATTTTGTACGTATAGAGAACTATAGTAGCTTGACAGATTATGAGCTGGAATATATTGAAATCAATGGAGTTAGAATAACTGACATTCCAGAGCAGTCGGCTACCGGAGAAACTGACTGGTATGAATTTCCTGAAATCAGCGGATTCACACCATCCACCACTGCTATAAGTGGAATGAGTTATTATGATACTGGTGAGTTTGCATTACGGTTTTATAAAAACAGTACATATGAAAGTAATATCAACATTCATTTTCAATTTCAGGAAAAACAGGGAGCAACCTATACAGCAACTGTAACATTAGCCGAAAATAATGCAGAAAAAGGAACCATAGATAAACTTGAATTTGTATCCAATAATGAAAATCGAACCTCAAGTAAGTGGAAACTGACTACAACTCCTGTAGATGGGTATCAGCTTTCCTACATTCAGGCAGGTGAAGATACGTCCACAAGAGTTGACAGTGAAGACGGTAAGACCATCACATGGGAAATCAGCGAGGATAGGGACTATACTGCATATTTTGAAGCTTTGACGCCGAAGTTCGGCAGCCATTTCTGGTATGGTCCGGCAACAGGCATGGTTACAAATTATAGCAGTGAATCAAAGAATACTGCCGATTGTAAAACTCTTTTTGCCGGACAGTCCGCAAAATTCCAATTTGAGATTCTGATTACATCAGAACCTCCTGCTGACTCAAAAGTCACATATAAGATCTATTCTGGCGAAGCGGCTTCCGATGATAGTCTGCTTGGTACATATGTGTTCAAACTTGATGGCAGCGGCAGCAGATACCCTGCGCTGCTGGCGAGTGACATGCCGAAAACCGATAAGATCACAGTGACAGCTCAGCTCAATGATGGGGAGGTCATCTCAAAAACTTATGATGTCAAAGTGGAGGAATCCGGTAAAACAGATTTGAATTTCTTATCCGTTCCACAGGATTCAGGCCTGTATCCGTATGATGGAAATACCATCATCCAGGGGCCGAATGTTTATGACGCCTGCACCTTCATAGATGATGAGACAGGCGCTCTCATCATGTACATCGCAGCAAGCGGCGGCATTATGAAATATGATGGAAACGGTACAGCAAAGCTTACCTATATGGAAGGAATGTCATTTGCTTACAATACAAATGAGCGAATGTCAGGACAGCCGCTGGCGATCGGCGGTGCGACAGAAGATGCCTTGGCAGCCTTTGTGAAAGAGGAAGCTGATGAATATAATGAATCTGAATACTGTATCTACATTTGTGAAGATGACACATGGAAAAAAGTAGAGGGGTCTGGATTCGAAGCTGGTATGAGTGCTTATCGTACAGGCCTTGTATTGGGTAAAGATGACGTCTGGACGATCAATAACCAGGGAACGGAGACAAAACACTGGAATGGAAGCAGTTGGGAAACCTATTCTACAGCGTTCAACTCTTTCTGGAAAAAGGACAGCAGTACGGTTTATGCAGGAAGCGCTGATGGCATATATAAATATGATGGAGCTGCATGGACTAAAGTGGATGGAACTTCCGGAAAGATGTATATTTCCAACGGTTGTTCCGGTGCCGATGGCGATACGCTGATCACATCGACAACATGGACAGCACCTGATTCAACGACAGGATATGCGAATATGGGTGGAACCATCAGCAAAATCACTATCAGCAGCGACTCCATCGTGAGCAACCCAGTAGATGTATCCGCTCTGCCGGGAACCAAAATCTATGTGGGAGTCAATAGCAGCGGTGAGTTATATGCCATTGTTGCAGGTAGTGTATACACCATGAGCCAATCGGCATTTGGCGGTACAGAGTATCAGGGCGCTATGGTATATAAGCTGGTGAATGGTGCATGGCAGTACCGGATCGTTAAAGAGTTCAATGATGAAAACGATGCAGCTCTTCTGGAAGAAGGCAAGATGCTGGGAATCACTTACATGGATGATGACCTTTCTGTCAGTGATGAAGAAAAGAGCAACTACATTGGTAAGAACCGGGCTGACGGCGTGATGCAAATCATGAATCTGCTGGAAAAGATCAGCCTCTTTATTGGTAAGGCAGGAGCTATTTATACACAGTTTGGTGATGCAACGATTACCTTTGACGCACAGGGTGGAAGTGATGTTGCGTCCATTACCAAGACGATTGGTGCTAAAGTGACAGCTCCGGAATCTCCAACTTACGATGGAAAAATCTTTGTCGGATGGTATACCGATGCAGATTGCACAGAAGGAAACCTTTATACCTTTAACGTGATGCCGGCCAAAGACATCACCCTGTACGCTAAATGGGGAGCAGATTTAACGGACAGCAGAGCTGCTGCTCTTGCGGCGTTAGAAAAGCAGTATACTGCTTACCAGCAGGAAAAGGATGAATATACAGACGAAGGCTGGAAAACGATCACGACTGCTTATGAAAGCGGTAAATCCGGAATCGAAACAGCAGATACTTATGACGGAATCGAGGCGGCTAAAAATGATGCCATTGATGCGATGGCAAAAGTGCCTCTGAATCCATACATTACAGTAACTGTATCTGTAGAAAAATTCTCAGTTGATGGAACATATATCATTGAGCCGACCGCCGTTACGGTTCCAAGATATACACAGGTATCGGTAGTAATTACTGATTTATTGAAGGAATATTATAAAGGTGTTGGAACCATCGCCAATGGTTACAATGGTAACCCATATAGATTAGGTGATGGCGCAACTGAAACAGGCAATTTCTATCTGGCTGGCGTATATGACCCAAGCTATGATCCTACTAAATTAGGCAGTGGATTCTCACAGGGCTTTACCGGCTTCCTTTCAGAATTTGATGGTGGAAGTCAGTCCGGATGGATGTACTGCGTCAATGGAAATTTCCCTGAAGTTGGTGCATCAGCATATACGCTGAATAGTAACGGCGATGTACTGCGTTGGCAGTATACCTGTGAAGGACTTGGCGCAGATATTGGTGCGGATAACGATGAATGGGGCAGCGGAGATTCTGTTGTAGTAGCAGATAAGGATGCGCTGACCGCACGGATCGCAGAAATCAATAAGGACAAACAGGCTTTCTTTGATGAGACGCCTGATGGCTCTAATGAGAAAGCATATAACGAAGCATTGGCTGTGCTGGCAGATATAGATGCTACACAGGAAGAAGTGGATGCAGCTCTCGAAGCGATCGGTGGCAGCCCACTTAGTGATGAAGAAAAGCTGGCCAAGGCTAAGGAAACTGCCATCAATGAACTGAATAGCTATGATCTTGCGGATTACCGTGAAGAAGAGCAGAAAAAACTGACCGAGTACAGGAATGCGGCTCTTGCAGCCATCGAAGCAGCAACCACTGTGGATGAGGTCAAAACGGTTTTAAGTGATGCGAAGACAAAAATAGCTGCACTGCTTACAGCGGCAGAATATGAAGCGATTGAAAATGCAGCAGATGCGGATACTACTGAAATTTATGAAAAAACAGGTGCGTATCTGAATGACCTTGGAACACCGGGTGTTGGTTCTACAGGCGGTGAATGGATCGTCATCGGTCTTGCCAGAGCAGAATATCAGGTATCCACTGAATGGTCAGCAGGCTACTATAACAATGCGGTAGCTTATGTGAAAGAAAACATCGACAAGACAACAGGAAGACTTCACGATGTGAAATCTACAGATAATTCCAGATTGATCCTGGCTCTGACAGCTACAGGCAGAGATGTGACCAACGTAGATGGATATAATCTGCTTACGGCTCTTGCAGATCTTGATTATCTGAAAAAACAGGGCAACAATGGTCCGATCTGGGCGCTGATCGCGCTGGATTCTTACGGTTATGAAATACCGAATGTAACAACAGGTGGTACGCAGGCTACGAGAGAAAATATCATCGACACTATTTTGGCTGCGCAGCTTAGCGATGGCGGCTGGACGCTGGATGATGGTACGACATCTGATGTAGATATGACAGCCATGGCTCTCCAGGCTCTGGCGCCATATTATAAAGATGAAAGTCATGCGAAACATGCAGAAGTGAAAGCGGCAGTCGATAAAGCGCTTGCCCTTCTGTCAAAAGAACAGAATAGCACCGGCGGATATTCCAGCTGGGGAACTGGCAATTCAGAAAGCTGCGCTCAGGTGGTAACTGCCCTGACAGCTCTTGGTATCAATCCTGACAGAGATGAAAACTTCATCAAGAATGGATATTCTGTACTGGACGCGCTCATGGTGTTCTATGTTGAAGGCCAAGGCTTCCAGCATACCATTGGCGGCGGTTCAGATGGTATGGCAACAGAACAGGCATACTATGCGATGGCTTCCTACTACAGACTGCTGGATGGTAAGACAAGCCTTTATGATATGAGCGATGTGAAAATCATGTCTTCTGAAGAACGAATCGCAGAAGTACAGGATTTGATCGACAATCTGCCTGATAATATCACATTAGATGATAAAGATGCAGTCAATACAGCTCTCAGCGCTTACAACAATTTGAGCGCTGCAGAAAAAGCCAAGGTAGGAACATCCAGAGTGAAGAAGCTGAATGATGCGGTGAAGACTATTTCTGATCTGGAAGTAAAGAATGTGGAAGATCTGATTGCAGCCATCGGTAAAGTGACCTTGGATAAGGAAGATGAAATCGCTAAAGCCAATGCAGCATATAATGCGCTGAGTAAGGAACAGCAGAAGCAGGTAAGCAATTATGATGTTCTGAAAGCAGCCATCGAAAAATTGGCAGCGCTGAAATCAGGTAGTACAGGCACAACGACTAAGACAGCCAGTGGTACAACAAGATCTGTCACTAAGTCCGCCAATGTGAAGCTGACAGGAGATTTGACAGAGGCGGCTCAGAATGTCATCGACATGATCGACGCCATTGTGGAAAGCAAACTGTCTGATAATGCAGCAGAGTATACAGAAGAGCAGATTGATGCGATTCTGGAAGCTCACAGAGCATATAATGACCTGACAGCAGAAGAACAGCTGGCGGTAGAAAAGAGTGATAACTTCGAAGCATACAGTGATATTTGTCTGAAGCTGGGAGAATGTTATCACTATGATGAACCAACAGGTACAGACATGCGTGATAATACCAACGACATCCTTCCGTGGTACATCAAACTGGTGGTGAAACCACAGGTTGTGGAAGACCAGCAGCAGGAAGACCTGAAGGGCGCCCTCGGTGATGAGAGTGAACTGTTCACATTGAGCGACATTTACTTCATCAATATGCTGGATGGAAGTACATGGCATCCGGAAAGCGCATTGAAAGTAAAGATTCCGATGGTAGACATCGGCAGCTATAAGAGCGCTGTCATCGTACATTTCACAGACGATGGCAAGATAGAATTGATCGAAGGCAAAGTGGTAGGGGACGAAATCGAATTTTATGCATCCGATTTCTCACTCTACGGTATCGCAGGCTCCATGCAGTCTCTTGATGATCTGCTGGCAGCTCAGGATGCGGCTCTGATCTGGCCATGGCTCCTGCTTGCGGCCCTGGCTCTGATTGCCATCATCATTCTTGTCTATAGAAAAAAGCGTAAAAAAGAAGAAGCAGTGACAGATATTTCTGATCTGGAATTGTGATAAAAGGGATTTTAATATGCATCAAGGGATAGCGGCAGGTGTCGCTATCCCTATTGCAGTTTTAAGTATAAATCAACAGAGGGGTAAGATGATAAATGAAAGAAAAGTTAATGTGCCGATTTGTGAAAAGGTAACATTAAGCGTCAAAGAGGCGGCTGCTTACTCCGGTATCGGGGAAGGTAAGATTCGAGATTTATCCAATTCGGAGAACTGTAAATTTGTTGTATGGGTCGGCAGTAAGCGAATGATTAAAAGAAAGGCGTTTGATAAGTTTATTGACGAATCCTATTCTATTTAAAAAATATTTAACATGCCCTGATTATGATAAAATATAAATGAAATCATACAGGGCTTCTTTCCATTAAGGAGGACGATTAGAATGACAGAAAAAAGAAAGGACATTCGTGGAAGAATCTTACGAGATGGAGAAAGTCAGAGAAAAGATTTAACATATCAATACAGATTTACACAGGGAGGAAAAAGGCATGTAGTATATGCAAAGGATCTGCAGGTGCTGAGAGAAAAGGAAGCAGAAATACAGGAGATTTTAAGTAAGGGGCTGGATTTTAATTTTGCAAGAATTACTGTAATCCAGTTATTTGAACGATACCTGAGTATGAAGCAGGGGTTGAGCCATAAAACGCAGCGTGCTTATAACAATATTCTGCGGATTTTAAAAGAAGAGGACTTCGGTTATGTGTTGGCACGAAATGTGAAGACAACGGAAGCAAAAAAGTGGCTGATTAAGCTGCATGACAGTGGGAAAGGTTATAAATATGTAGAATTGATAAAAAGTGTGATGCGGTCTGCATTTCAAAATGCTTATGAGGAAGACATCGTAGTTAAGAACCCATTTGATTTCAGATTTGATTTTATAGAAAAGGATTCTAAGAAGCGCATCGCATTGACACAAAGGCAGCAGGAAGATTTTTTGGAATATGTAAAAAGTGACTACTATTATAATACATATTATGATCACTTCAATATTCTTCTGGGAACAGGGATGCGAATCAGTGAATTTATCGGGCTGACTATCAGTGCCCTGGACTTTGAAAAAGATTGCATCAGCGTCAATCATCAGCTCCTGCATGAGAAAAGCAATGAGTATTATATCGGAGGACCGAAGACGGAAAAGGGAAAGAGAGACATCCCGATGACAGAAGCAGTAAAGGTAAGTCTAAAAACACTTCTTGAAAGGCGGGCCGATATAGAAACGGATTTGATGGTAGACGGATATACAGGGTTTCTTATGTATGACAAGAAAGGTAAAATACTAAGTGCAGCTAATGTAAATCGTTTGCTGAAGAAAATCGTGGAAGAGTACAATCTCAGCCATAAAGAGCAGCTTCCTAAAATCACCGCCCACGTTTTCCGGCATACCTTTTGTACCAATATGATCAACTCCGGCATGAATATCAAGACTGTGCAATATCTGATGGGGCATGCCAGCGCAGAAGTGACACTGAACATTTACTCTCATATTACATTCGAGGAAGCACAGGCAGAGATGCAAAAAGTGCTGAAAGTTGATTTTAAGAGAAAGAAAGTGGTTTAAACCTTTACACCATTTACACCACTTTCCAAAATCCGTACACCAATCTTACACCATTTTTACACCATTTGCGTAACAACTTACGAGAAGTTATGTGAAGTTATGAGAACTGTAAAAAAATAGAAACCTTGAAATTTCAATGCTTGTGAAGATTTAAGAAGTTATGAGAAGTTATGCGAAGTACCATTTACGCTGAAAGATTTAACATAATCTTAATATTGACTTAACATTTGTCTTCTTTTTTTAATATGGATTTAACAATATAATTATATGGAATAACATACGGATACATATTTTATATTGCTATGGTTATGGAGGATAAATGAATACTGAAATATTGAAGATAGTACTGCAGCTTCTTGGAGGACTTGCATTGTTCATTTACGGAATGAACTTTATGAGTGATGGTCTGCAGAAAGCGGCAGGCGATAAAATGAAGAGTATTTTGTCGCTGCTCACGAGGAATGTTTTTATCGGGGTGCTCGCAGGAGCTGCAGCAACGGCTGTACTTCAGAGCAGCGGGGCTGTGACAGTAATGGTTATCGGATTTGTATCTGCCAGACTGATGAATCTGAAACAGGCGATAAGCATAATAATGGGTGCCAATATAGGTACATGCGTTACGGCACAGCTGGTCGCTTTTCAGATAGGAGATTATTCATGGGCATTTGTAATCATCGGCTTCATAATGTTTTTCTTTATGTCAAAATATGAAAAGGTCAGAGATTTCGGACAGGCAATATTTGCGTTCGGAATTCTGTTTTCGGGACTGAACATTATGGCAGCGGCAATGCAGCCGCTGGCTCAGAGTGAGATATTCTCGAACCTTATGCTCAAAGTTGCAGATATTCCTGTTCTGGGCATCATAGTGGGAGCGGTTATGACTACTATCGTGCAGAGCAGCTCGGCATCGATAGCTGTGCTGCAGAATCTTGCGGCAACAGCCGGTCCTGACGGTGTCACGAGCATCATAGGTCTTGCGGGTGCGATACCTATCCTGTTTGGTACGAACATAGGCTCAACAACTACAGCGCTGCTGGCTTCCATCGGAGGAAGTGCCAATGCAAAGCGCACAGCTATTTCGCATACGATATTCAATGTTGTCGGTACACTTATATTCATATGGTTTACACCGTATATAGCTCAGTTCGTGGCAATGATTTCCCCGAGCGGAGATGAGCTTGATGTCATATCCAGACAGATAGCGAATGCGCATATGTGCTTTAATATCGCTACGACAATAGTATTCCTTCCGCTTATAAATGTTCTTGTAAAAGTTGTCACAAAGATTGTTCCGGGTGATGAACAGGAAAAAAGCCCGATGCAGACTGTGTACCTCGACTACAATGTGCTGGAGCAGCCTTTTGCAGCAATATACCTTGCGACTAAAGAGCTGGGGCGGCTTGCGGAAATGACTGCGGAAATGATTACGGAAACAAAAAAGGCATTTCTGGGCAATGATACTGAAACTGCCGATAAAGTGATAGAGACCGATCTGATAATAAACAGCCTGAGAGATAAAATTGTTAAATATCTTGCATCCATATTTGCAGTGGAAACGGTTACGGAACATCAGTCGATGACGATATCGGGGCTGATGCATGTTGCTGCGGATATTGAGCATATCGGAGATCTCTGCAAGGACATTGCGGGATTTGCAAAAGACAAGGAGAATAAAGGATACACGTTCTCAGATTCAGCCTGTGCGGAAATATATCAGTGCTTTGATTACGGAAGCAAGATGGTCAGTGACTCTATCGAGGCCCTCAACACAGGAAATACTATCCTGGCAAGGCATGTGAAGGAGCAGCAGGAGGAAATGGCGAATATGGAGGAAAGACTCAGAGAGAAGCATATGAGACGTCTGAACAGAAAAGAATGTTCGCCTGAATTCTCGGTGATATATACAGATATAATCAATGATATAAAGAAAATAGGAGATAACTGTGACAATATTGCGAATGCAGTGCTGAAGGACATTAATTTCAAAGCTGTAAAAGCAGTTGAAGCAAAAGAGCAGTTATAGATTTCACGAAAGGCCGGCAGGCAGGAGAAATTTCAAAGGGCAGCTGAAACATACAGCTGTCCTTTTTCGTGCAGCCGGCTTCACGGAGGCACAGAGGATTTGCGGCGCAGCCGTTTTCATACTGCGAATGAAATGCTGCTGATTCCCTCCCGGGGATAATGATGTACACAATATTACATTTTAATAATGCGGATTTTACAATGCAATGTATTTTTTTTACATAGAATTAACACTTAATTAACCTTCATCTTCTTTATGCATGAGCGGGGAAAAACTAAAATTTTATTGTAAAAAGTATTATTGAAGTCAGAAACATTAATGGAAAAACTGTTTATTTTGCATGAGGTGAAAAAATGAGTAATGAAATGGTACAGATGATAATAACGCTTTTCGGAGGACTGGCGCTGTTTATCTTCGGAATGAATTTTATGAGTGAGGGTCTGCAGCGGTCTGCAGGCGATAAGATGAGAAATATACTGGCAATGCTGACCAGAAATCCGGTGCTCGGCGTAATTGCAGGCGCACTCGTAACAGCGGTACTGCAGAGCAGCAGTGCGACTACGGTTATGGTCATCGGTTTTGTAAGTGCGGGTCTGATGAAGCTCCCGCAGGCGATAAGTGTAATACTCGGAGCTAATATAGGTACGACAATAACAGCTCAGCTTATTGCATTCAATATAGGTGATTATGCATGGATATTTGTTACAATCGGTTTTATTATGTATTTCTTCTTTAAAAAGAAGGAAATCATTTCATATATAGGGCAGACAGCTTTCGGTTTCGGAGTGCTTTTTGTAGGAATAAATATAATGGGCGATACGATGAAGCCGCTTGCAAGCTCTCAGGTGTTTATCGATCTGATGATGCAGGTTCATAATATACCTGTACTCGGAGTGCTTCTGGGAACATGCATGACAGTTGTTGTACAGAGCAGTTCCGCAACGATAGCGGTTCTGCAGAATCTTGCATCAACGGCCGCTGCAGACGGAGTCTCAAGCATCATAGGGCTGCAGGGGGCTCTGCCGATTCTGTTCGGTGACAATATAGGAACAACAATTACTGCAGTACTGGCATCAATCGGTGCATCAGTCACTGCGAAGCGAACAGCAGCAGCTCACGTTATATTCAATCTGACAGGAACATTTCTGTTTATCTGGTTTATTCCTTATTATGCAAAATTCATACAGTTCATATCGCCGAGCGGTCCGGAAGTGGAGGTTATATCCAGACAGATAGCAAATGCGCATATGTGCTTCAATCTGTTCAATACAATCTGGTTCATTCCGCTTATAGGCGTTCTTGTAAAGGTAGTTACAAAGATTGTTCCGGGAAAAGAGCTGGACAAGCTTCCTTCAGATCCTGTATATCTTGATTACAACGTGCTTGAACAGTCGTTCGCCGCAATTCACCTTGCAACCATGGAACTGGTGAGACTGGGAAAAATGACACTTGATATGATTGTAAATTCGCAGAAAGCATTCATAGAAAATGACAGCGATTCTGTGGAAAAAGTAATGGCAACTGAGGAAACTGTCGATTCACTTCAGAAAAAGATTCTGGATTACCTTTCCGCAATGGTGGCAAAGGATACAAATACAGAAGAACAGGGCACGGAAATATCTCATCTGATGCATGTGGCGGCAGACATAGAGCATATAGGTGACCACTGCAAGAATATTGCGGAATTTGCAGATGAGAAAATTAAAAATTCATATGAGTTTTCCGATGAGGCATACTCGGAAATATACAGCTGCTTCGATCTTGCCAAGAAAATGACGGAGAGCAGCATCAGTTCACTTGAGGAAAGCGATATAAAATCCGCCGGCGGAGTGAAGGAGCTGGAGGCAAGTATGAATGCCAGAGAAAAAGAACTGAGAGCGCATCATATGGTCAGACTGACTCAGAAAAAATGCTCGCCGGAATTCACGGTCATATATACAGATGTTATACATGATATAGAAAAGATAGGCGACTACTGCAACAATATAGCGGATGCCGTCATAGCAAACACAAAATTCAAGGCAGCAAAGTCTAAAGTTGAGTAGAGCATAAAAGTATGGTATAATAACATAAATGTAACACATTTCTGACAATGACCAAGGAGAGTTCCATTTATGAAGAAAATTCTTGTTATAGAGGATGAGCCGAATATCAGAGAGCTCATACTCTATAACTTAAAGACAAACGGATATGAAGGCATTGCTTCCGAGGACGGAATCATGGGCATAACCATGGTGCACAGAGAAAAACCGGATCTCGTTCTTCTCGATATAATGCTGCCGGGAAAAAACGGATATGAAATATGTAAAGAGCTTCGGGATGAAGGAAACAATACACCTATAATATTCATTACAGCAAAGACAGAGGAAGTAGACAAGGTAATGGGTCTCGAATACGGCGCCGATGATTATATTTCAAAGCCGTTTGGAATCAGGGAAATGATGGCAAGAATAAAGGCGGTGCTGCGAAGGTACGAAACAACTTCAGAACTGAGCGGCTCCGGCGATACGATTATTTCCGTAGGAGACCTTTATATAAATGTCGAATGTCATGAAGTCAAGGTCAATGAACAGAATATAGATCTGACGCTGAAGGAATTCGAACTCCTGAAATATCTGGTAGAGAACAGAGGACATGTGTTTACAAGAGATCAGCTGCTCAACAGCGTATGGGGCATAGATTACGCAGGAGAAACAAGAACTGTTGATGTACACATACGGCACCTGCGCCAGAAGCTTTCTGACGGAGGCAACAGCGAGCAGTATATAGAAACAATCCGGGGAAAAGGTTACAAAGTGAAATGAAAAACAGATTTTTAGCTTTGATTTCTGAAGCGGCAGCTGTGAATTTTCTGACATTGTTTTTTGTATGGAAGCTTTATATGGCGCCGGGCATTGCGGACGGTAAAGCGAATGCCATTGCTTATGCATACGGAGGCATAAGAATAATTGCAGTGCTTTATCTGGCAGTTATGGCAGCGGTGGCTGTTCAGGGGTATTTCGGCATTGTCAAACCGTATTCTCTTAAGATGAAGCAGATGAAAGAGGCTGTGGAGGAGAGCAGAAAGGCCGAGGATATAAGAAAAGAATTCGTGGCAAACGTAAGTCATGAGCTCAAGACACCTCTCACGTCCATATCGGGATTTATAGAAACCCTCCAGGACGGAGCGGCAGAAGATCCGGAAATACGGACCAAGTTTATTGATATAATAGCGATTGAGACATCGCGCCTGAAGCGTCTGATACAGGATCTGCTTGTATTGTCGGACATAGAGAGTAAAAGAAGTACGGGACACAGCAGATTCAACATAAGCAAAGCGGTGGAAAGTACGCTGGCAACACTGAATCCTATAGCAGAGGATAAGGATATAGAGATAATCACCGATATGGATGAAACAGCGGAAATCAGCGGATCTGCAGACAGATTCAGGCAGATGATGGTAAACCTTGTGGAAAATGCTATAAAATATTCTGATGAACACAGTCATGTCTGGGTAAATGTCTGCAGGGAAGACGGCAAAATCACTGTAAGTGTAAAAGACGAAGGAATCGGCATTGCACCGGAGCATCACGAAAGGCTGTTTGAACGCTTTTACAGGGTTGATAAATCGAGATCCAAAAAAGCGGGCGGAACAGGCCTGGGATTGTCGATAGTGAAACATATAGCGGTTCTGTTCGGAGCAGCTTTAAAAGTGGAAAGTCAGGTAGGAAAGGGAACCACATTCTTTGTAATTTTTGATGAGGAGGCGAAAGATATTTCTTAAGAACCAGAAGGGAGGAATTCAGTGCATCTTGATAATTTGATTTCGGATCTGGCTCTGATACTGATTGTAGCCGGGGTAGTTACTCTTATATTTCGCAGGCTGAAGCTGCCGATAGTTCTGGGGTATATTGTTGCAGGATTTCTTATAAGTCCTCATTTCGTGTATATGCCTACAGTTGTAGAGGTTGCAGACATAGAAGTCTGGGCCAATATCGGCGTGGTATTTCTGATGTTCGGGCTCGGGCTGGAATTCAGCTTCAAAAAGCTTGCTACAGTCGGAGGAAGTGCGGTCATAGTCGCCATGACAGTCATGATTGCTATGATTTTCATAGGTGCCGGCGTGGGATACATGCTCGGATGGAGCAGGATGGACTGTATTTTTCTCGGCGGGATGCTGTCTATGTCTTCAACAATGATTATACTTAAAGCTTACGAGGAGTATGATCTCAAGGAACGACGTTTTGCTCAGCTTGTACTGAGCACGCTTGTAATAGAAGATATCGCAGGTATTTTCATGATGATAATACTGTCAACGATTTCTGTCAGTCAGGGAGTATCGGGATTTGCGATGTTCAGAGAAATCGGTCTTATGCTGATGTATCTTGTAATCTGGCTTATTCTCGGGATTTATCTGATACCGAGTTTTCTCAAAAGAGTATCAAAATATATGAATGACGAACTGATGGTGATAGTATCATTATCGATTTGTCTCGGCATGGTGGTCATTGCAAATTTTATCGGATTCTCGGAAGCGCTGGGCGCATTCATGGCAGGTTCGATTCTCGCAGGAACTGTTCGTGCAGGATATATAGAACGACTCACAAATCCGATAAAGGATTTGTTCGGAGCCGTATTTTTCGTATCCGTAGGGATGATGATACAGCCGGATCTGCTCGTCAAATATATAGGGCCGATTCTTCTTATCACTGCAGTAACCATAGTCGGTCAGATGACATTTGCGACGCTTGGCATACTGCTTTCGGGTCAGTCGCTGCATACAGCCATAAGGGGCGGACTCAGCATGGTGCAGATCGGTGAATTTTCTTTTATCATTGCAACACTCGGATCAAGTCTGGGGGTAATAAGTGATTTTCTTTATCCTATAGTTGTATGCGTATCAGTGATTACGACATTTACAACGCCTCTGTTCATAAACCATTCCGCGAATGTTTACAAGCTGCTGGATGATAAACTGCCGGACAAATTGTGGGTGTTCATAAAAAAGAATACCTCTGAGGACAGAAGCAATAAGGATAAGGATGAAGACTGGTTCAAATATCTGAAGCAGGTTCTGGCAAGAACGATTATATGCTCAATTGTAATGTATATAATTTACTGGCTGGGTATACAGGCACTGAAGCCGTTTATCGATCAGCATATTCCGTCGGAGCTTATAGCGGATCTGATAACTGCCGCGGTGACATGCGGTGTCATGGTGCCGTTTATAAGTCTGATGCACGGCAGAAACGATGCGCTTTTTGTAAAGCTCTGGCTCAAGCAGAGATCAAACAAGCTTCCTCTGCTCACGCTGAAAACAGTGCGCATATTCATCGGCGCATGCTTTGTGGCGCTTGTGCTGAGAAGGATATATCATACACCGTTTATTGTTCTGCTCGTATTGTCGGCTGCGGCCATCATACTCATAATAAGGTCGGAGTATATAAAGGGCGTTACCATAAATATGGAACTGAGATTCATGGAAAACTTTTCGGAGCGTACTCTGGCAAAGCAGAAACGTGAAAGAGGCAGCGATGAGAGATACGGATGGCTCAATGAAGAATTGCTTGTGGCTGAATTTCAGGTTACGGATACTGTTGAAAACAAGACTATATACGACTTCACAAAAAGTAAGGCATTCAGGGTCACGATAATAAAAATCATAAGGGGCGACAAGAATATCAATCTGCCGACATCAAAGGAAGTCGTGCTTGAAGGCGATATACTTCACATGATGGGTACCAGTGAGGAAATAGATGCATGCACGCTGCTGCTTGAAAAAGATGAATGTATTGAATACACAGATAAAGACGACATAACGCTCAAGGATTATATTTACGGGCAGACCTTCCGCGGCATAGCACCGGAAAACCAGCTGATATGCTGTCCGATTAATGTGGGTCAGGGCTCGGAATTCAGCAGAAAATCGATAAAAAACTCTCATATGCGTGAAAAATACAGGGGTACGATAATAGGAATAGAACGCGGAAACCTGACTATACTGAACGTTGATGTGGATACAATCATTCAGCCGGGTGACCTGATATGGACACTCGGAGGAAAGCAGATGGCAGATCTTCTTATAAAGGGCAATGTGCTTGAAAGTATATAATGATTTATGCCTGAAGCGGCATTAATGCACAGTATAAATGAATGTATAAAAAGGCTGCAGCCGGAGCATTGAGATGCCGGACTGCAGCTTGTTTTTTTGTATTATATCACAGTAAATGCTGTGATCGATATCAGGCTTCAGGGCCGGTATCGGCTTTGTTCATCTGCATAAACTGACTGAATGCAGGTTTAATTCTATTTAATCCGATTTTTTTAATTCTGCTTTTCTTTATCCGCTGTATCAGATTTGAGACGGTTGGCTCTGCTTGTCATCGACTTTTCTTTGTTCATGTCGCGCTTGCTTTCCTTTTTAGTGATTACACCGACAGGCCTTACAGGATTAAATTCCGGAATCAGTTCAACGAATACATCCTCATATTCAGCTCTGAGCTTTGCAATAATCTCATCATGAGCCTTTTTCAGTACTGAGATTCTTAAAATATCCTCAGGCTGTGTGATGTATATATCAATCCAGATTTTTCTGCCTGTTTTGATTATGTCCAGAAAGTCGATTCCGAGACCGTACTCTGCAAGGATATCACCGCTTGTCGAACGTATTTTCTCCACAACTTCTTTTTTCGGAGCTATAAGTATAATGCTCTTTAAAGCGTCCCATATCATAACCACCGGTTCTTTTATCAGTATAATTGCCATGAAAATAGCAATGGCAGGGTCGATGTAAGGGCAAATCCATGAAACAGGTGTGTTCTGCAGTATCACCTGTATAATAAAAGCAATACCGACACCTCCCGTGCTGTATGCATCAAGCTTCCATATATAAAGCTCTGCGTTTACGGTCGGTGATGAGAATTGTTTATTCAGATGTCTCAGCAGGAAGAATACCGCTATGCATGATACAGATACCGCCAGCTCGAATGCCGCTACAGCGCCGGCATTAACTGTGTGTCCGCCGTCCAGAATAATTTCCAGACTGTCGGTCATCAGCTGTATATCCAGAAACAGCAGAAGTCCGCATTTTATTACTAAAAAAAGCGATTCAATCTGGGAATATCCGTAAGGCATTCTTTCGGTTACCGGTTTGTAGAGCTTCGGAACAAGAAGCATAAACGGTCCGAGCATTGCCAGATCCACAAGATCGTAGATACAGTCCATGAGAACTGCCTGAGAATGTGTAAAAACAGCAGCCGCTACCTCCGCTAAAAGAAACAGGGTACTGCCTACAAAAGAGATTCTGAGAATTTTTTTCTCTGATTTAAGATTTTGATTTTGATTTTTACTGTTGATATTATGTGATGCTATACTGTCATCCACAATTTCACTCCTTTCTTTCCATCTAATTATACAATGCAGATAGCATATTGTTTTGCTGTATTTTGTGATAAAGCTGTGAAAAAAGATGTAAATGCCGGAGGAGAAACGCAGGAATACCGCAAGTTTGTAACAGAGTTTATAAACAGTGCAGGCAGGCGGCGCTGTCAGATTGACTTTTTGCCGGCAGTCAGTGTAAAATCTTAATAGAAGATAGGAGAAAGATTAATGGTATTTTGGCTGAACAGTATTTATACGTTTTTATATATTGTGGTAATAATAATGGGGGGCATCACGCTGACTCTCATGCTGATACTGGAGATAAGAGAAAAGGACAGAAAGCATAAAGCTGTCTTTCTTTTTGTATCCTCTGTGTTTATTTTCATGATTCTGGATTTTATAACATATTACTTCCTGTCGGAATTTTCTTCAGGAGGTATGGTTTTTGCTCTGATAACCTTATCGGATACATTTTTCTGCGTTCTTACAACAGCATGGGTATATGCTCTGATTGTTATGATAAATGCAGAAAAAGAAATACGGATGAAGCCCATCTGCATAATATCTGCAGTTTATCTTGTCTTCTCACAGATACTTTCGGTGCTGCAGGGAAGGTATGATACATATGCACTTCACATGGAAAACTATGCAGGCAAGCTTGCGCTGCAGTTTCTGAATGCAGGCTATGTATGCTTTATAATAGTTGTCGGGCTGAGATGTATATATTTTCTGCTCAGAAAATATCAGAAAAGCAGAAACCGTAATGTCATACTGGCAATGGCGCTGCTTCTGATCGGATATATGATATGGGTTGCATACTGGGACTACAGCACATGGTACAAATCCGAGGAAAACCTGATGGAGATATACGGAGGCGATCCTCTCATACTGATGTATGCGATTTTCAATGCAGTGGCCATACACTATTTTTACAAAAAAGACCCGCTTCGGATAAGAAATTCTCATACTGAGCTGACAGCTGAAGAGGCAATAGATATTATTGCTGAAAACTGTTCACTCTCGGGAAGAGAGAAGGAAGTCCTGCAGCTCATCAGCAGAGGGATGAGCAATCCGCAGATAGCAGGCGAGCTTTCTATTTCCGAGAATACTGTAAAGCGGCACGTAAACAGTATTTTCAAGAAAACAGATACTCAGAGCAGGCATGAGCTGATTGTCAAGGTTTCAAATTACAAATAAAAGATTTTAAATTTTAAGTATGTTCAGCGTACTTGAATCGGACTGCCTGCAGACAAATAACACAGAAAATCAGACATTTGATAATGCAGAAGCATTTAATATTACAGAAATATATACGCTAATACCGCGAACGGCATATAACACTATAGTAACACCCGGTTGAAATGTACCGTCTTATGACTGTCAGAAAATACAGACTGACAGCAGAGGCGGTGCAGAAGACGGGTGTTTTTTAATGTTTTCAGGCTCTGTTATGGTCCGTTGGGGTAGTCTTTCAGGTCTAAAATGCACAATAACACTATCGTGCTATTGTAAATATTCAGAAAATGCAATAAAATCAGGCTATACTAAAAAATGCGGAGCGGGCAATGCAGCCGCCGCAGCATCAAACAGGAGGTGGGCTTTACATTACATAAACTGCATCATCATATTATTAAAGAAATCATATTGCTTTTATCTTTATTATCAACAGGAGAAACGAAATGGAACAGAGACTATCGACAGACGGCGTTGCCGGCTTGAAAAAATATGACGTCAAAGTTACCGGTATCGTGTTCATGCTTTACTGTCTGGTTGGCGCAGGAGCCTTCGGTATTGAGGAAATGATACCGGCGGCAGGACCGGGCATGACACTGATACTGCTGATATCATTCCCGATCATATGGGCATATCCGATAAGCAATCTTGTAGCGGAATGCGGAGCGGTGCTTCCGTCGGAAGGCGGAGTGTACGTGTGGGTAAGGGAAGCGTTCGGTGAGTTCTGGGGATTCCAGGCAGGATGGTGGGGAACAGTATCCACATATATAGCAAATGGTACATATGTATCGCTTGTTGCAGGATACGTCAGCCAGCTGATACCAATGTCAACCCTTGCGGAGCAGGTGTTAAAGGTAGGAATGGTACTTATTTTCACAATTATCAATCTGCTGGGAATCAAGGAAGTGGAAAAAGTCAGCACGACTCTTTCAATTCTGATTCTGCTGGCATTCCTGCTGGTGGCGGCAGTCGGATTCATCAACTGGGAAACAAACCCTGTGGAGCCGGTGATTCCGCCTGACTGCAATCTGCTTGACGGACTCAGCGGAGGTATATGTATCTGCATATGGATGTACTGCGGATATGAATGTATCTCGAATATGGCAGGAGAAGTAAAGAACCCGCAGGTAATTCCGAAGGGACTTCTCATAGCTATGCCGCTTGTTGCTCTCACATATGTACTTCCGACTCTCGGAGGACTCGCATGCATGCCGGAAGGTTCATGGACAGAATGGTCAACAGAAGGCGGCTTCGGAAGCGACAATATCGGATATGCGACTATACTGACTACACATCTGGGTCAGGCATGGGGATATGTATTCCTTGTTATAGCAATAATATCACAGTGTGCTATATTCAACACTTATCTGGCATCAGGATCGAGAGGATTCTTCGTACTGGCTGACGATAAGCTTTGCCCGCGCTTCCTGGTGAAAATCAGCAAGAAGAGAGGCGTTCCTTATGTAGGTATCCTTTCGCTGGCAGTGGTTACAATTATCCTCGCACAGTCGGATTTTACAACACTTGTAAATATCGAAGTAGTATTCATTCTGGCACTTTACATAATACTCGCAATTGCGGTTATAGAGCTCCGCAAAAAGTATCCTGCCGAGGAAAGAAAGGCAAAGGGTCTCTATGTAATGCCGGGAGGAAAAGCAGGCCTGGTATTCTTCGCAGGTATGCCTCTCCTGATAGCAGTAGTGGCACTGCTGGTAAACGGAACAGACTACCTGTTCGTAGGACTGACGGCAACAGCAACAGGACCGGTTGTATATCTTATAGTAAAGCGCATGTACGGAGGCCTGTCGGCCGTAGATCCGGTAAAATACCCGCTCAACAAGAAGACAAAGCTGGCATTCAGAGATACGCTCAGAATAAGTGTATACATGATAGTTACAGGAGCGTTTGCATTTATCGGTCAGCTCTGGCTCAGATGGTATGAAGTGGATTACGGTGAATGGGGACCGGACGACTATGATATGTTCGGTGAATACATACCGAATATACTTAACGGCTTGAAGTGGGCAGGAATCATTCTTATTGCAGCAGGTATAATACTGGCACTGCTCAGCAGGAATATAGAAAAAGAAGAAAACAAACAGTGAACCGGCAGTGAACCGGGCCCGGTGAAAGAAAACCGGTATTCATGAAAGACATTCGATATCAGTCAGCAGCGCAGAAAACATGCAGTGCCTGATATCAGTCAACGGCACAGAAAAAAGGGAAAGCTGCGGAAATATGCAGCGAAATGTAAAGGAGATGCAGAAAAATGGGCATGAAGATTTTAGTATTAGGAACAGGAGCACAGGGATCAACAGTAGCACAGAGAATGGATGAAGAGCCGAATGTAGATAAGATTATCTGCGCGGATACAGACCACAAGGCAGTGGATGAGCTGGTAAAGATTCTGACAAAAGCAGAGGGAACCTATGTGGATGCGAATGATACAGACAGTATTATAAAGGCTGCAGAGGGCGTCGATCTCATTGTCAATGCTCTTCCGATCAGGTTTGCCCCGAATGTTCTTGATGCTGCTGTCGCAGTAAAGGCAAACTATCAGGATTTCGCAGCAACAGACGTGCTCGATGAATGGTGGCCTAAATGCGTGGAAATCATGTACGACGAATACGGAAAGAAATTTGCGGAAATCGGAAAGATGGCAATTATCGGTACAGGCTCAGCTCCGGGCATGATGTGTGTTGCCACTAAGAGCAGCATGCGATATCTTGATACATGCGATGATATACTGATGATGGTATATGAAGGCGTTGAGGCTAAAAGATTCCTGCCGTTCTGGTGGTCACCGTTTACAGCTCTTTCAGATATGACAGACCCGACATTTGCACTTAAAGACGGAGTGCTGGTGGAAACAGAACCGCATTCACTTCCTGTGACAAGACATTTCAAGGGCTGTGAGAAGGAAGTGACTCTGGTTGAGCATGCTCATGATGAGACTGTTTACATGGGACTGAACAAGGATACACATTTCAAGGGTGCAAAAAACATTAACTTCAAATACGGAGGAGTAGGCATCGATTTTTCAACACCTCTGTACAGAGCAGGACTTCTCAGCAGAGAAGAGGAAACATACAAAGGACATACATTTATTCCGTTCGATGTAATTCTCAGCCATCTGCCTCCTGCACCGAAGTATCATGATGAAATCAAAGAAATCCTGGACGAAGGTCTTGTAAAGGACGAGGGCGCTTTCGTGGTTGAAGCTACAGGAACAAAAGACGGAAAGAAAGTACTGGTCGAAACATATCTGTATGCGCCGGGGTGTGCGGAATCGTTCGAAAGAGCGGGAATCACAGGCGAACAGTATCTGACGGGACAGTGCGGATCACTCTTTACGAAGATGTTCGTAAACGGAGATTACGATCAGACAGGGCTGATTTCATCGGATATGCTGACTTATGAGGAATGCGACAAGTATCTGGCATATGCGGCTGCACTTGATATCACTCTCGAAACAGAAGTTAAGCCGCTGTAAGCCCGGTTCACTGAAGCTGCAGAACGTATACGGCTTGCCAAAGCTCTTGTGAAGTGCTATTATAAGTGAAAATAGTTAAGACCCTTAAATAGAGAGCATTTAAGGGTCTTTTCTGCACAGACAGAACGGAGGAGTCAGAATGACTAATTATTATGTTACTTACAGTTTTTCAGATGAAAATGCAAGACGGAAGTTTTATGAAGAAGTAAAAGCAGAAAAAATACCTGAAAAATCGAGAGAAGAAAAAGGCTGCATAAGATATGCATATTTTCTGGATGCCGACAGCGATAACAAGATGTTTCTCTGGGAACAGTGGGAGAGCAGAGACGCTCAGAAGCTTCACACTCAGCAGCCGCACTTTGAAGCGCTTTCAAAGATAAAGGAAAAATATGTTCTTGATACTGAGATACTGGTTGAGGATCAGTACTGCAGATAAACAAAACTGAAAAAGCTTATGTCTGAATCGCTTGCAGACATAAGCTTTTTTTTCAGGTGTTCAGCCTGTCAGCTGATGTGACTGTCTATCAGATGACAGTATCGTCAGATATCGGGATACTCAGCGGTCCTCGCGGTTATCTGTTTTTGAACTCAGCCTCTCTTTTTTCAAGGAAAGCCTTCATGCCTTCAATTCTGTCTTCTGAACAGAAAGGAACGGTAAACGCCTCGCTTTCCAGTGCAACTGCAGTAGGAACATCCAGCATAGCACCCTTGTTGATGATGTTCTTTGCTGTTTTAATTGCAATAGGAGCCTTGCTCATGATTGTTGCAGCGAGTTTCTCACAAGTGTCCATAAGCTCTTCCGGTGCAGTGACTTTTTCAACAAGTCCGAGGCGCAGAGCTTCCTCGGCACCGATTGTTTCAGCTGTCATAATCAGATATTTTGCCATGCCCTTGCCGACGAGTCTCTGAAGTCTCTGAGTGCCGCCGAATCCCGGGATGATGCCGAGATTTACCTCAGGCTGTCCGAATTTTGCTTTTTCGGATGCGATGCGGAAATCGCACGCCATAGCGAGTTCACATCCGCCTCCGAGTGCATAACCGTTTACAGCTGCGATAACCGGCTTGTCGATTGCTTCAATCAGATCCATCACTCCGGCACCGTATTTTATCATATCATGTCCTTCAACTCCTGTGAGCTGCGACATCTGAGCAATGTCAGCACCTGCAACGAATGCTTTTCCTTCACCGGTGAGGATGATAACCTTGACCTCTGCATCGTCGTTTGCCTGATTAAATACAGCGTGCAGCTCCTTGAGCACAGTCATTGATATCGCATTGAGTGCTTTAGGTCTGCTGATTGTGATGAAGCCGATATTGTTCTTCACTTCATACTTAAGTGTTTCAAATGTCATTCCATACTCCTTCCTTGAAGTATATGCAGAGCGCTGCCGCAAACATATACTTCCGTGTCAACAACGCATTGTCAACGTACAACATTTCCATTTAATTTTATATATAAACATATTAGTACGTGAAATTAAGCATGTCAATAACAAAAAAATCATGTGCACAAATGGTAGACATTGAAGAGAAAATCCTATATAATAAATATTAAATGCGGCTTGACACAAGTTGCTGTTTGACCTAAAACAAATAAGTGATTGTAAGCAAAATTAAAATGGAGAGTTTAGGAGGATAAACAATGGACTTTAAATTATCAAAGACACATTTGCTTCAGCAGGAAATGTATCGCAGATTTGCAGAAAATGAAGTTAAACCATTGGCAGAAGAAATGGATGAAACTGAAGTTTACAGCATGGAACTGCTTGCAAAGATGCAGAAGTACGGACTCATGGGTATTCCTTACTCAAAGGAATACGGCGGAGTAGGCGGAGATTATCTCAGCTATGCACTCTGCATGGAGGAAGTATCAAAGGTTGACGGAAGTACAGGAATCACAATTTCAGTACACACTTCACTCTGCTGCTCATGCATCGACAGCTTCGGTACAGAAGAGCAGAAGCAGAAGTACTTAAGACCGCTCATCGACGGTTCAAAGGCAGGATGCTACGGACTTACTGAGCCGAACGCAGGATCGGACGCAGCAGGACAGCAGACTCAGGCTGTATATGACGAAGCAACTGATGAATATATCATCAACGGTGGTAAGATTTTCACAACAAACTCAGGTTTTGCAGATATATGCATCGTTTTCGCACTGACTGACAAGACAATCGGAACAAAGGGTATCTCCGCATTCATCGTACCTCTTAAGGACGAGAACGGAAACAGAACTCCGGGAGTTACAGTAAGCGAGAATATCAAGAGAATGGGTATCAGAGCAGCATCAAACTGCGAAGTATCATATGAGAACGTAAGAGTGCCTGCAGCAAACAGACTCGGAAAAGAAGGAC
>CAVECM010000016.1:0-40775 GCA_963614095.1 Bacteroidaceae bacterium
GATGCGGCCTACGGTATGTATAGATATGATACGACCTTTGCATTTCCTTTGGACGGAGAGGTGGCTACATATAAAGCATATGATGCAAATATATTAATTAGAAATGCCTCAGACGGGAATAAGTATCTATATGATATAGTGGATTTAAAAGAAAACACCAAACTTGTGCTTAGCCTCAATGCAGAGGCTAGACGGCGGCATAAAGCCGCCACACAAGCTGGTGCTTTCAATAACAGAATAACATCTGCAGACGGAAAACGCAACAGAAAATACTCGCTGACAGAGTCTGATGGCAGGGAGTTTTCCGAATTGAAAGAACCATTATATCGTTTCACTAATTCAGAAAATCCTATGAGCGAGTACAGGCATGCGATGTTTTCGGATTCTGAAGATAGGGTTGAATTCTATGGGCGAAACCGATATCTGGTTGACGCAAGCAAATTAACTCCGTTTGAAAGCGTGAAACCGCTGATAGAGAGTGCATATGATCAGGATGCCGAGGAAGACTTTCGTATGATGCAGAATTGCGGAGTTGATGAGTTTGCATATCAAGATAAAGAAAGTTTTGTAAACTCATTTAATCCAGAAGATATTGTTGAGAGTGCAGAGGGATATGATAATACTGCAATGAATTACTGGCTCTATGAGTGTGTGCTCGAGCCAAACGGAATTGATGGAATAAGAACACAAAACGGCGGTGTTGTATATAACGAAGAGCTTGTACAGAGTGCCGGAAAACGATGGTACTCACTGACAGACTCTGGCGGCAGAGAGTTTTCTGAACCGCTCACAAACAAAGAAAAGACAGATGCGATGTACAAGCCGCACGCAGGCAGCGTGGAAGACATCACGAATGCTCCCGGAGTCGGTGTCAGATTCTCGACAGGCGAGAACGGCACATTCTTCGGAACGGGAATAAAGCCGAACACAACAAGCATGAATCCTACAGGGGCGGCGGTAGGCAAGCAGAGGATGCTGCGGCAAGAGGATTCACTGCTCATGCATACACGAAGGAGATTGCTTTTGCAGGAATCTTCGGTAAGACGGTAGGTCCGGCAGTGTAAAAAAGTTCAGCAAAAGACCCTGAGGACTGTCCCTCGGGGTCTTTTTTTATTCATCTTAAAGATAATATTTCATGGTATTCTCGGCGGCGCATGTTTCTAAAGGCTGCAAGCCCCAAACTGACAGATGCAGGCTCTGAATTGAAACTTCCGAATTGAAGTTCTGCCGCGGTCATTATGTGCACAGCCGCCTATGACCATCACGCATATAACCGCTTATAGTCACTGCACAGCCGATTGCTCAATCATTACTTCGTTTTTAAAGATATCCCCATCTTTTCCGGTCTGAAAAGCCGCTCATCCATGAGCTTCAGGTCAGCTGCAATGTGCGGTCTGAATTCCATTTTGTCCAGGATATCCTTCTGCAGATCGGCACCCGGCGCGATTTCCAGCAGAACAGGACCCTCGGACTGCAGTTTGAATACAGCACGCTCAGTAATGTAAAATACATTCTGACGCCCTTTATCCAGCGAATTTTCACCGGAAAATGTTATATGATCCACATGCTTTACAAACTTGATATGAGGACCATCCTTCACAATTTTAAGTTTTCCGTCCTCGATACGAATGTCACTTTTTCCGGCGGTGAAGGTGCCCATAAAGCAGATGTTCTTTGCTCCCTGCGTGATATTTATGAATCCGCCGGGACCGGGAACCTTGCCGGCAAACCTCGAGACATTCACATTGCCCTGCATATCGATTTCGGCAGAACCGAGACAGGCAAAATCTATTCCGCCGCCGTCATAAAAATCGAACATATCCGGCTGCTTCAGTATCGCATCCGGATTGTAGGCCGCGCCGGTGGCGATTCCGGGTGCGGGAACTCCGCCCATAACACCGGATTCGATGCTGGCCGAGACCTTATTTATCAGACCCTCTTCATTGAGCACATTTGAAACATTCATCGGCAGACCGATACCGAGATTGATGAAAGCATTTTCGGTTATTTCAAATATGCCTCTTCTGCATACGACCTTTTCGGGGCTGAGCGGCATGCTTTTTATTTCTTCAAGCTGTATTTTTTCATCGCCGCACCATGAATTGATTGGCTTGGGCAGATCTTCTATAAAATGCTGCCCGGTGTTTTCAGGCGTGCCGAGTACGACATAGTCCACCAGAGTAGACGGCACTGTAACCATCTGCGGATGCAGATCGCCGCTTTCCACGATTTCATCCACCTGGACAATAACGATGCCGCCGGAATTTCTCGCAGCCGTGGCCATCTCAAGCTGCTCCAGATGCATAGCCTCTTTCTCGAGAGAAATGTTGCCCTTATGGTCAGCCTTTGTGCCCTTTATAATAGCGATATCTATCGGAAAGGCAGGATAGAACAGGCAGTCGGAGCCGTTCAGGGAAATCAGCTGCACAGGTATGTCGCCGCATTCCCTGGCTGCATCATTGATGCGTCCGCCGTCCACACGCGGGTCCACGAATGTTTTCATTCCCACCTCGGTAATGACCCCCGGTTTTCCTGAAGCGATGGCACGCATCATGTGGGAAAGAACCCCCTGAGGTATCATAAAGCAGGGAAATGCGTTATCCGTTATGAGCGGATAAATCTTGTTGGCAAGGCTGAGGTTGCTGCACAGAAACCTTCTCATCAGCCCTTTGTGAGCGAAATGATTTATGCCGCGGTTTTTGCCGTCGCCGCCGATGCCCGCCACATTCACGACGTTCAGTGAGTTCGGGTGTCCCTCGTTTATGAATCGGTTTTCAATCTCACCGAGTATGTCGTCGGCAAGACAGAAGCTGATAAATGCATCAATGGCCACAGTTGAGCCGTCTTTAATAATCTTTGCCGCCTCTTTGGCGTCTATGAATTTTACGGTCATGATTTTCCCTTCCTGCTGCAGTATATTTATGGTTGATATTCCCTACAGTTAGTAAGGAATTATCCATCTTGCTGCTGTGTTTATCTATCTGTTCTTGAATTTTATATTTTTCTCTTTTGCCAGAAAACCGCCCATTCCGATTTTCTGATCTTCTGTATTGAAAAGCGCACTGAAGAGTCTGCGTTCCTGCAGGCATCCCTCGCTGATAGTGCTGCATCCGGATATATTCACCGCTTCTTTTGCGGCCTGGACGGCAAGCTGTCCGTTTTTTTCAATCTGCCTGCACAGCTTTACAGCCTCATCCAGCAGACAGTCACCTGAAACGACACGATTGACGAGTTTTATGTCCAGCGCCTCGGATGCACTGATTCTTTTCGCTGTGAATATCATTTCTCGGGCCATACCGTCGCCGACTATGCGGGGAAGGCGCTGCGTGCCGCCCGAGCCGCATATCACGCCGAGGCTTGTTTCCGGAAGTCCGAACTTCGCATTGTCTGAAGCAATTCTGATATCACAGGCGAGAGCCAGCTCGAGACCGCCTCCGAGCGCATAACCGTTTACGGCAGCGATAACCGGAAGCCTGAAATTTTCCACGCGCATGCAGAGATTGCTGCCGAGAGCCGACCATTCCATAATCTCCGCCTCGGTTTTACCGTACATTTCACTTATATCGGCCCCGGCCACGAAGGCCCTGCCGCTGCCGGTGAGGATGACTGTGTATATGTCCTCATCAGCCTCCGCAGCATCAAGCGCCTCGTTTATCGAAGCTATAAAGCTGCTGCAGAGTGCATTCAGTGTGTCAGCCCTGTTCAGGGTTATCAGGGCTGTATGCCCCTTTTTTTCATATAAAACGTCAGACATTTGTTTTTCCGCCTTTCTTTTATATACAGACTCCTGCGGGAGTATTATGCACAGCATGATCTGATGGGCTGCTGCATGATGAAACCTGCCGTGCGGGAGTGTGTCAGCCGAATATTATGCACAGCGGCAGCGCCACGAGGAATGTGGCTCCCACCGGAACAACAAGGCAAGTGACAAAGTTATATTTATAGGATAACTTGTGAGTTGTTTTGCATATGGCAAAGACCGATACGATAGAGCCGTTCCACGGCAGCGAGTCGAGCCCGCCGCAGCCGTCAGAGCACAGTCTGTGTATGAATCCGAGATTGTAGCCCTGGCTCGCATAGTCGAGGAATGTGTCTCCGAGGGTCTCATACATAAGAGAGATTCCGCCTGATGCAGAGCCGAGTATGCCGGCGAAAATATTCGCGCCGACTGCAGCAACTATGTACGGATTGGCATGAGAGCCGGTAAGCACATCGGTTGCGAACTGGTAGAACGGAGTGACCTTTGCAACAGAACCGAAGCCCACTATAACGGCTGTATTTATTATTACCGTTACAGATGAAAGTGCAGAATCGTTGAACATTGTCAGCATCTCCGATTTCGGAAGATGTCTGTAAAAGAGCACAAGCGCTGCAACGATACCGATGAGCAGGCATACGATGATGTTCAGTTCAGTAACATTGAAAAGCACAAGCACCAGCACGAGGGGAATCAGGGAAATGATTCCGTTCGGTGAATCCTGATCGTCCTCCACACGCTTCACGCCCTCAGGCCACTGAAAGTGTTCTCCGCGCAGACGTGCTTTTTTTGCAGAATAATTCATAAAAATCAGGATGGACACAACCATTACGGCAGCGCCGGAAAGTCCGGGCAGAAGACCTGCATATGAAGGTGTGCCCAGGTACTGCATGGAAACTACATTAGGTATCTGCGGCGTGAACGGACCGGTCATGGCAAATGTCCACATACCGCCGCATACGATGCCGGGAAGAAGATATGTCGGAAGGTCCGCATCTTCAAACAGCTTCAGCGCTATAGGATATACGGAGAATATGATTACAAAGCTGTTTATCCCTCCGTAGCTGAGTATGGCAGCTGACAGCATGCATGCAAGCATACAGTGTTTTGCACCGAATTTCTTTGAAATGATTGAGCCGATTTTTGACGCTGCTCCCGAATTCTGATATATACTTCCGAAAATATTGCCCAGAAGAAATATGAAGAAGTAGGAAAGGAAAAAACCGGTTGTTCCCGACATGTAGGTTTCGGTGACTCCCTTGAAAAGAGGCAGCCCGCTTGTCAGGCAGACAACCACAGCCGCCAGAGGTCCGATGATAATCGGTGAGACTCTTTTGAATATCAGTATGGCCATCCCGATGAATGTCGCGAGAAGACCGAGTCCCGAAATGAGAATTTCAGTATTCATAAAAACTCCTTTTTGTGCAGATAAGCTGATGTACGGCCGAAAACCGCTGCATCATATCTGAATTAACATAACATGATGATTATAACATATACAGACTGCTGCAGACAAGGAAACGGGTATTGCACAGACTATTCTGAATGCGGCAGCTGCAGTGCTTCGGAATACGTTTCCTGAAGGCACCGGATGTGTTTCATAATGCAGTGCCTGAGGCTGAGTTTACCGGATACGCTGCAGATTTATATGAGGAGACAGGAACATATGGGGCGCTTTTGCACAGACAGCAGAACAGGGTCATGTATCCGGCAATTTATGTTGGCATATTTACAGTTTATAATGTAAAATATAAAAAAGAGCCGCGGATATTGTGTGCCGGAACGGAACAGCAGAGCGGCAAATAATAAAAAAGGAGATGCGGGGCAGGAGAGCCGTGCGGTCATGCTTATGTCATTTGTAAGATTTGATAATGTAGGGAAAATATATAAAACAGGGGATGTGGAAGTCAGGGCGCTGCATGATGTCAGCTTTGAGATAGAAAAGGGCGAGATATGCGTAGTCGTAGGACAGTCGGGAGCCGGAAAAACCACGCTGCTCAATATTCTGGGAGGAATGGACAGGCTCAGCGAGGGACATGTGATACTGGACGGCAGGGATATATCATCGCTGACGACAAAGCAGATGGCGACTTACAGAAGAAGAGAGATAGGCTTTGTATTTCAGTTTTACAATCTGATACCGAACCTCACGGCGCTGGAAAATGTCGAAATTGCTTCGCAGCTTTCCAGGAAACCGCTCAGCAGCGAAAAGGTGATAAGGGCTGTGGGGCTTGCAGACAGAATGAACAATTTCCCGGCGCAGCTTTCGGGAGGAGAACAGCAGAGAGTAGCGATAGCAAGAGCGCTGGCAAAGAATCCGAAGCTCCTGCTCTGTGATGAACCTACCGGCGCACTGGATTACGAGACGGGAAAAGCCATACTGAAGCTGCTGCAGGATGCATGCAGAAAAGGCGGCATGACTGTGGTTATCATAACGCACAATTCCGCGCTGACAGGCATGGCGGACAGAATCGTCAGAATTAAAAACGGCACTGTGGCATCAGTTGAGATTAATGAGAATGCAGTACCTGTTGAACAGATAGAGTGGTAGAGGGCAGATCGATGTCAGGAAATATATACGGCAGAAGTATAAGAAGAACGATTTTCGGCAGTATGGGCAGATATATTGCCATACTGGCGATAATTGCGCTGGGAGTCGGATTTTTCGCAGGAGTCAAGGATACGAAGGATTCGATGATGCTGACGTGCGATAAATATGTCAGCGAATACAGACTATATGATTTCAGGCTGCTTTCGACTTATGGATTCACGGATGAAGACATAGAGGCAATCGCAGGGGAAAAGCTTGTCGCGGCAGCAGAGGGGTCAATAACGACAGATTTCTTTTCGGAGGACGGCAGCGGCAATTCCATCATCCTGAGGGCTCACTCGCTGACGGAAAATGTGAATAAACTGGATCTGCAGGCGGGGAGGATGCCGGAGTCTGCAGATGAGTGTGTTGCTGACAGTCATTTTTATACTGAAAAGGACATCGGCAGAACAATAAAGGTTACCGATGAGAACTCTCAGGACAGCAAGGATGCGCTCAGCTCCGGAGAATACAAGATAACAGGTCTTGTGAATTCGCCGTATTATCTGATGATAGAGGAGCGTGGCACGACGTCGCTCGGAAACGGCAAAATAGATGCGTACATATATGCACCGCGAGAGGCTTTTACATCTGAGTACTATACCGAGGCTTTTGTCACATCGGAAAAGCAGGGGTTCGTTTTCAGTGATGAATATTATGCGAATATGAAGAAGACTGAACCGGCTGTGAAAAAGGCTGCACAGAAACGTATGAAGATAAGGCATGATGATATTACTGCGGATGCGCAGGCAGAGATAGACAGCGGGCAGAAGAAGCTTGACGACGGAAAGGCAGAGCTTCAGAATCAGAAGGAAAGCACATATGCCCAGCTTGAGCAGGCGAAAAAAACGCTTGATGAAAAGAGCTCTCAGGTAAAGTCCGGAAAAGCGCAGCTCGAATCACAGAAGAGCACGCTGACCGCGCAGAGACAGCAGGCATCTGCGGGTGCAGAGCAGATCAGACAGCAGATTGATGCACTCGATCTGGAGACATCTTCTGAAGTTATCGAAAACCTGAATGCGCAGCTGACACAGCTTGAGGCGAGCATCACGCAGATTGATGCAGGGCTTGCTCAGATAAGCACAGAGGAAAAAAACCTGGAGTCTGCACAGTCTCAGATAGACAGCGGATACAGTGAATATAAGACAAATAAAGCAAAGGCCGACAGCGAGTTTGCATCCGCGGAAAAAGAGCTTGAAGACGGCGCTGCACAGCTCGATAAGGCCAGGAGTGAGCTGAAAGATCTCGATGAACCTGAGATATACGTGCAGGACAGAGAAGACAACACAGGCTTCGGTTCATACGAAAGCAATGCAGACATTGTAGACAGCGTCGCCAAAGTCTTCCCTGTGTTCTTTTTCCTTATAGCTGCTCTTGTATGCTCCACAACGATGACAAGAATGATAGATGAGGAGAGAACGCAGATAGGAGCTCTCAGTGCGATGGGCTATACCTCGGGAAGAATAATACTGAAATATATGGTTTATTCAGGCTCAGCAGCTGTCATAGGATGCACGGCCGGATTCCTTGCGGGCTCAAAGTACTTTCCGTATTTCATATGGGTGGCATACGGCATGATGTTCGGCTTCGCACCGCTTGAGTTTTACTTCAACTGGAAGCTGGCGGTCATTTCACTGATTGTTTCACTGCTGTGCTCGACAGGCACGACATACCTCGCATGCAGAGGACAGCTGACGCATATGCCGGCTGAGATACTCAGACCTAAGGCACCGAAATCCGGAAAGCGCATTTTCCTCGAACGCGCGGGTTTTATATGGAAAAGGCTGAGCTTCCTGCACAAGGTCACGGCAAGAAATATCTTCCGATACAAGAAAAGAATGATAATGATGATAGTCGGCATAGGCGGATGCACATCGCTGGTGCTTGCGGGATTCGGAATCAATGACTCTGTTGCGGGTATAGCGGACGACCAGTATACCCAGATAGAAAAATACAATATTACTGTAGCATTTGAGGATCCGGGACAGGAGAACAAAGAAAGATTCAAAGAGGAGTTTTCTGCAAAGGTCGCGAATTCGGCACTTCTGCAGCAGATTTCCACGGAGGTGCAGGGACCGGAGGCGACGAAAACCTGCAGCCTTATGATAACGGATGACAGTGAAATCACAAAGGCTGTCAATTTCACCGGAGACGGGAAGACTCTCAGATATCCCGGAAAAGGCGAGGCCATGATAAACAACAAGCTGGCAGATATGCTGGGGGTTGAAGAGGGTGACAAGATACAGATTAATTATGACGATACACACACGACGGAGCTGACAGTGTCGGGCGTTTACAGAAACTACGTATCCAACTATATTTATATCAGCAGCGAAACGTATGAAGAGAATATGGGCAAGACATATGAGCCGTCTATGCTGTTCGTAACGCTGAAGGACGGCGTGAGTGTGCAGAAAACCGCAGAGAAAATAAACAGCTTTGACGGGGTAATAGGCATTTCTGCAAATGAAGATGTGCAGAAGCGCGTGGATGACATGATGGTCAGCCTGGATTATATCATAATTCTTGTCATAGGATGTGCGGGTGCACTGGCATTCATTGTGCTTTTCAATCTGGGCAATATCAATATTACGGAGAGAGAAAGGGAAATTGCAACGATAGAAGTGCTGGGATTCTACCCGCGTGAGATGGGGGCATATGTGTTCCGCGAGAATTTCATTCTGGTGCTTATGGGCATAGTCGTGGGGCTCCCGGCAGGATATGCACTTCATAAATTCATAATGAAGCACATAATTGTGGATGCGGTATCGTTCAATGAGATTGTGGAGCCGCTGAGCTATCTGTGGACGGTACTGGTAGTGCTGGGATTTTCGATAATTGTAGACCTGATACTCAGAAGAAAGCTGAGAAGAATAAATATGGCTGAATCGCTGAAGTCAGTCGAATAGACGAATATGTCCGGAATCTGATGCAGACAGTATTCAGCAAATCGGAGGGAATCATGGGAAAATTGCTTTTTGGAGAAAAGACAGAATTTACAAAAGAGGAGTTTGATGAAAAGGGGCATATTAAGGCATCGGGACTGCTGCATCATTTCGAGAGGATTGCATCGGACCATGCAGATGCACTGGGATACGGATCCGACGTTCTGATTAAGAAAAACTGGATCTGGGTGCTTTCGAAGGTAAAGTATACAATGCACGGGAATATACGTGAGGGTGAAACGTACGATATTTTCACATATCCTATACCGGACCGGGGGACACTCTACCCGAGGGGTTATTATATCACCGGCGGAGACGGAAAACTGGCCGCTGCTGCGATGAGTCAGTGGTGCATAGTGAATTTCCGGACCAGAAAGCTTGAAAAAACCGCATTGAAAATGGACGGTGAATATATCGATCCTCCTGCATTCCAGGAAAAAATAGAAAAAATACGCTGCAGGGATATGACAGAGGCGGGCGTTTATGTTGCTGAAGCGGAAGACATCGACATAAACCGGCATGTCAACAACAGCAGATATGCGGACATTGTGAGCCATATCACAGGAAGGAATGATTATAAGTCATTCACGATAAATTTTCATAAGGAGACATTCCCCGGAGATAAAATCTGTCTGTTCAGGGGTGATGTAAAGGACCCCGCTGCAGGCTGCGGTGCGGGTATTGTCGTGGACGGCAGACTTGAGGACGGCACGGATGTTTTCAGAGCAAAGGTGATTTACTGATCTGCAGAGTCGGTTTGCAGATTGACTCAGGTGATTTACTGATTGGTTCAGTCGGATTGCAGATTGACTCAGGTGGCCTGCAGATTGACTGAGGCAGCCTGCTGATTTCAGAATCAGTGAAAAACAGCCGGCAGCTGCAGGCTCAGAGCATATGAATACGATAAAATGATATAAAAAACGAGGTAAAAACAAGATACAGCATTAAAGACGGCACGGCCGGGCAGCTGCGGACATCAATGTCCGTATAATTCTGCTCAGCCGTGCCGATTTTGTATGCAGAGACAGCCGAACTTCAGAGCAGTACAGCAGGGGACAGGAGCGCCGGGATCAGGATCGCAGAGAACGTAATGCAGACAGTATGAAGCACGGATCCCGGAACTGCAGCCGGAGCTGAAGGCGCGTCAAGTTTGTGAATAATAAATATAAAAGTTATTGATTTGCCCGAGCGGATATGCTGCTGTAAAATTACAGATATAGGCAAGGTTCGAAAAACGGCAGAATCAGGCCGGCTTGTTTACTGCACAGATGCAAGTTATTCGCTGCAGATCGGCAGCTGAATGCAGATGCGGCAGACAGATAAGATAGCTGCACATCGGATGAAATGAGGTGATTCAGATGGCTGAAGCCAAGGCACATGAAATAAAGGCACATGAAATAAGAGGACAAAAGACAGAAAAAGCTGAAATACATAAAACAGAAGAAGCCGGAATCCATAAGACAGGAGTGATGGGGCTGGATACAGGGGGTACTTTTACAGATGTCGTGTTCATAAGCGATGAAGACAATACTGTTATTGCAAAGGGCAAGACCCCGACGCTCCATGATAATCTGGCGGCAACAGTAGAAAACGGTGTGGATATCATACTCGAAAAAGTCGCTCCTTCGGCAGTCAGATCCTTCAGTATAGCTACAACTCTCGCCACCAATGCGATTGTTGAGAACAGAACAAGGCCGACAGCGCTTTTTCTTATCGGATACGAGGAGGACACAGTGCAGGCGGCTGTAAAGGAAAATGCCTTCAATACAGAATATGTATATATGATAAGCGGAGGTCACGATAACTGGGGAAACGAGAAAAGACCTCTTGATGAGGAGAAAATCAGGGAGGCAGTGCTTGCTTTGCCGCAGGGTATAGAGGCGGCAGCGGTCTCAGGGTTCTTTTCCGTAAGAAACAATGCACATGAAAAGCGAGCTGTGGAAATAATAAAAGAACTCAGACCTGAGCTTTACATATCATGCGGCTATGAGCTGACGACAGAGCTCAACGCAGTGAAAAGAGCGACAACCGCCGTTCTCAATGCCGGGCTGATACCGATAACAATGGAGTTTTTTGACGCCGTGGAGCAGGCATGCAGAAAAAGAAAAATGACTGCAGAAATCAATGTTGTAAAGGGCGACGGAAGTCTTGTGAATCTTCAGTGGGCGAAGCTGTATCCGGTTGAAATGATTCTTTCCGGACCGGCCGGAAGCGCATGCGGCGCACAGTTCCTTGCGGATCTGAAAGGAGAGAACAGGCCGTCGTGGGTAATAGATATAGGCGGCACCACCACTGATATTATCAGGCTTGATGAGGACGGCAGGCCGGCACTGCTGGAGAGCGGGATTACAGTCGCGGGGCATAAGACGCTGACAAAAGCGATAGATATATATACGTTCGGGCTCGGAGGGGACAGCAGGGTGCTGCTTGACAGATGCGGCTGCATATCGCTGGGAAACAGGCGCGTGATTCCTTTATGCAAACTGGCATTAAAGCATCCTGAGGTGCTGAAGGAGCTTAAAGCATTAAGGCGCAGCGGATATATGGGAGAACCGCTGTTTATTATCAGTAAAACCGGCAGCTGCGACAGTGAATTCGAGCAAAGCATCATTGATAAGCTTGAAAAAGGACCGCAGTCGCTTCAGCGTATTCTGGGGTCTGAAAGGCACAAGAGTGTATATCGTAATGCCGTAAAAAATATGTACGAGAAGGGATATGTTGAATATTCTTCGTTCACACCCACAGATGCTCTTAATGTAAAGGGCACGCTGCAGATGGGCGTGCCTGAGGCCTCAGAGGAGGCGGCATGGCTGATGATAAATGATGAAGAGAATACAAGTCCCGAAGCTGTGGCAGACGATGTATGCAGGAAGGTCGTTATGTCCATATGCCGGCAGCTTATCAGCAGAAACTTCGAGGTTCATGGTGTAAAGCTCACATCCGAGAGTGAGAATCTTATCAGGAGTGTTTTAGCGGAAGAAAACGGAATGCAGAGGCTTGTCAGCTTTTTCCTTGATGCGGGGCTTATAGGGGTAGGAGCACCGTCGTGGGCGTTTATGCCTGCTGTGGGAGAAAAGGTCAATGAACCGGCGAGACTGCCGCAGTATGCAGAGGTGGCCGGAGCTGCAGGAGCGGCAATGGGATCGTTTTATCTGTCGCATGTTGTGGAAATCATACCGGTTTATAACACTGATATATACAGAATCCATTATCCCGGCGGTACGGCCGACTATGAGGATGCAGACAAGGCTGTTGCGTTCGTGTGCGGTTTTATGAAAAAATGGCTCGCAGAAAGGGCTATGCAGGCCGGAGCGCTGAATCCTGAGGTAAAGTGGGTGCGTGAGGATGAAAAACTGCAGGGAATAGATTATTCTGCAGATATAAGGCCGTGGATTAAGGTGAAATTTACGGTAACTGACACAGCGGCGGTATGATGCACAGTATATGCGGCACATTGCTGTTGCCAGTGCACGGGCGCCTGCAGCAGAATGTGATGCTGTGCCTGCCGCTGGAATAATGCATTCGGGAAAAAGTTATAAGATGAGCAATAACAAAAGAACGGCAGAGAGTGTCGTTCTTTTGCTGTATAAAGAAAACCCCATAAAGAAAACCCCGCGTTATTACGCGGGGCTCTGTTTTTCATATGGATGATAAACTACATTGTAAAATGTATGTTATCGATATCGCGGTTTATACTAAACCCTGTTCCATCATTGCCTGAGCAACTCTTTCGAATCCTGCAATGTTAGCACCCTGTACCAGAGCGTTCTTATCATTGTAGTATTTTTCTCCTGCAGCTGCGCAAGCGTTGAAGATGTTTCTCATGATCTGGTGAAGCTGTTCATAAACGTCTTCGTGCTGGAATTTAGTGTGTCCTGCGTTCTGTCCCATTTCGATGCATGAGCAAGCAACACCGCCGGCATTAGCAGCCTTAGCAGGTCCAACAGCAATCATTTTGTCCATCAGGTAAACGAGAGCGTCGTTTGTTGTAGGCATGTTAGCGCCTTCGCAGTAGAACTTGCAGCCTGAAGCAACGATGTTCTCAGCGTCTTCCATGTGTACATCATTCTGCATAGCGCATGGGATGAAGAGGTCAACCTTAACATCGAAGTCCTGGCAAACGCCCCAAGGCTTCTTGCCTGCTACGAATTTAGCTTCAGGGAATTTCTCAGCATAAGGTGCGCAGATGTTCTTTCCTGATGATCTCAGGTCGAGCAGGAATGCAATCTTTTCGTCAGTGCTGATTCCTTCCGGGTCATAGATGTATCCGTCCGGACCTGAAATAGTTACGCACTTAGCTCCGAGCTGCTGCAGCTTCCAAGCTGAACCCCATGCAACGTTACCGAAACCTGAGATAGCAACTGTCTTGCCCTTCATTTCTTCGCCGTTAGCCTTCAGCATTTCTTCAGCATACCATACGATACCGAATCCTGTTGCTTCTGATCTTCCGAGAAGTCCGCCGTATGAGAGACCTTTTCCTGTAAGAACGCCTTCATATCTGTCAACGATTCTCTTGTACTGTCCGAAGAGGTATCCGATTTCTCTTCCGCCTACACCGAGGTCTCCTGCAGGAACGTCAGTGTTAGGTCCGATGTGTCTGTAAAGCTCAGTCATGAATGCCTGGCAGAATCTCATTACTTCTGCATCTGACTTGCCGTTAGGATCGAAGTCTGAACCACCTTTACCACCGCCGATAGGCAGGCCTGTTAAGCTGTTCTTGAAGATCTGTTCGAATCCTAAGAACTTGATGATTCCAGGATATACGTTTGGAGCAAATCTCAAACCGCCTTTGTAAGGTCCGATAGCGCTGCTGAACTGATATCTGTATCCCTTGTTAACCTGTACTTTACCAGCATCGTCAACCCATACAACTCTGAAAGTAACTCCTCTTTCAGGTTCAGTCAGTCTTTCGAGAAGAGCAACTTCTTCATATTCCGGATGCTGTTCGATAACCGGCTTTAATGAAATAAGTACCTCTTCAACAGTCTGGTGGAATTCTAATTCACCAGGGTTCTTCTGCTTACAAAGCTCAATACATCTTTCAACATAATTTGACATTTTTTTTCTCCTCTTTAATTAAATAAAATTTCGCAAAGTTGGTAATGCCTTGTTACACTAAATATATCACTTTGTTAATTTGCAGTCAATGGGTTTAAAATCTTTGTTGGAAGTTTCAATTTTCTGACAAGGGAATTCGAAACGCGGCAGCAAAGAAGTGCATGAATTCGCAGCAAATTGCTGCAGCCTGCGGCCGGGTGCAGACCCCCGGCTGCTGAAATCTCTGAATCTGAATTCAGTATGAATTTTTCGCTGTTTCGTCTGCATGTGATGTTTGTCCGCTTCATATATACATGATATAATATCTGCATATTTACTGAAGAAAGAGCGGCGGGGCAGATTTGTATATTCTGTCCGGAGAAAGAGCGGTTGTCTGAATGCCTTTTCTGAGAAAATGGCTGCGGCTCATTCTGAAGACGGTCTTTCGGAACAGAACAGCAGCTGCCATGCAGGCAGCAATCCGCTGAAAAAGTGCATGATCTGTATCCGGCTTTATAAAAAACAGCAGAATTCATGTATGTCATTTTACTGAAAGCAAAAGTTGAAACAACAGATTTGATTTTACGGGGGAATTGATTTGGTTAAAAGTTTATTAAAAAAGACACTGCAGGTTCTGACCGGTGAAAAAGCACTGGAAACACTGGAAATGACCAGAACAGAGATGCTGCAGCTGCTGAATGAGTTTCAATGGAAACAGACAATCGGTAATCTCATAGAAAAAAATGATTTTTCGGCTCAGACAATTCTGGAAGCGCTGAAGCCTGTCATGAGCACGTGGGCGGATGAACCGAAGGCCGGCTGGCTCGGATTCATATGCCATGAGACGAAAGCCGCATTATACCCTGAAAACTACAGCCCATCCGCAAATAACGAAGAAAAATGCGCAATGTTCTTTTTCATGGAAAATTACCGCATACTGCTGGATTTCGAGCGGGAAATCAAAGGCTTTTCACCCGTGGATCATATCGTGCTTCTTGATGATGCGGAAATAAAAGACTGTATAACTTTTAACGAATATAAAAGGCTTAAAGAATTCTGGTCAGACAATTATATATACGAATTCATGCGGCTGAGCCGAGAGGTGACGCCGTTCAATACCGCAGGACATATAGGCGGCGTCCATTATGTGGCGGTGTTCGTGGGAAGACAGCTTGCGGGAACAGATCTGCCCGTGGATCTGGCACTTGTTTCGGCAGCGGCTGCGGGACACGATCTCGGAAAATTCGGCTGCAGCCCGCGCGAGGCCGAGAGAATCCCGTATCTGCATTACTACTATACGGACGAGCTGCTGAAAAAGGAAAACATGCCGATGGTCGCGCATATAGCAAGCAATCATTCGACATGGGATCTGGAGCTGGAAAATCTTTCGATAGAGTCGCTGCTGCTGATTTATGCCGATTTCAGGGTAAAAAGCAGCCGGATAAACGGCGAGGAAATCATACATTTCTACACGCTGAAGGAGTCATTTGATGTCATACTCGGAAAGCTCGACAATGTAGACGATGCAAAACGGCAGCGATACGAAAGAGTCTATGCCAAGCTCAGGGATTTTGAGGAATATCTCACAGATATAGGTGTTGAGACGGATATAACAAAGCCGGCATCGGAAAATGTCGGGAAAAAGAAAAACGATATGGCGCTTCTGATGGGAAATGATGCCGTGAATCATCTGAAATACACCGCTATCGAGCACAATATCAGAATCATGAGCATCTTCAACAATGAATCATCGTTCGGAAGCCTCATAGAGGCGGCAAGAAGCGAAAAACAGTGGAAGAGCCAGAGAGCCTATCTGGACATACTCTCCGAGTACTTTACATATATGACAAAACCGGAAAAACAGGTAACGCTGAACTTCCTCTATGAACTGCTGTCACACAGAGAAGGCGACATCAGAAGACAGGCCGGAAAGCTGATGGGAAAAATCATAGCAAAATACGACGATGTGTACAGAAAGGAGATCCCCGAGTGGGTTCAGAGCAGCAGCATAAACAAAACAGAGGCGGATGAAATCTGGGATACGTACCTGCACAAAATCGTTTTTCCTGACTACAGAGTCACGGATCAGCACAGAAGCTGGATCGGGTACACACTTAAGGGAGTGCTTGCAGGCATACTGGAAAACTCGGACCGCGAGCACGCCGATATTTTCATGCAGAGATACCTCAGGCTGTTCGGGTTCAGCAAAATGAAAGACAGTGCAGTTTTTGTGCTGCTTGATTCAGTTATATCTGTACCGGAGGGAATCTTTTCGGCAGGGGAAATGATGGACATTCTGGATTTTGCCGAGAAGGTGTCCGTAAGAGAGTCCGTGGAAATAAAAATAGGCTCGCTGCGTACGGCACAGTATGTTTCAAACAGGATGCGGACAGGCGCTGTTCAGGAATGCATAAAAAGAATAGTGAGGAATGCCGAAAGTACGACCGACAATATAGGCGTCGCATATCTTGTTTACAAAATTCTCAAGAATGTCGACGAATCCAGAGCAGCGCTTGTCTACAGCGACAAAATCGAGAGACTTGAAATCCGGGGAATGCTGAAGGATGCGATTTCCAATATTTTCAGGGAAAATCTCAAGGTGGGCACCCCGTGGGTAATGAAGACCATCAACATAGAATTCCTGCTGGAGCACGCGCTGAACGGCAAACTGAAGGAGCAGAATTTCTACCTCGCAACGCATCTGTCGAACCTTGTGAAGGTCAGTGAGCGCGTGACTGTGCGCCATCAGGCCGGGCACGGACTTATAAAAATCGCCGGCAGCCTGCCTATAGAGCAGATAAACGAGCTGGTGATTGAACTGACAAAAGGCCTTGAAATCGGAGAATACCAGTTCTCAAAATATATACCGGAGTATCTGGGCGAGCTGGTGCTTTTCCTTTATCCGAGCGAACTGGATGAATTCATGGACACAATAGGCGAGCTGATTGAAAACACAAATGATAAAATCGGTTCAGTCGCACTGGATACGATAGGCGAGATTCTGAAGAAGTATTCATCGTACAAATACCGCAGTGCCGAAGCGGAGGAGACATACGAGTCCAGAAAAAAGAGAATGCTTGGAATGCTCATGAAGGGACTTGCGAATTATCACGAGGTTGTCAGCCAGGAAGCGATAATGGTCATAGGAAAATACATTTTCGGCACGGATGAGCTTTCACGTGAAGAGAAATACGATGTTTTCAGGCAGATTTACAAGAAAATGCTGACGCTGATAACAGGCATAAAAGAGTATGACATGACGTTCTTCACCAATGCAGCCGCACTGAATCACATATACAGATTCATATCCGACTACAGATTCTGCTGCGGCGATATGGAGCTTCCTGTAAATGTCAATGTGGCGTTTTTCCCGGGGACATTCGACCCGTTTTCGCTGAGTCACAAAGGCATTGTGCAGGCGATAAGAGACGAGGGCTTTGAGGTGTATCTTGCCATAGACGAATTCTCCTGGTCTAAGAAAACCCAGGCGAGGATGCTCAGAAGAAAGATAATTTCCATGTCTGTGGCGGACGAGACGGATGTCTTCCTGTTTGCGGATGATTTCCCTGTAAATATAGCCAATCCGGAGGATCTGCGGAGACTGAAGGGCCTTTTCCCGGGCAAGGAGCTGTATATGGTTGCCGGCAGCGACGTTATAATCAATGCGTCGTCGTACAAGGCCGAGCCGCAGCCGGATTCGATACATTCGATGAATCACATCGTTTTCCAGAGGGAAACCCTTGAGGGCAAGGGCGAGGACCGGGAGGCACTCGAGGCGGTATATGCGGTGATGAGCGGCAGAATCCGCGAACTGAAGCTGCCGGTTTACCTTGAAGACATAAGCTCGACGAGAATAAGAGAGAATATAGACCTCGGGCGTGACATATCAAACCTGATAGACCCCGTGGCGCAGAATTTTATATATGACAACAGCCTGTATCTGAGAGAACCGCAGTACAAAAATGTATTCGAGCGGAAAAACATCACGTTCGATCCGCTCAGACGCAGAGGAAGCGATGTGCTCGCGGACCTTGAGGAAAGCATACGCGATTCGGGTGCGGACATCGGCAGAATAAGAGAATACTTTGACAGAATCGATGTCAGATGTGCTGTCATGTTCAATCAGTACCGCAAGGTATGTGCGGCTGCGGCAGTGAACGAACGGAAAACAGGCGAGCTTTACGAGGAATTCAAGGACATAAAAATCGCATCATATCTCAGAGGTAAAACGACAGGAACCATGATGATAATAAGGGGGCTTTACTGTGCAGCTGATACAGATATGAGAAACCTTGTTCAGATAATGATGACTGAAGTACTGGCCGAGGCTGTGTCAAAGGACATAACCTATGCCATATATCATCCGCTGGGTGACGATACCGGCGAGGAGATACTGGACGTGCTGAGCAGACAGGGTTTTGAGGAAATCGTGATAGACGGTGTGCCGCAGGGCGTGTATGAGGTGAACATGAAGTCTCCGATAGCCATGATCGAGAATATGGATACCGTTCTCAAGGAACCGTTCAACACGAGTCCGCGCGTGCTGGATATACTGGAAAACACACATATGGAGATGCAGCGTGCGATGACAAAGCTGTATCCGGGCAGTCTTGTCCTGTCGTTCAATGCGGGTCTGATGCATCAGAAAATCGTGGATATGGTGACGAAGACGAACAATGTGCCGAATTATCCGCGTGCAAAGCGGCAGCTGGGAGAATGCATGTGCGTGCCGTTCGGGAAAATCCTCCGGGGCATGGTTGTTCCGAACACAGTGACGAAAACACTGCATACGGAAAAACGTTTTACTCCGACACTGGAGCGATTTACAATAGAAGAGTATCCTATGTATGCGACAATACCGAATCAGATAAAAACCATAAAATCGTTCGGGCGCCCTGTGATACTTGTGGACGATCTGCTGCACAAGGGCTACCGTATAAAAGCGCTGGATCCTGTCTTCAAGGAGAACGGCGTCGAGATACGCAAAATGATAACCGGTCTGCTTTCGGGGTACGGCCGCGATCTGATGAATATACAGGGAAGAGACGTGGAAAGCGCATATTTCATACCGGATCTGAAGGCATGGTTCGTTGAGTCTACGCTCTGTCCGTTCATAGGAGGCGACGGCGTTGAAACCCTCGAAAAGACGGAAGCGAATCTGATACCGTCGATAAACCTGATACTGCCGTTTGCGGCGCCGACATTCCTGCATGACTCTGACAGGGAGTCAGTGTACGGGCTGTCGATGGTATGCCTGGAAAACGCGCGCAAGATTTTTACGGTGCTTGAAGAAGAGTATCAGGCACTGTTTGAGAGAAAACTCACGATAAAGAGACTGTCAGATGTGATAAAGTCGCCGAGAATGCCGAACGGATCGAACCGTGTGGCAGTGGACTTCAACCTGTCGCCGTCGGTATATATGGCCGATTACATCGAAAGACTCAAGAGGCTTGAGAAGGCGCTGATATAGCAGAAAAGAATCATCAGGAAGGAATCATTATGAAAAAAAGATATATCAAAGAACTGGTAAACGCAGAAAGAAAGGTGTCGGTCAGCGGGAGCGAGCTGCTGCTGCCTGATAAAAACCGCATCAGAACAGGAAACAGAGTAAATCTGCTGGCACTGGGAGACGTGGGAGGCACGGTGCTCATGGGACTGCGGCTTCTCGGCGGAGATGTTATAAAAGATATCGGCATATACGATCTCGCTCCCGCGATGATGCGGCGCTACGAAATGGAGATAAATCAGATATGCTTTCCGGACGGAAGAAAACTGCCGGAGGTAAGAATTCTTGAGGAGAATGAGCTGTTTGACTGCGATATGTTCGTGTTCTGCGCATCTAAGGGCGTGCCGCCGGTAGGTGCGGAGGGCGATGTCAGGATGGCGCAGCTTGATGCAAACCGCGGGCTGGTCGGAATGTATGCGGATATGGCTGTAAAGCGCGGCTTCGGCGGAATATTTGCCGTGGTTTCCGATCCCGTGGATCCGCTGTGCAAGGCTGCACTCATGTCAGGTCTTGCGCCTGAGCAGATTCAGGGTTATGGCCTTGGCGTGATGAACGGAAGAGCATCGTATTTCGCAGCAAAGGACCCGCGCTTTGCACAATATGCCGAAGACGGAAGAGCGTTCGGTCCTCACGGAGCGGATCTTGTGATAGCAGACAGCATTTCAGACTATAACGATGAATTGTCGGCAGAGCTGACGGATATGACAGTGAAGGCGAATATGAAGGTGCGTGAGGACGGCTTCAAGCCATACATAGCGCCGGCGATGTCTTCAGGCGCGATATCTCTTACGGCAACGCTGCGGGGAGAGTGGAACTATTCCTCGGTGTATCTCGGAAAGGGCACGGACGGAGCTTTTCTTGGCTGCAGGAACAGGCGGACTTGCGAGGGAATAGCGGTAGAAAATCTTCCGCTTGACGAGAAGCTGTTTGAACGCATAAAGCATGCATATGACGAACTGGCAGGCATGCCGGATTAATGAAGCGGCGCAGGCACACAGCGTTCAGAGAAAGTAAAGCACCGGGCAGTGTGCACTCCGGCACCGGAGGCGCAGCGATAATGAAGCGGCGCAGGCACACAGCCCTCAGAAGTGCGCTTTTACATAATAAACCGCAGAGATACGGAGTATGAAGAAACGGGAGGTGCGGAATGAAAGATCTTATCATAATCGACCCTTATTGTCCTGAGGAAAGCAAAAAAGAGCGGCTTGAAAGTATAGTCAGCTACAGTGTGAAGGGGCATTCATACGAACGGCTCACCAGCGTTGAGGAGGTGGAAAACGCAGATCTGACCGGCAGAAGGATTCTGTTCACGCTTTCGCTTGGTCAGTCGGGTATCAATCTCAACTGGTACAGCATTATGAAATATCTGAGACTCAACAAGGACGCCCTCGAGGGCTCTGTCGGAGGAGTGATACTTGACGGAAACTGCGAGGTGTTTACAAAATCCACGGGAAGAAGTCTCGTCTTCACTGCCAACAGAGCGGGCTGCACGTTTCCCGGAAGACCGCTGGTTGAGGGAACAAGGACGCTGCAGAATTACAATATTCAGGCGAACAATCTTCGTACAGACAATATCGGCGCTTATATGGCGGCAGGAAAGACTCTGGTCGAAAATATCATGAATTACAGAAATGCCAGGAAGGAACACCCGGAAATACTTGTGCTTCATGCCAGCAGCCGCAGGACATCAAACAGTATTGCCATATGGGAGATGATAAAAAAGCATCTTCCGGAATGCACATTCAATGAAATCTCGCTGAGAAACGGCGAGATTATGGACTGCAGGGGATGCCCATATGATGTATGCCGCCATTTCGGCGAGGAAGGAGGCTGCTTTTACGGCGGACCGATAACGCAGAAGGTTTATCCGGGGATATTGTCATGTGACGCACTTATGATGCTGTGCCCGAATTACAATGATGCGCTGGGAGCGAACCTGACTGCCTTCGTAAACAGGATGACGGCGCTGTTCACCACTCACAGATTCTATGATAAAAAGCTGTTCGGCGTTGTGGTATCCGGATACAGCGGAGGCGATATAGTGGCAGAGCAGCTTATCAGCGGGCTGAACATGAACAAAACATTTGCACTTCCGGGCAGATTTGCTATACTTGAAACTGCCAATAACCCGGGTGAAATACTGTGCTCCGAGGGAATAGAAGAAAGGGTGCAAAACTTTGCTTACAATATGAGGAAAAATCTGATAAAATAAAATGATAACTGTGAAAACGGGATTCACGATCAGGGCAGTCACTTAAAGCCGGGATTCATGATGAATACAATCGTTTAAAAAGTTAACACAGTGCTTACATGCCGATAATCTGCTTTTTACATGAATTGTTCATAATGACAGATATACAGCAGAAAAAACAGGACGAATCCGAAGATACCGGAATTTCTGAGGCAGAAATCCCGGGAAAACAGAAACAGGGAAGGAGGTAATATCATGACTGAATCATCCATGGACATGGACCAGAAGACGCAGCAGTTCGATGAAGACACACAGAAGATACTGGATCTGCTGCAGGAAAAATCATACTTTAAAGCGAGGGATGAGATATTAAAATACAACGAAGTTGATATTAGTGAAATCCTTGAAGAAGTCCTCGAGGAGCTGGGGCTTGAAAAGACAATTATTATTTTCAGGATGCTGCCGAAGGATGTGTCGGTGGAGGTTTTTTCGTATCTGCCGTCAGACGATCAGGTGGCAATAGTGCACGGAATAACAGACCGCGAGATTTCATATATCATTAAGGAGCTTGACTTCGACGACAAGATTGACGTACTGGAGGAGCTGCCGGCAAACATAGTGGACAAGATTCTTGAGAAGACACCTAAAGAAGAGCGCAGCCTCATAAATACATTTCTGAATTACCCCGACACATGTGCGGGAAGCCTGATGACGCCGGATTACATCAGCCTGCAGGAGACCATGACTGTGGCGGAGGCACTGGAGCACATAAAGCGTGTGGGCATGGACAGCGAGACCGTCTATACCTGCTACGTGAAAAAAGAAGGAAGAAAGCTTGACGGGATAGTTTCCCTGAGGGCACTGGTAATCGCAGAAGGCGACATGAAGATTGCCGACCTGATGAGTACGGAATACGTATACGTGAATGTTTACGACGACCAGGAGGAGGTAGCGGAGACCTTTAAGAAATACGGATATCTGGCTATACCGGTAGTCGATAATGAGCATCGTCTGGTCGGAATCATAACATTCGACGATGTCCTCGAGGTCATAGAGGAAGAAACGACGGAGGATATCGAAAGAATGGCCGGTGTAATCGATGACTCGGGTACAGAGTATCTTGACATGGGCATTTTCAGGCATGTCAGAAACAGACTGCCGTGGCTTGTATTCATGAACGTGTCAGCGATGATAACAGGTACGATAATCCTGAAATTTGAAGCGGTGCTGGCACAGGTGATAGTACTGGTATCATATCTGCCGCTGCTGATGGGAACCGGAGGAAATACGGGCTCGCAGGCGGCGACACTGGTAATAAGAGGTATGGCGATAGACGAAATCGACCTGAAGGATGTGTTCAAGGTTTTCTGGAAAGAATTCAGAGTCAGTCTGATACTGGGTGTGCTGCTGAGTATGTTCAACATGGCAAAGGTCGTGTTTATTGACGGTGAGAGCATTCTGATAGGGCTTACCGTGGCGCTTTCCATGATTGTGATAATAGTATTCGCGAAGCTTCTGGGCAGCATGCTGCCTATGGCTGCGAAAAAGCTGGGTGTTGACCCTGCGCTGATGGCAAATCCTATGATATCATCATTTACGGATATGTTCTCATCAGTGACATTTCTGCTGGTTGCGTCGCTGCTTCTGGGCATAACACTGTGAAAATCCTGAAAATAAATACAGAATTGCCGCAGTATGGTTTCGATACAGTTTCTGATGTGCTATAATTAAAACCTCAAAAGGTTCGTGTAAAGCGGCAGGAACCGGCGGTATGCATGGGAGAAGGGAGAATCATTATGAAATGTACATGTTCGACAACTCTTGAGTATGTGAGGACTGTCATCAGGCAGCGGCCGGAGGATGTTCACAAGGGTCAGTGCGGGCGTGTTCTTATCGCAGCGGGCTCGAAGGGCATGGCCGGTGCGGCGGTGCTGGCATGCAGAGGAGCGATTAAATCGGGCGCAGGACTTGTAAAGGCGGCAGTGCCGGATGAGATTCTCGATATAGTACAGATTGCGGTGCCGCAGGCAACGTGCATGGATATCAATGATGAAATCTCGGCTGATTCTCTCAGAATATACGGGGCAATCGGCGCCGGACCGGGACTGGGAACTGACGAGAAAAGATATGTTTTAATAAAGCAGATACTGAAATTTTATGACGGGACGGTTGTTCTGGATGCAGACGGGCTGAACCTGCTGTGCAGATTTGACGACAGGCTTTCGGCACTCAGAAGCAGAACGAATCCGACTGTGCTGACGCCGCATCCGGGAGAAGCGGACAGGCTCCTCGAGGCACTCGGCAAAAGCAGCGTGAAGGAGCTGGGGAGAATCGAGGCGGCGGAAACCCTGGCGGAGGACACAGGGGCAGTGGTGCTTCTGAAGGGCTCAGGTACGCTGGTCAGTCAGTCCGGAAAGGGCACATATATAAACACTTCAGGCAATCCCGGCATGGCTACCGGAGGCAGCGGGGATGTGCTGACAGGTGTTGTCACTGCGCTGGCGGCCTCGGGAGCAGATGCATTTGATGCGGCAAGAGCGGGAGCGTTTGTTCACGGGACGGCAGGAGATATAGCGGCGGAGAGGCTCGGACAGTGGGGCATGACATCGGTTGATATAGAAAATGCTCTGCCGGAGGCATTCAGAAGAATAGTCGGCAGATAAGGGGGCAGCCGGCGGACAATATGCACCTGCATATCAGAACTGCGCCCTGCGAAAAAACTGTGTATTCAGATATCGTACGGCCGTACATATGAAAAGCATTGACAAATGTATGAAAGAGCTGCATCGGCAGCTGTTTATATAAATATAAAGTTCAATCAATAAAACATGGAGGAAAAAATGGATATAAAAGCTCTGAAAAAAACAGCGGCAGAAGTCAGAATCGGCGTGGTAAAAGCCATTCATAATGCCGGTTCGGGTCATCCGGGCGGATCGCTTTCCGCAGCTGACATAGTTACAGCACTTTATTTTGACGAGATGAACATAGATCCTCAGAATCCGAAAATGAAGGGGAGAGACAAGTTTATCCTTTCCAAAGGTCATGCGGGTCCGGTGCAGTATTCGGCACTGGCATGCAGGGGATATTTTCCGATGGAGGATTTCATGACGCTGAGAAAGCTCGGCTCTAAATTCCAGGGACATCCGGATATGAACAAGGTGCCGGGAATCGAGATGTCGACAGGGTCGCTCGGCCAGGGATTTTCCGCGGCAGGCGGCATGGCTCTGGCAAACAAGCTGGACAATGATCCGGGAAGAATATATGTGCTTCTCGGCGACGGCGAGCTTCAGGAGGGTATAGTATGGGAGGCTGCGATGTCCGCGGCACATTACAAGCTCGACAATCTGGTGGGAATTCTCGATTACAACGGACTTCAGATTGACGGAAAAAACGAAGATGTAATGACCGTGGCACCCGTGGCCGATAAATTCAGAGCATTCGGATGGCATGTCCTTGAGATAGACGGACATGACTTCGGAGACATTCTTGTTGCTTTCAAAAGAGCACGTGAATTCAAGGGCAAGCCTACTATGATAATTGCGAAAACCGTAAAGGGCAAAGGCGTGTCTTTCATGGAAAACGAAGCAGGCTGGCACGGCAAGGCGCCTGATGATGAACAGACAAAACAGGCAGTAGAAGAACTTGGAGGTACGATCTAATGGCAGACAAAATGGCAACGAGACAGGCTTACGGCAAGACTCTCATAAAACTCGGAGAACAGTATCCCGACCTGGTAGTCATGGATGCGGATCTTTCAAAATCAACGCAGACTGCGGAATTCGGCAAAGCATATCCTGACAGGTTTTTCAACATGGGTATCGCAGAGCAGAACCTGTACGCATCGGCTGCAGGACTGGCGCTTTCGGGAAAAATCGTATGTGCCAGCACTTTTGCGATGTTCGCATCGGGAAGAGCGTTTGAGATAATAAGAAATTCCATAGGATATACGAAGGCTAATGTAAAAATCTGCGCAACGCATGCCGGCATCACAGTGGGTGAAGACGGAGCGAGCCACCAGACATTCGAGGACATCGCGCTCATGAGAACGATTCCGGGCATGACGGTTATCAATCCGTCTGACGGTGTTTCTGCAGCTAAGCTTCTGGAGCAGGCCGTAGCAATGCAGGGTCCGTGCTATGTGAGACTCGGACGGGCGGCAGTGCCTGTGTTTTACAAGGAAAGCGATGAGATAACCCTCGGCAGAGCAAATACTGTAAAAGACGGAAAAGATATTACGGTGATTGCGACGGGAATAATGGTTAATGAAGCTGTCACAGCAGCGGATGCTCTCGAAAAGGAGGGCATAAATGTCAGAGTGATTGACATGCATACGATTAAACCGATTGATGAAGAGGCAATAATCAAGGCTGCTGAAGAAACAGGTGCGATAGTGACTGCAGAGGAACATTCGGTAATCGGAGGACTGGGCAGTGCAGTTGCCGAGGTTGTTGTAAAGAATGCGCCTGTAAAGATGGCGATGGTCGGTCAGAAGGACACATACGGCGAGTCCGGAAAGCCTGACGAACTCAGGAAAAAATACGGTATGACAAGTGACGATATCACTGCTGCCGTAAAAAGCCTGCTGTAGTCACCGCGGCCGGTCTGAATCCCGGAAATGGGTTCTGAACGGTATGTGAAGACAGGAGCCGGACAGCCGGAATCAGAAAAAATGTTTATTAAAAACCACACGGTCGGATCAGCAGGCTGTGTGGTTTTGTTGTGCACGGGAATTCCGCATGCACACAGACGCAAAGGCATGAAAAAAGTGTGTCCGGGCTTTCACATAACCTTCACTGAATTTCCTGAAAATCACGGAATATAATGCATAAATACCCATAAAACATTGAAAACACATACTGTATATAGTAAAATTATGGTGTATGTTTTGCAGAAAAGAAAGGGGCAAAAACGACATATGATTGTATTCAACAACGTAACGAAATATTATAAATCCAACGTAGGTATAGAGAATGTTTCGGTAAGAATAAACAAGGGGGATTTTGTTTTTCTGGTAGGGCCGAGCGGTGCAGGAAAATCGACTTTCATCAAGCTTATCCTCAAGGAAATCGACGCAGATTCGGGAAGCATCAAGGTAAGAGGCAATGAGGTGACAACATTGTCAAACAGACAGGTTCCCAAGCTGAGACGAAATATCGGCATTGTATTCCAGGATTTCAGACTGCTTCCGAAAAAGACAGTGCATGAGAATGTGGCCTTCGCGATGGAAATAATACATCAGCCGAAGAAAATCATAAAGAAGCACGTTCCTCAGGTGCTCAGCATGGTGGGAATAGCTTCAAAGGCAGACAAATATCCGGATGAGCTTTCGGCAGGTGAACAGCAGAGGGTAGCGATTGCCAGAGCTATAGTCAACAAGCCGAGAATTCTGATAGCAGACGAACCTACAGGCAATCTCGATCCGGATACAGCATGGGAAATAATGCAGCTCCTCGATCAGATCAACATGAGAGGAACGACTGTACTGATGGTAACGCATGCCAAGGATATCGTGGATAAAATGGGCAAGCGTGTCATCGCGATAGAAAAGGGCAGAATCGTCAGAGACGAATTCGGTGCATACGGATATGAAGAAGCTCTGGCAGAGCTTGATATGACGGAGGATACACTGCAGAGCAAGCGTACCTTCAGATCCAGGTTCAAGAGAGGGGGCGATGAGTGGTGATAAAGAGATTCTTTTACACACTTAAGCAGGCCTTCCTTCAGGTGCTGAGAAACAGAGCCATGTCGCTCGCATCGGTGTTTGCCATCACGGCGATGCTGCTGATACTGAGTCTTTTCTTCATACTGGTGATAAATGTGAATACGGCGGCGCAGTCGATACAGCAGGACTATGACTCTATCGAAATATATCTGGAGGACGATGTGACCGAGGAAGATGCCGATGTGATAATAGATGACCTGAGAAATCAGGACGGTGTCGAGGATGCATATTACAAGAGCAAGGAAGAGGCGATGGAGGATTTTCGAACCAGATGGGGCGAGAACGGATATCTTCTTGACAGCCTTCAGGACAATCCTCTGCCGAACTCGGTAGTCATAATGATAGGCGATCTTGAGAAAGCTGATTCGCTGGCAAAACAGGCAGCGACGTATGACGGCGTTGAGGATGTGAAGTTTTACAAGGATACTGTCGATAAGCTGCTCGGAGCAACGAAATTCATTCAGATTGCTGCTGTAGTGATAATGGTATTCCTGATAATCGTATCGATAGTTGTGGTTTCGAATACTATAAAGCTTACGGTATTCAACCGTGCGAATGAAATAAATATAATGAAATACGTAGGAGCGACGAACTGGTTCATACGGGGACCGTTCCTTGCGGAGGGAATAATAATAGGTGTGATATCCGCGGGCATATCGATAGGTCTGTCGGCTGTCATGTACAGACAGATTGTCAAGGCGATAGGTAATCAGCTGCTCTCGATTCTGTCGATGCCTATGGTTCCTACAGGATTCCTCATATACAATTTCACATGGATTTTCCTCGCACTCGGCATCAGCATCGGAGCATGCGGCAGTATGATATCGATGAGGAAATTCCTTGATGCATAAATGCAGTGCGGATGAACGTTTTCCTGAGGCATAACAGTCAGTGTCAATAAGAACTTTTCTTATTGACTAGGCCGGCGGAAAACAGCAGTACAGCGAATTTACAGTTGAGAGAGCTGCTGTCCGGAGCAGACAAAGGGTCTGACGGATGAACCGGAAGCAGGCAGAATGAAAACAGGGCAGCAGACAGAAGCCCTGCGGGAGGGAAGGATATGAGAAAAAAACGTCTGATTATCATCACAGCAATCCTTATGGCATTTCTTATGTGCGTGCAGACTACTGCTGCCAGCGCTGCATCTCTGAGTGAAATCAGATCTCAGATAAAGGAAAAAGAGGCTGAGCTGAAGGAAGGTCAGTCAAAGGAAAGTGACCTGTCGTCACAGATGCTTGCACTGGAAGAGAAAATCCAGAGTATGCAGGACAGCATAGATGAACTGGATACAGCGATAAGTGAAGCAGAGGAAAAGCTGACAGTTCTTGAAGCAGAGCTGGCGGAGGCAGAGGCAAAAGTCGAGGAACAGAATGAGAATCTGGGAAGCAGACTCAGGAATATGTACAAAAACGGCACCATCGGATTTGTCGATGTGCTGCTGGATTCCGGAAGCTTCACAGAATTTCTGACAAATCTCGATATGGTAGAGAAAATATATGCGAGCGATGAGGAGGTGCTGGCAGGCCTTCAGGATGCATATGATGAGATAGATAAAAAGAAAAAAGAAGTTGAGGAGCTGCAGGCAGAGCTTAAAGAATCCAAGCAGGTAGCAGAGACCGAAAAGAGCAATCTCGAAACAAGCAAGGCCGAGGTTGAAAAGCAGAAGGCTGAGATATCGGCGTCAAACACCGAAACTCAGAAGATGCTGAACAGCCTCAAGGCAGATGCGGATGCGATGGCAAAGAAAGCCGCGCAGAACGGAAGCTCCAGCAGCACATCCTCATATACAGGAGGCTCTATGGCTTGGCCGGTGCCGAGCGTGGGAACGAGCAACATAACATCTGTATTCGGATGGAGAACTCATCCTATATTCGGAGTGGGAAGAGGCCATACGGGAGTTGATATCGGAGCATCATACGGTTCAAGCGTTGTTGCGGCAAATCCGGGCAGGGTTATTTATGCAGGATGGTACGGAGGTTACGGCAACTGCGTACAGGTAGACCACGGCGGCGGAGTTGTGACTCTTTACGGTCACAATTCAAGTATAGCAGTCAGAGTGGGGCAGCAGGTATCCAGAGGGCAGACGATAGCTTATATAGGCTCGACCGGATATTCAACGGGCCCGCATTGTCATTTTGAGGTAATAATTGACGGTACCCGAGTGGATCCGCTGGACTACATCCTCTAAAAAAGGAATACATTTTCCGCAGCGGAAAAGCAGAAAAACAGAAAAGCTTTAAAATAGGAAAACAGAATCGGACAGGAAAGAACATTATGAAAACAGGGGAACAGATTCTGAGGGATATACTTGAAAAAAGAGGAGTATCCTCGGAAGCAGATATTTCCGAGTTTTTGTCTGACAGACCTAAGAAAACATATGATCCATTCCTGCTTCTGAATATGGAGGCGGGAGTGGATTTATTGTTGTCGGAAATAAATTCAGGAAAAAGAATATGTATATACGGGGACTACGATGCGGACGGAGTGACATCTGTCTGCATATTGTCGCACGTTCTCAGTCAGCTGACGGACAACTTCACATATTATATACCGTCCAGGTTCAGTGAGGGATACGGACTGAACATGGATGCGGTGGCAAAGATAAAGGACGACGGCACCGATCTGATAGTGACTGTCGACTGCGGCAGTGTATCATATGAAGAAGTCGAATATGCCAAAAGGCTGGGAATGAAGGTGATTGTGACAGATCACCACAGCATCGAGGATGTGAAAGCTGACTGCATACTCATAAATCCGAAGCAGAAGGAATGCACGTATCCGTTCAGCGAGCTGGCAGGATGCGGCATCGCATTTAAAATGGTGCAGGCGATATGCAGGAAAACAGGACTTCCGAAAAGCGTTATAAATGATGTTCTCGACCTGACGGCGATAGGCACTGTGGCTGACATAGTTTCGCTTACCGACGAAAACAGAACAATAGTCAAATACGGGCTGATGAGAATCAATGAGGGCAGACGAAAATCCGTAAAAAGACTGACGGAAGCGATTTCGCTGAAGAATGTCACATCGGAGAATATCGCTTTCGGCATTGCACCTCATATCAATGCGGCAGGCAGGATGGCTCATGCAAAAGAGGCAGTCGAGCTTTTCCGTGCGGCAGACGACAGAGAAATCGATGACAGAGTTCAGAAACTGGTAATGTTCAACAGGGAACGCAAGAATAAGCAGAATGACGCATTCGACCGCTGCATGGAAAAAATCACAGGAGAAGAAAATTTCATCGTACTTGATATGGAGGATATACACGAGGGAATTGCGGGAATAGCTGCCGGAAAAATAAAAGAGACGCTCAACCGTCCGGTGATAATAGTGACACCGTCGGGAGACGGTTATCTCAAAGGCACAGGCAGAAGTATCGAAGGCATTGACATATTTGCCGTGCTGAAGAAGCACGATGAGCTTTTCAAGAGATTCGGAGGGCACAAAAGCGCATGCGGCTTTCTGATGGAAAGCGGCAATCTCGATACGCTTCGCAGCGAGCTTGATACGGAGGTCCGCTGTATGCTTGAAAAAGATCCGCACCTGCTCGATAAAAAGACAGGATGGGATGAAACTATAATGCCGGAGGAGATGACAATGGAGTTGGCGAGAGGTCTTGAGAAGCTGCAGCCATACGGGCAGGGCAACCCGAAGCCTGTGTTCAGAATGACAGGCGTGGAGGTCACTAAGCTCAGATTCATGGGAGAGTCAGCTGAACATGCAGGTTTTACCGCAGTATCGGAGAACGGCGGCAGAGCCGACTGCATATTTTTCAGGAAAGCACAGGAAAAAGCAGAGCTGCTTTATTCGGGAGGACCTGTTGATATAACAGGAACAATAAATATAAAAGAATGGAACGGAAGAGAAAGCGTACAGTTTGTTGTCGAGGAGGTAATGTGACAGCTATGAATAAGAAAAAATTTGTAATCTGCATCGTGGCGGCCTTTCTTGCGGGAAGCGCAGTGACAGGAGGCGCATGTGCGGCGATATTCAACGGAGCGCTCGGATACGTCAAGGTATCAAAAAGTGATTACCGGGAAATGAGTCAGACATATGAACGATATGCAAAGCTGGAAACACTGTATGAAGCGATAAACGAGAACTTTTACTCCGATGTGGATGATGATGCACTTGTCGAGGCGGCCTGCAAGGGACTGGTATCCGGACTGGATGATCCGTATTCAGCCTATATGACTGCTGACGAGTACAAAAGCTGGAAAGCCTCAGCCACCGGTGAGTACTCAGGCATAGGCATAACATTCGGAGCGGACGATGACGGGAACTTTACAGTAATATCCGTAGAGAAGGACTCACCTGCGGAAAAAGCCGGAATCAAGGCAGGCGATATTCTGCTGAAGGCGGATGATAAGGAATATGACGATCTGGAGCTGCTGGCAAATGCGATACGCGGCACTGCAGGCAGCAAGGTGAAGCTGACATATTCAAGAAACGGCAAGGAAAATGAAGTGACAATGACGCGCCAGACGATAACGCAGCACAGCGTCGAATACAAAATGATAGATGATGCAACGGGCTATATCAGCATATCCTCGTTTATAGATTCAACAGGCGATGATTTTGAAGATGCGCTCAGTACTATTGAGGGCAAAGGCGCCGAGAATCTTGTTCTCGATCTGCGCGACAACGGAGGCGGTCTTGTGGACGAGGCCGTGGATGTGGCAGATCAGTTCCTTGATGAAGGCGTTGTTGTCTATGTTGAGGACAAGGAGAAGAACAGAAGCGATTATGATGCAGAGGACGGCAAGACCGATCTGAATACCGTGGTGCTGATAAATGAAAACAGCGCCAGTGCGTCGGAAATCCTCGCAGCAGCTCTCAAGGACAACGGCTTTAAGCTGGTTGGAGAAAAATCATACGGCAAGGGCGTTATACAGTCCACATCAGAGCTTTCGGACGGATCTGCACTGAAGCTTACGATAATGCAGTATTTTTCACCGAACGGAAACAAGATACATAAAAAAGGCGTAAAGCCTGACTATGAGGTGCAGAACGATGAAAACAGCGATACCGATGCACAGCTTGAAAAGGCTCTGAGTCTGTTCTGAGGGGCAGATGCACAGCGGATTCGCGCTTTAAAGTCCTAAAGTATTCATTGACTGAGAAAGCTGCAGATGATATAATTATTACAGATTTGTGCAGTGAAAGGAGCAGGATATGGCATACGAATCCAGGTTCAAAAGAGAAGATATTGACGAGCTTTTTAAAGCAATACTGCTGCTTCAGGATGAGGAAGAGTGTTACAGATTTTTTGAAGATATATGTACCGTCAATGAGATACATGCTATCGCACAGCGCCTTCAGGTGGCAAAGCTGCTGTCTGAGAACAAGACATACAGTGAAATCGAGAACATTACGAAGGCGTCGACAGCAACGATAAGCAGGATAAACAAATGCCTTGTATACGGATCTGACGGATACAGGAGGATTCTTGAAAGAATGGCACAGTCAGAGGACTGATTGTTATCACATTTCAGTCAGACTCGGATAAGACAGAAAACAAAGCGGCGGACATTTCATGGTCCGCCTTTTTTTCAGCTCCTGCAGAACAGGAATGGTTATGAATTTGTATTTATATGAAAACTATAAGGATGTTTTTCCGGATGCAAGGGGCAGTGCGCTGACCGACCTGCTGATTCTGGATGCGCTGCGCGAATACGGCGTCTGTGCTGAATGTGTGGAAAGAACAGAAAAAGGAAAGCCGTACATTGCGGAGCATGCCGCAGGCCGGAGACTGCATATATCAGTGAGCCACAGCGGCACATATTTCGGATGCCTTGTTTCGGAGGAAGACGAGGGTCCGCTCGGACTTGACATACAGCAGACAAGAAACACACGCTTCGAAAAAATCAGCAGCAGGTACTTTACGGATGAAGAACAGCGCTATATCGAGAAAACAGGAAGAGACGGATTCTTTTTTCTGTGGGTGCGCAAGGAGGCGTACTGCAAATACACAGGGAGAGGGCTTGCGGAGATTTTAGACGGAACATCGGTGCTGGGACGTACTGATGTTGATTTCACGGATTTTCAGCTTGAGAAAGGAATATATTGTTCATGCTGCAGAAAAATACAGATATAAAAAAAGCATATGCGTCGGCGGTTTCGTTTTCGATACTCGTGGGATTCTCATTTCTGGGGATAAAGATATGCCAGAGATACACAGACGCATTAAGCATTCTCTGCTACAGATATATATTCGCCTTTGCCGCGGTGATAATACTGATGGTGCTGGGTGTAATTAAGATAAATATCAGAAACAAACCGAAATGGAAGCTGTTTCTTACAGTGGTTTTTTATGTCGGCTTCATGGCGGTGCAGGTGGTCGGGCTGGCATTTTCAACCTCGATTGAAGGCGCGATAATCTTTGCGGCGGCACCGATAATAGTGCAGATAATCGCGTCGCTGTTTCTCGGCGAAAAAACGACACGGGCGGGAAGTGCATTTGTCTGTCTGACAGTTGCAGCGCTTATGTTCATGATAATAATGGGAGCTGCGAGAATAGAAATAAACCCGCTCGGTACTGTGCTGCTGCTTATTTCAAGTGTGCTGAATGCACTCAGCAGTGTGCTGATGAGATATGCGAGAGACGATTATGCGCCTGCAGAAATAACAGCGTCAATAGTGATATTCGGATTTATCGTATTTCACGCAGCCCTGGCGGTTAAATATATTATCGCGGGAGAGAGCTTCGCTGATTATTTTCATATACTGATGAAGCCTCAGGTGTTCGCGGCAGGCGGATATCTCGGGATAGGCTGCATACTGGTGTCGGCATATCTGGTAAGCTATATGCTCAGCAAGCTGGAAGCTGTAAAGGGCACGATATTCGGCAACGTATCGACAGCCATATCGATAGTGGCAGGCGTCGTGGTGCTGGGCGAGAGCATCAGGTGGTATCACGTGATATGCACGCTGCTGATAATCGCAGGCGTCATAGGCCTCAACCTCAGCGGCAGCAGGACGGAAAAACCTGCAGAGACCGGACAGAACGCAGAAGCCGGCCGGATTACAGAAACCGGGAGCGCACTTAAAGAACATGACAATCAGAACGAAGATGTCGGGAGCGGACTGCGGGAAGCGGATAATCCGAAAAAAAGTCAATAAAAGAAAAAAGGAAAACAGCTATGAATAATAATACAAACAGACATGCAGATAACAATATCAGCATTAAGATACTTGTGGAGAACAAGACATACTGTTCTGACATACTCGCAGAGCACGGACTGTCCATATATATAGAGGCAGCGGGGCATAAGATTCTCTTCGATGCGGGAGCCACAGACATTGTGATTCACAATGCAGAGAAGATGAATGTCGATTTGTCGGATGTGGATACGGCAGTGGTAAGCCACGGGCATTACGATCATACAGGCGGTTTCCCGGCATTCTGCAGGATAAACGACAAAGCGCAGATTTACATACACAGAAACGCCTTCAGAGAATCCTATGCTCTGAAGGACGGGAAGCTGGACGGCGCGAATGACGGAATCAGGTGGACGGAGGAAGATATGGCCGCGATGCAGGACCGGCTGGTGAAAACGGACGGACCTGTGTGGATTACAGAGGATATATGCGTGACGGGTTCGGTTGTGAAAGAAGAAGGATTTGTTCCGGCTGAAAGATTTTATTATAAAGGCGCAGACGGTGAGATTGCCGAGGATGATATGTCGCATGAACAGTGTCTTGTGATAAGGCAGCCCGAGGGAATTTACATTTTTTCCGGATGCAGTCATACGGGCGTTATCGCTGCGGTCAATACAGCCAAGGGGCTTTTTCCGGGCGAAAAGACTGCACTTATTGCCGCAGGCATGCACCTTTACAGTGCACCGGACGATATAATAAAAAAAGTCACAGAGCGTGTGGCGGCTGAGGATGCAGGATGTGTAATGCCGCTTCACTGCACAGGAATGAAGGCTGTATGCGAGCTTCAGACACTGCTCGGCGACAGATGCACAGTGGTGTCAGCAGGAGACAGCTATGGCAGATGTTAGAGAAAGCGCAGTCAGATATCTGAGCGTAAAGGCCCGCACAAAGCAGCAGGTGGCGCAGTATCTGAAGCGGAAGGGATTCGATGAGGACGAAATCAGAGCGGCTGTCGATGAACTTGAGGAATGCCGTTATATCAATGACCTGGAGTACAGCAGGCTGTATTTTGAATACGGATTCGAGAAAGGCCGCGGGATATCGAGAATCAAAAGAGAGCTCGCAGAAAAGGGTGTATCGTCTGATATTATCAGCAGGGCCTTTGAAGAGCTCGAATATGTACCGGATCAGTATGATGAGGCGGAAAAAATCGCACACGGTATGATTTCAGGAGTGGATATTGACTCACTGGATTACGATGGTATGCGGAGGCTTCAGGCGAAAATCGGCAGAAGGCTTATGTCGCGGGGCTTTTCAAGTGATGTGGTATACAGAACAATAAACAGCATCAGAAAATAACTGCTGTTTCCCGCAGAGCACTGAAGCTGTAGGATTCTGCATGCTGACGGGATGCAGAATTCCGAATGCGCGGGGGCTGTGCAAGGCCGCACGTTATTCATACGATGTGCAGATTTGCATGAATACGGCAAGAGAGGAAGAGATAATGAAAGAACAGTTTGCAAGGACAGCTATGCTGCTGGGAGAAGAAGGCGTTGCGGCGCTGGAGGCGGCATCAGTCATTGTTTTCGGAATAGGCGGAGTAGGCAGCTATGTCGCAGAGGGTCTTGCCAGAGCCGGCATAGGACGGATTACTCTTGTGGATAAAGACACGATTGACATCACCAATATCAACAGGCAGCTCCCGGCGCTGCACAGCACGGTCGGAAGGCTGAAGGCCGAGGTGATGGCGGAGCGTATCGCTGATATAAATCCTGACTGCACAGTTGAAGCGGTCAGGTGTTTTTTCCTGCCGGAGACAGCAGGTGATTTTGACTTCAGCGAGTACGACTATGTCGTGGATGCCATAGATAATGTTGCCGGAAAGCTTGCGATTATTGAGAAATCATATCGCGAGGGGGCTCCGGTTATTTCATCCATGGGTACGGGGAACAAGCTGGATCCGTCGGGCTTTCGTATCTCCGTGATAGAAAAAACGAAAGTATGCCCGCTGGCAAAGGTGATGCGCAGGGAACTGAAATCAAGAGGAATCAAGGGCGTGAAGGTACTGTACTCCGAGGAGCCTCCGGTGAAGCACGGCATGGGGCCGACACCGGGGAGTGTGTCATTTGTGCCGTCCGCGGCCGGGCTGATGATCGCCGGTGAGGTGATAAAAGATATATGCAGGCGGAATGCGCAGGCGGTGCAGACCGGAAGTACAGACGCAGATAATAATCCGGCCGGCTCTGCAGCGGCATATGCAGAAGGGGAATGACATGGAAAATCTCAATATTGTTCTGACAGGACTTTTTATCGCAGTGACAATACTGGCGATTCTGGTTATAATACTGATAATAAAAGTATCGCGTGGAGGCGGCATCGGGCAGGAAGCTCAGCTCAGGCGGGAAATACGCGAGGAAATGCGTCGTTCGAGACAGGAAACCGGCGAAAACGTCCAGGCAAGCGTGAAGAGGCTCGGTGAGATGATTGCGCAGAATCAGCGTGAGAGCGCGGATAATCAGAGTCAAAGACTGACGGAACTCAACAGGCAGCTCATCAATACCTCGATGAGCATAGAGCAGCGCCTCGAAAACATCAGAACCGCGATGGAAAACAAAATCGCCGCAATGACAGAAGAAAACAACCGGCAGCTTTCCGAGATGAGAAACACAGTCGACGAAAAGCTCCAGAAAACACTTGAAGACAGGATAGGCAGATCATTCAGACAGGTCAGCGAAAGGCTCGAGCAGGTCAGCCGCGGACTGGGGCAGATGCAGACGCTGGCGGCCGGCGTCGGTGATCTGAAGAAGGTTCTTTCCAATGTGAAGACGCGCGGCATACTGGGCGAGATACAGCTCGGGGCAATACTTTCACAGATTCTTTCTCCGGAGCAGTATGACGAAAATGTTGCTGTAAAGGGCGGCAGCGAACGGGTGGAGTTTGCGGTGAAATTCCCGGGGGAAGGCGAGCGGCCTGTTTACCTGCCGATAGACTCGAAATTCCCGGCGGATGCGTATACGAAACTTCTCGATGCATATGACACCGGCGACAGGCAGCTGATAAAAACTGTTTCAGACGGATTGAAAAGCGCGGTTCTGAAGGCAGCGAAGGATATTAAAGTCAAATACATAAGCCCGCCTTATACCACAGAGTTTGCAATAATGTTTCTGCCGTTTGAGGGGCTTTATGCAGAGGTGCTCAGGCTTGACCTTGTTGAAACTCTGCAGCGGGATTACCGTGTGAACATAGCGGGGCCGACAACTATGGCAGCGATGCTCAACAGCTTCCAGATGGGATTCAGATCTCTGGCGCTGCAGAGGCAGTCCGGAGAGGTATGGGATACACTGGCAAAGGTAAGGACCGAGTTCGATAAGTTCGGGGAGGTGCTCGTAAAAACTCAGAACAGGATGGAGCAGGCTCAGAAGGATCTCGAGAAGCTTGTCGGCGTGAGAACAAGGGGAATACAGCGCGCGCTCAAGGATGTGGCGTCCATAGGAGAAACCGGAACCGCTGCCGGAGCAGATGCTGTCAGCGGCGGTGAAGCCGCAGGTACTGCCGCAGGTGCGGCAGGGCCGCGTATCGACATATACGATGGAAGAAACATAACAGGATTTTTTGAATAATCTCTGACTGCGGGATCAATGCGAAAATACCGGTCCGCAGAACTGATGCGCGAAGTATCCGGGAAACGGGATAAATGCGCGGTACGATACAGATATAAAGGATGGATGTAAATGAGCATATATGCGATAGCGGATCTGCACCTTTCGTTCGATCCTGAGGTTGAAAAGCCGATGGATATTTACGGGCCGAGATGGTACAATCATGCCGCAAGACTCAGAAAAAACTGGTATGACACCATATCAGAGGAAGATACGGTAATACTGCCCGGCGATATTTCGTGGGGGCTGAAGCTGGCATCGGCACAATATGACCTGGACTGGGTTGAAGCTCTGCCCGGGCACAAGATTATCATCAAAGGCAATCACGATTTGTGGTGGAGCGGTATAACAAAGCTCAACAGAATGTATGAAACGATAACATTTCTGCAGAACGACTGCTGCCGTGCGGAGGGGCTTTACATATGCGGAACCAGAGGCTGGCTCACTCCGGACAATGACGATTACAAAGAGGCAGACGAAAAGGTATATAAGCGCGAGCTGCTCCGCCTGCGGGCATCGCTCGACAAAGCGGTGAATATGGCTGCAGAAAACGGAGAGAAGCCGGAGCTGCTGGCTGCCATGCATTATCCGCCGGTCTCGAAGCTTAATGCTTTTTCGGGATTTCAGCAGATTTTCGAGGATTATGGTGTAAAGCGCGTGATATACGGCCATGTCCACGGTGAGGATGGATTCAGGTCGGCAATAGAGGGTGAGTTTCACGGTGTGGATTACAGGCTGGTTTCACTTGACCGCCTCAACTGCATGCCGCTTCTCATAAAACCGCAGGAATAGAGAACTGCAGACAGCTGAAGAGGCTGAAATATTGCGGATTGTCGTTTCTGCATGAGACTGCAGAAGAAGTAAGCTGCAGGTATTTTAACGAAGGAGGGATTCCGGATGAATACTGTAGATATAATTGTAAAAAAGCGAGACGGCCGCGAGCTGAGTGAAGCAGAAATCAGATATATGGTGACGGGCTGCACAGACGGAAGCATTCCGGACTACCAGATGTCCGCATTTCTTATGGCGGTGTATTTCAGCGGGATGAATGATAAAGAGACTGTGATGCTGACACAGGCGATGAGAGATTCCGGTGAAGTTATGAATCTCAGCGCGATAAGCGGTGTCAAGGTCGATAAACACAGTACGGGCGGCGTCGGCGATAAGACAACTCTCATAGTCGGGCCTGCTGCGGCCGCATGCGGAGTGCCTGTGGCAAAGATGAGCGGGCGAGGTCTCGGCTTTACGGGCGGCACGATTGATAAACTCGAATCAATACCGGGATTCCGTACAGCAATGACATATGATGATTTTGTAAGACAGGTGGAAGATATAGGGATAGCACTGACCGGACAGACCGGACGGATAGCGCCGGCAGATAAAAAAATATATGCGCTCAGGGATGTCACGGGAACTGTGGATAATCTGAGCCTGATAACCTCCAGCATAATGAGCAAGAAGCTCGCAGCCGGATCGGACGCTATAGTTCTTGATGTAAAGTGCGGCAGCGGCGCGTTTATGAAGACGGAAGAGGATGCGCGGCGGCTGGCGGAGCTGATGGTAAAAATCGGCACGGCGGCGGGCAAGAAAACAGCAGCTGTGATAACGGATATGAATCAGCCGCTCGGACGTGCTGTCGGCAATGCGCTTGAGGTCAGAGAGGCGGTACAGGTGCTCAGAAACGAGGGCCCGGAGGATATTACGGAGCTTTCGATAAAGCTGGCGGGCGTGATGATATATCTGGGAAAGAAGGCTGAGTCGGTTTCTGAAGGTGAACGTAAAGCTGCAGAGGCCGTCAGAAACGGCAGTGCACTGAAAAAATTCAGGGAGTTCGTCGCTGCACAGGGCGGAAATCCGGATATCACCGAAGACGGATTTCTTCTGCCGGCTGCGGAATTCAGCGAGGATTTCCGGGCACCGCATGATGGGTATATTTCGGATATTGATACGATGGGTATCGGTCTTGCGTCTCAGCATACAGGTGCAGGCAGAGCGACAAAAGAAGATAAAATAGATCTTGCGGCGGGTATTTACATGCACCGGAAAACAGGTGATCATGTAAGAAAAGGTGATGCCATATGTACTGTATATGGAAATGATGTGAAAAAAATCGAGTCGGCATTGGAAGAAGTCGGAAATTCTGTTAAACTCAGAAATGAAAAAACAGAAAAGCCGCAGCTCATCAAAGCGGTGATAACTAAATGAAAGCCGGAGGCGGGATACCTGATGTCGATTTTCAATCGACAAATTAATGAAACCCCGCAGAT
>CAVECM010000017.1:0-34552 GCA_963614095.1 Bacteroidaceae bacterium
GCCTCGGCGGCCTCGGTGTCTTTACCCGGCAGAGGCTTCTGCGTCTTCTTGATGAATACGAGAACTGCGATAAGTATAATCACGCCTGCAGGGAGTGAAATCCATGCGCTTCTTGTAAATCCTGCGATTATGTATGTCACAAACGATATTGCCGCAACGGTTATCGCATAAGGCAGCTGCGTCGTTACGTGAGCAACGTGATTACATCTTGCTCCGGCACTGGACATGATAGTCGTATCCGAAATCGGCGAGCAGTGGTCTCCGCATACAGCTCCGGCCATGCAGGCTGCGATTGATATAATCATGAGCTTTTCGTCGCTTCCCTGGAATACCTCTACTACGATAGGAATCAGTATGCCAAACGTACCCCATGATGTACCGGAAGCAAATGACAGTCCGCATCCGATTGCAAATATTATTGCCGGCAGCAGACTCATGAGTGATCCTGCAACTGATTCTGTTGCTGCTGATACGAAAGCTGCCAGACCAAGGCTGTCAGTCATTGCCTTGAGTGTCCATGCCAGTGTGAGTATCAGTATAGGCGCTACCATTGCCTTGAAGCCTTCAGGTACACAGTCCATACATTCCTTGAAGCCGAGAACTCCTCTTGCCATGTATATAATTACAATAATTATCAGAGCAACGGTGCTTCCCAGTGAAAGTCCCACAGATGCGTCGCATCCTGAGAATGACTTGATGAATCCTGTGCCGCTGAAGAATCCGCCTGTATATATCATACCGATAACGCATGCGATAATAAGAATGACAATCGGGATTATAAGATCTATAACCTTGCCGTCTCTTCTGTGTGAAGCCTTTACTGCCGTAAGCTCTGCAGTTTCTTCTGCTTTTGATTCCTGAATCTTGTCCGCATATTCTCTCATCTTGCCGTAGTCGAACTTCATTCCTACTATCAGGAACATCATTGCGATAGTCAGCAGTGCATAGAAGTTAAACGGTATCGCCTGAATGAAAAGAGTGAATCCGTTCTCGCCCTTTACAAAGCCTGTTACTGCTGCCGCCCATGAAGATATCGGTGCTATGATGCATACCGGTGCTGCTGTTGCGTCAATGAGGTAAGCGAGCTTTGTTCTCGGTACGCCCTTTTCCTCTGCCAGCGGTGACATTACGCTTCCTACTGTAAGGCAGTTGAAATAGTCATCAACGAATATCAGTATACCCAGCACGATAGTTGCAAACTGCGCGCCTGCCTGTGTCTTGATGTGACTGCTTGCCCATACTCCGAAGGCCTTTGATCCGCCTGATTTGTTGAGCAGTGCCACAATAACTCCCAGAATAACCAGGAACACCAGTATACCTACGTTGTATGAATCAGCCAGTGATGCTACAATTCCGTCGCTGATTACATGCGTAAGTGTTCCCTCAAAGCTTCCTGCATAAAGCACGCCGCCGATTACGACGCCTATGAACAGTGAGCTGTATACTTCCTTAGTGATAAGTGCTAATACGATCGCTGCAACAGGCGGCACTACTGCCCACCATGTAGCATACAAAGCCGGCTCTTCTGCTGCATCCTCTGCGAGTGCAAATAACGGACATCCCATTATGAACACTGCAGCCAGCATAATTATGCGAGTCACTCTGCTTCTGATACTCTCCATTTTCTCCTCCAAATAAATTTTAATGTGATTTGATTTTATGCAAATAATTTTTGAAAATCTGCAAGAAAAAACCATGAACAGCGTGCAGCGCATTGTCCATGGTTTGTAAAATTCTTTCGGGAATTCCCACGGATAGCGCTCCACCTGTGTGACAGTACGCCGCATATTCTGCGTCGTCCCAGGATTCCGTCAGGGTAACGAAAATCCTTCGGCGAGTTTTCCTTTCCGCAGCGCATCACTCCGGCTCCCTATGCCTGTCTGCCTGCCGCGTACTGATAAAACCCGCACCTCTATCCTCTATATTGTTTTTTCTGCCGGCCGACCGGCGGCCGGCGATTTTATACTATCTCTGACAGTAATTATACCAGTTCAAGGAAAACAACCTCAGCAGCGTCGCCTCTCCTTGGTCCCAGCTTGAGAATTCTTGTGTATCCGCCCTGTCTGTCTTCGTACTTAGGCGCGATTTCTTCGAATAATTTAGTTACAACAGATTCATCATATACATATGCAAGCACCTGTCTTCTTGCGTGAAGATCTCCGCGCTTTGCAAGTGTTATCATCTTTTCTGCCTGTCTTCTGGCTTCCTTAGCTCTAGTGTCAGTAGTTGTTATTCTGCCTTCTCTGAAAAGATCTGTAACCAGATTTCTCAGCATTGCTTTTCTATGAGCTGAAGATCTGCCTAATTTTCTGTATCCTGGCATACCTGCATCCTCCTATGATTATTTAAGTAAGTAGGAAATATCTCCTGCGATATCTCCGGAATGTCCGCAAAAGGTGCGCCCTGCCGCATCCGGGTACATTCTGATTTACCGGAATATACTCTGTACTGCGCAGGACTTCTCCTGTTGCTATTCGTCACTCTGCCTGAGACTTAAATCTAACTCTTCAAGCTTGTGCTTAACTTCATCCAATGACTTTTTACCCAGGTTTCTGACCTTCATCATGTCTTCCTCACTCTTGTGAGTCAGCTCCTCAACCGTATTGATTGCGGCTCTCTTGAGGCAGTTGAATGAACGAACCGAAAGTTCAAGTTCCTCGATAGTCATTTCGAGTGCCTTCTCTTTCTGGTTTTCTTCTTTTTCAACCATGATTTCCATGTTTTCGGTAGTATCTGTAAGCTCAACAAACAGGTTAAGATGCTCCTGCATGATTTTAGCGCCTATTGATACCCCTTCACTCGGAGTTATCGATCCGTCGGTCCAGATTTCAAGGATAAGCTTGTCGTAGTCAGTCACCTGTCCTACTCGCGTATTCTGCACTGTAAAGTTGACTTTTCTTACAGGCGTATATATCGAGTCAGTCGGTATAACTGAAATCGGTGTGTTTTCATCCTTGTTCATATCTGCAGGAACATATCCTCTGCCCCTTGCAAGATTAATCTCCATAATCAGCGTCGCATTTTCCTCAAGCGTTGCGATGTGGAGATCCGGATTGAAGATTTCCACATCGGAGTCGCCCAGAATATCTGCAGCTGTCACTTCCTTAGGACCTATTGAATTGATAAGTACTCTCTTTGTATTCTCTCCGTTGAGCTTTATAGCAAGCTTCTTCAGGTTCAGGATGATTTCTGTAACATCTTCCTTTACACCCGGGATTGTAGAAAATTCATGAAGGATACCGTCTATCTTTACAGATGTGACAGCAACACCCGGAAGTGAGCTGAGAAGTATTCTTCTCAGACTGTTTCCAAGGGTTGTACCGTATCCTCTTTCAAGAGGTTCTACAATGAATTTTCCGTAATTGACATCTTCGTCTGAAAAAATACATTCGATTGTCGGTTTTTCGATTTCTATCACTCAAAACCCTCCTTTTCATTCCAAAACTGTAACGTGCAGTAAATGGATTATTTGGAATACAATTCGACGATTAAGTGTTCAGCGATCGGTGTATCTATCTGCTCTCTTGTAGGATCAGCCAGCACTTTTCCTTCGAGCTTTTCTCTGTCAACAGTCATCCACTCAGGGAGACCTACAGTCATGTCTTTAATCTCCTGGAATTTAGGGGAGCTTACGCTCTTTTCCTTAACCTTGATAACATCACCCGGCTTTACCTGGTATGAAGGAATGTTTACCTTTTTGCCGTTTACGAGGTAATGACCGTGTACAACCAGCTGTCTTGCTTCTCTTCTTGTTGTCGAAAGTCCCATTCTGTACACTACGTTGTCTAATCTCTTTTCAAGCATAATCAAAAGGTTTTCACCAGTGATACCCTTTTTCTTTGCTGCTTTCTTGAATGTGTTGCGGAACTGTTTTTCCTGAACTCCGTAGATGAACTTTGCTCTCTGCTTCTCACGAAGCTGCAAACCATATTCGCTCATCTTTTTCATGCTTCTCTGAGGAGCTCTCTTTGATTCTTTGAAAATACCTAAGTGGCTAGGATCGATCTGAAGGGATCTGCATCTCTTCAAAATAGGATCTCTGTTTACTGACATATTAGTTTCCTCCCTTCAATTAGACTCTTCTGCGCTTAGGCGGTCTGCATCCGTTGTGCGGTATCGGTGTGATATCCTTGATCATTGTGATTTCAAGACCTGCAGTCTGAAGTGCTCTGATTGCAGCTTCTCTGCCGGATCCCGGACCCTTTACATAAACTTCAACTGTCTTCAGACCGTGCTCCATTGCACCCTTTGCTGCTTCTTCAGCAGCTGACTGTGCAGCGAACGGAGTCGATTTTCTTGATCCTTTAAAGCCCAGGGAGCCTGCGCTTGACCATGAAAGGGCATTTCCAGCCATATCTGTCAGGGTCACTAATGTATTGTTAAAGGTAGCCTGAATATGAGCCTGGCCTTTTTCAACATTTTTACGTTCTTTTCTCTTTTTTCTAACTGCCTTCTTCACAGCTTTAGCCATATCGTTCTACCTCCTTTACTTCTTCTTTCTACCTACAGTCTTTTTAGGACCTTTTCTTGTTCTTGCATTAGTCTTTGTCTTCTGTCCTCTTACAGGGAGACCTCTTCTGTGTCTGATTCCTCTGTAGCATCCGATTTCCATCAATCTCTTGATGTTCATGTTGACATCTCTTCTCAGATCACCTTCTACCATGTAATCTGATTCGATGACTTTTCTGATTTTACCGGCTTCTTCTTCTGTCAGATCCTTGACTCTTGTGTCAGGGTTGATTCCGGTCTTCTCTAAAATTTTTCTTGAAGTTGCCCAACCTATTCCGTAGATATAAGTGAGACCTGCTTCGATTCTTTTTTCGTTTGGTAAGTCTACACCGGCTATACGAGCCATATTTTCCTCCTGTTCCCATCTTCCGTCACGTATCCACGCCATTACCAATACTGGTGGGCCGTAATATAAACGGGATGTTCTTTGTTGTTATATCGATTTATATGCATCATGCAAATCCTGCTGCTGTCTCTGTACCTGCCGGCATAACGAACAGCAAGTGCCTTTTGCCTTGAGACCTTCAGCATGATTTTACATCAGCAATATAACCTTGAATAATTCACCGGCAGACATCTCATGATAATGCCGCCCGCCGATTCATACGTGTGAAAATATTTTCAACCTTAGCCCTGTCTCTGCTTGTGCTTAGGATTCTCGCAGATAATCATAACTTTTCCTTTTCTCTTGATTACCTTGCACTTTTCGCAGATAGGCTTAACGGAAGCTCTTACTTTCATTTTAATCCTCCTTTATGATCTGCCTGAATTCTGAGGCCCTGCAGCGAATAAAGCATTCGCTTTTATGCCTTGCCTCTCCATGTGATCCTGCCTCTTGTAAGATCATACGGTGATAATTCTACTTTTACCTTATCCCCGGGGATAATTCTTATGTAATTTGTTCTTATTTTTCCGGAAACATGTGCAAGCACTTTGTGTCCGGTCTCGAGTTCTACCACGAACATTGCGTTAGGCTGTGCCTCGATTACTTTACCTTCCGCTTCTATGACATCTTTCTTTGCCAATTTTAAACACCTCGCTTTTAGTCAGCCAGAGTAAGAAGCTCAGGCTCACCGTCAGTTATAACCACAGTATTTTCATAATGAGCTGATAATTTTCCGTCTAAAGTAACTACAGTCCAGTCATTGGAAAGAGTTCTGACATCATATCCTCCCTCGCAGATCATAGGTTCAATGGCGAATACCATTCCCTTTGCGAGTCTCGGACCTCTTCCGGCTTTACCGTAATTCGGAATCTGCGGTTCTTCGTGCATTTCCTGTCCGACTCCGTGTCCGACAAAATCTCTTATGACTGAAAAACCTTCGCTCTCAGCTTTAACCTGCACAGCGTGCGATATATCCGACAGTCTGTATCCGACTCTGCAGAATTCTATTCCTGCAAAGAAGCTGTCTCTGGTCGCATCCATAAGCTTCTGCGCAATTTCGCTTACCTGTCCGACAGGATATGTTCTTGCGGCATCGCTTACATAACCTTTGTATGTGGATCCGACATCCACGCTGACTATATCTCCTTCTTTAAGGATTCTCTTTTTATCAGGAATACCGTGGACAACTTCTTCATTGATTGATACGCATGCGCTTGCCGGGAATCCGCAGTAACCTTTGAATGTCGGTATCATCCCGTTTTTTCTTATGGTGTCTTCAACGAATTTGTCTATATCGGCGGTAGATATACCGGGCCTGATGAAGTTCTCAAGCTCTTTGAGGATAAACCCTGTCACCTTGCCCGATTCTCTCATTAAATCTACTTCCTGGTCTGATTTAATAATTATCATACCTATTCACCTACAACTTCTGCAATGGCATTGAATACATTTTCAAGTCCTATTGTTCCGTCGAGGTGAGCAATGTTGCCGGCTTTCTCATAATAATCGATAAGCGGCTTTGTCTCTTTATTGTACACTTCGATTCTGTTAGCTGCTGTTTCTGCATTGTCATCAGCTCTCTGAACCAGGGCTGCTCCGCACACATCGCAGATACCTTCAACTTTAGGCGGTATATTCACGATATGGTAAGATGCACCGCATGTCTTGCAGACTCTTCTGCCTGTAAGTCTTATCATCAGTTCTTCTTTATCTACATCGATATCGAGAACGTGGTCAATTTTCTTTCCCTGAGCTGCGAGGAATTCATCCAGCTTTTCAGCCTGAAATACTGTTCTTGGGAAACCATCAAGAAGGAATCCGTCTTTGCAGTCATCAGCCTTAAGTCTGTCTGTTGCTATTTCCACAACCAGTTCATCAGGAACCAGTTCTCCCTTGTTCATATATTCCTGTGCCTTCTTGCCCAGCTCAGTGCCTTCTTTGATGTTGGCTCTGAAAATGTCGCCGGTGGAAATATGCGGGATATTGTATTTTTCGATTATCTTTGCAGCCTGAGTGCCCTTTCCTGCTCCCGGAGGGCCCAGTAATATTAAATTCATAGCTTAACCTCCTTTAGGTTCATGCATTTAACTTTTCGAAGCCGGCCTACTTTTATTTAAGGAAGCCCTGATAGTTTCGCATTACCATCTGCTGTTCCAGCTGCTTCATAGTATCGAGTGCCACACCTACCGCAATCAGCAGTGATGTTCCGCCAAAGTGGAAGTTGAGACCTCCGAGCTGGCTCACGATTGTCGGCAGTATAGCAACTGCTGCGAGGAACAGTGCTCCTACAAATGTGATTCTTGTCATTACTCTGTTTAAGTATTCAATCGTAGCTCTTCCCGGCCTGATTCCCGGGATAAATCCTCCGTTTGCCTTCATATTCTGTGCAACCTCCACAGGATTGAAAGTTACTGACGTATAGAAGTAGGTGAAGAATATTATCAATACGACATTGAATGCTGCATATACCCATACACCCGGCGTTCCTGTCGGCGAAAGCCATTTTTCTATCCATGCTGCTGCGCTGCTGCTGCTGTCCATAAAGTATGTAATAGTCAGCGGGAACTGCAGAAATGACATAGCGAAAATTACAGGGATAACGCCTGCCTGATTCACTTTGAGCGGAATATGTGTATTCTGACCGCCATACATTTTCCTTCCCACAACTCTCTTTGCATACTGAACAGGGATTCTTCTCTGACCCTGCTGAATCTCTATAATACCCACTATTACGAGTACACAGAAGATAAGGAATAAAATCAGCGTAACTATGCTCATGCCGCCGTCCTGAATCTTCGTCCAGATTTCCTGTACTGCTGAAGGCAGTCTGGATATTATACCTGCGAAGATTATAAGCGAAATGCCATTGCCGATACCATATTCGTTTATCTGCTCACCCAGCCACATCAAGAACGCTGTTCCTGCAGTAAGCACAAGTACTATTACAGCTACATCAAAGAAAGATGTGCTGATAAGCGCCTGTCGGAAGAGACCGATCGAAACGCCTATCGCCTGAATAATCGCAAGTATTACAGTAAGATATCTCGTATACTGTGCGATTTTCTTTCTTCCTTCAGTGCCCTCTCTTGCCAGCCTCTCAAGTGAAGGCACGGCAATAGTAAGAAGCTGAAGTATGATTGATGCTGTGATATATGGGGTGATACTCAGTGCGAATATAGTAAAGTTACTGAACGCACCTCCGGAGAACAGATTGAACAGAGCAAAAAGTCCTGTCTCGCTGTCAAATGTCTGTGCCAGAATCTCACGATCGATTCCTGGTACCGGAATCTGCGAACCGATTCTGAAAATCAGGAGCATTGCGAGAGTAAAAATCAACTTTTTCCTGATATCAGGAATATTCCAAGCTTTTGCAACTGTTCTGAGCATCTCCATTAGATCACCTCTGCCTTTCCTCCGGCAGCTTCAATTTTCTCTACTGCAGTCTTGCTGAATTTATGAGCTTTAACTGTGATATTCTTTTCAAGAGTTCCGTCACCTAAGATTTTGATGCCGTCCTTGACCTGCTTTACAGCGCCGACTTCTTTAAGCAGCTCAGGAGTTACCACTGTGCCTGCTTCGAATCTGTTAAGATCGTCAACATTGAGAACAGTATACTCTGTTCCCCAGATATTAGTGAATCCTCTCTTTGGAATTCTTCTGTAAAGAGGCATCTGTCCGCCTTCAAATCCAGGTCTTACTCCGCCGCCGCTTCTTGACTTCTGTCCGTTCATACCTCTGCCGGCAGTGGTTCCCTGTCCTGTACCTGTACCGCGTCCCTTTCTCTTAGGAGCCTTTGCTGCACCCGGAACTGCTCTTAATTCATGAATTTTCATTGTTTCCGCACCTCCTATCCTATAGTTCTTCTACAGTCAAAAGATGCGGTACCTTGTTTACTGCTCCTCTTGTTACTGGAGAATCAACAAGTTCTACTGACTGGTGCATCTTCTTGAGTCCTAACGCTTCTACAACCTTTTTCTGTTTCGGGGAAGCGCCAATAACACTTTTTGTCAATGTGACTTTTATCATCTTTGCCATTGTATCTTCCTCCTTAGCCTAAGATTTCTTCCTTTGTTTTCCCTCTTTTTCTTGCAACTTCTTCGATAGTTGTAAGGTTCCTGAGACCTTCGATGGTCGCATATGCCATGTTGCCTGTATTGTTCGAACCAATGGACTTTGCTCTGATATCTTTGATACCTGCAGCCTCGAGTACTGTACGAACTGATGAACCGGCGATAACTCCGGTACCTGGTGCAGCCGGCATGAGCAGAACTTTTCCTGCGCCGAATATTCCCAGGTTTCTGTGAGGGATTGTTGTTCCCAGTGTAGGAACAGAAATTATATTTTTCTTCGCATCTTCTGTAGCTTTTCTTACTGCTTCAGGAATTTCCTGAGCTTTACCGAGGCCGACACCTACGTGTCCGTCTCCGTCGCCGACAACTACTGTAACGCTGAATCTCATGTTTCTTCCGCCCTTAACGGTCTTGGCAACACGTCTGATGCTTACAATAGTTTCGTTTAAGTCAAGCTTTGATACATCTATAGTATTACGCATTCAACTTACCTCCTGTTAGAATTTCAAACCTGCTTCACGAGCGCCATCAGCAAGTTCCTTAACTCTTCCGTGATAAAGGAATCCGCCTCTGTCAAAGGTTACTGTTTCAATACCCTTTGCAAGTGCTCTCTTAGCGATAGCTTCTCCCACTGCCTTAGCAGCCTCTTTATTGCCGCCGTATGCGATCTGTGACTTTAATTCCTTGTCAACAGTCGAAGCTGAAGCAAGTGTAACTCCGTTTACATCGTCGATAACCTGAACGGAAATATTCTTACTACTTCTGAAAACGCAAAGTCTAGGCTTCTCAGGAGTTCCATAAACGTTTTTTCTGATTCTCTGGTGTCTGGCAACACGCTTATCATTTCTGCTTTCTTTAGCCATTTTATTTTACTCCTTTCTTTATGCCCCGGTCTTGCCTTCTTTTCTGCGGATAACTTCGCCTTCGTATCTGATACCCTTAGCTTTGTAAGGTTCAGGTATTCTCCAGTTTCTGATATTCGCAGCATAGTTTCCAACCAATGCTTTATCTATGCCCTTAACAACAACTGTTGTAGCGTCAGGAGTTTCTGTTGTTATTCCCTCCGGATCTTCCATCTCTACCGGATGTGAATATCCGAGGTTCATAACAAGCTTGCTGCCTTTCTTCTCCGCCTTGTAACCAACGCCTACCAGCTGAAGCTTCTTTTCGTATCCTTCAGTAACACCAACTACCATATTGTTTATGAGAGATCTTGTCAGACCATGCAGTGCTCTTTTTTCTGCATCGTCGCCATCTCTTGTTACTGTTATCTCGTTGTCTTTTACTTCTATGTTCAATAAGCTGCTGAACTGTTCCTGCAATTCGCCTTTAGGTCCTTTTACTGTTACGACATTTTTGTCTGCAACCTTGACCTCAACGCCGGCAGGAAGAGTAATCGGTTTCTTACCTATTCTTGACATTTTTATTTCCTCCTACCATACATAACAAATTACTTCGCCGCCGATACCGAGCTTTCTTGCTTCTTTATCGCTGATTACTCCTTTTGATGTGGAGATGATAGCGATTCCCAGTCCGCCCAGTACTCTAGGAATTTCATTAGCCTTAGCATATGATTTAAGGCCCGGCTTTGAAATCTTTCTGATTCCGCTTATTACTCTTTCTTTATCAGGACCATATTTCATAGTAACTGTGATGATGCCCTGCTTGTTGTCATCTTCTACTTTGAAATCTTCGATGTATCCCTCTTCTTTAAGAATTCCGGCGATTGATTTCTTCATCTTTGATGCCGGAATAGAAACTGTCTTATGACCTGCAGTGTTTGCATTTCTGATTCTTGTCAGCATATCTGCAATTGGATCTGTCATTGTCATTTTGTTCTGTTCTCCTTCCTCCGCTAGTTCGGCTTGCATCCGAAGCTCTGACATGGATGCAGTCCCGCTTGACGGATAGTAGTTTTAACTTGATTTATATATCACATGCAGTGGTATCTTTTACCATGAAGCTTTTCTTACGCCCGGAATTTCACCCTTGTAAGCAAGCTCTCTGAAGCAGATACGGCAGATTCCGTACTTTTTCAGTACTGAATGAGGTCTTCCGCATAATCTGCATCTTGTATATGCACGTGTAGAAAACTTAGGTTTTCTCTGCTGCTTCACTTTCAATGAAGTTTTTGCCATTTCTTCCTCCTTTATAATTCCGAGTGTCTGTGCCGCACAGCAGACTCCGTTGAATCTGCCGGCCCGGACACTTCTGTAAATTATAATTTCTTATTTTTCGAACGGCAGACCAAGTCCTGCGAGCAGCGCTGCAGCTTCTTCGTCAGTTTTAGCCGTTGTTGTGAATACGATATTCATACCCTTGATGGTATCAACCTTATCATAGTTGATTTCAGGGAAGATGAGCTGTTCCTTGATACCCATCGAGTAGTTTCCTCTGCCGTCAAAGGAGTTCTTGCTGACTCCCTTGAAGTCTCTTACTCTCGGAAGAGCGATATTGAACAGCTTGTCAATGAACTCGTACATATTGTCGCCTCTTAAAGTAACCTTGGCGCCTACCGGCATTCCCTGTCTTACTTTAAAGTTTGCGATTGATTTTCTTGCTCTTGTGATTACCGGTCTCTGTCCTGCAATCAGACCGATTTCTTCAACTGCGCTTTCGAGTATCTTAGCGTTTTCCTTTGCTTCGCCAAGTCCCATATTGATTGTGACTTTTTCGAGCTTAGGCACCTGCATAACATTTTTGTACTGGAACTTTTCCATCAGTGCAGGAAACACGTCATTCTTGTAAGTTTCTCTTATTCTTGCCAAAACCGTCTCCTCCTTTCCTAGTCTATTACGGCACCGGTCTTCTTGGCTACTCTGACCTTTTTGCCGTCTTCTACTTTGTAACCGATTCTTGTCGGTGCTTTTGCCTTTGTGTCATAGTACATAACATTCGAAACGTCGATAGGACCTTCCTGATGCTTGATTTCTGCAGCTTCCTTCGGAGTCTGCTTCTGGTGCTTAGTCTGGATATTAACACCTTCTACTATAACTCTGCCCTGCTTAGGCATAGCCTTTAATACTTTTCCGGTCTTACCTTTGTCTTTTCCGGCAAGTACTATTACTGTGTCATCTTTCTTAATTCGCATCTCGTACACCTCCTATAATACTTCCGGTGCCAGGGACACTATCTTCATGAATCCCTTATCTCTCAGTTCTCTTGCTACAGGTCCGAAGATACGGGTTCCAACCGGTTGTAAATCATCCTTGATAATTACTGCTGCATTCTGGTCAAACTTTACATAGCTGCCGTCTGCTCTTCTGGCACCATGCTTCGTTCTTACAACAACGGCTCTGACTACATCACTCTTTTTTACAACTCCACCGGGTGCTGCATCCTTTACAGCGCAGACAATAACGTCACCGATGTTTGCATACTGACGGCTTGTGCCTCCCAGTATACGTATGCATAAAAGTTCTTTAGCTCCGGAGTTGTCAGCAACCTTTAATCTTGTTTCAGTCTGAATCATTGTTAGGCGCCTCCTTACTTAACTTTCTCAACTACATTCACAAGTCTCCATCTCTTATCCTTTGAGAGTGGTCTTGTTTCCATAATTCTAACTTTATCGCCGATCTGGCATTCGTTGTTTTCGTCGTGAGCCTTTACCTTCTTAGTTCTCTTTACAGCCTTTCCGTAAAGGGAATGTCTTACGAAGTCTTCAACTGCTACGACAATTGTCTTGTCCATTTTATCACTTACAACTATGCCGACTCTTGTCTTTCTTCTGTTTCTTTCAACTGCCATAATACATCCTCCTTTCTGTTAGCTCTGAACCTTTGCAAGCTCTTTTTCTCTTATGATGGTTTTAACTCTAGCGATGTCTCTCTTTGTCTCACGCATCTTTATAGGATTTTCAAGCTGTCCTGTAACATGCTGGAATCTGAGATTAAAAAGATCTTTTTTCATCTTTAATAATTCAGCATTCAGTTCAGCTTCTGACATTTCTCTCATTTTCTTTAATTCCATTATGCTTCACCACCCTTTTCTGCGATCTTTTCACTGATGGCAAATTTGCACTTGATCGGCAATTTGTGAGCTGCAAGTCTCATAGCTTCTCTTGCCTGTGCTTCCGTAACACCTTCTATCTCAAACAGTACTCTGCCCGGTTTTACTACTGCTACCCAGTACTCAGGTGCACCTTTACCGGAACCCATTCGTACTTCAGCAGGTTTCTTAGTTACCGGCTTGTGAGGGAAGATTTTGATGTAAACCTTACCACCTCTCTTAACAGATCTGGTCATAGCTATTCTGGCTGCTTCAATCTGGTTTGAAGTTATCCATCCACATTCTGTAGCAGTAAGACCATAATCACCGTATGTTACGGTATTGCCCTTTGTAGCCTTACCCTTCATTCTGCCTCTGTGGACTCTTCTGCGTTTAACGCGCTTTGGCATTAACATGACGCCGTCCTCCTTTCACTATCGTCTATTCTTCAGCTGCTGCTTCAGCAGGTGCTTCTGCAGTAGTCTGTGCTTCTTCAACTTGCGGTTCCTGAACAGGTTCTGCCTTCGGCTTTCTTACTCTCTGGTTAGCAGCCTTAGGAATTTCGTTCCTGTTGTTATTATCTCTTCTCTGTCTTCTGTCGCCGTCTCTTCTTGGTCTTCTGTCACCGTCTCTTCTCTGTCTTCTGTCGCCCTTCTTCCTGTCTCTTCTGCCTTCTTTTTCTTCAGGAACAGCGCTCTTAAGACCTTTATCGAGGATTTCGCCGTGGTTTATCCAAACCTTAACGCCCAGCTTGCCGTATGTTGTATCTGCTTCAGCAAATCCATAGTCGATATCAGCTCTGAGTGTGTGAAGAGGAACATTACCTTCGCTGTATTTTTCTGATCTTGCGATTTCAGCTCCGCCGAGTCTTCCGGATGCAAGAACCTTGATTCCCTTTGCTCCGGCTTTCATTGTTCTGCCGATAGCCTGCTTCATAGCTCTTCTGAATGAAACTCTTCTTTCGAGAGCCTGTGCAATGCTTTCTGCTGTGAGCTGAGCGTCAAGCTCTGCTCTTCTTACTTCTTTGATATCTATAATAATCGTCTTTCCTGTCATCTTCTCAAGCTCTGCCTTGAGTTCATCGATGCCGGTTCCCGATCTGCCGATTACCATACCCGGTTTAGCAGTCAGTACGATTACCTTCATCTTGTTTTCTGCGGCTCTTTCAAGTAAAACTTTGGAAACGCCTGCGGAATACAGCTTTTTCTTAACAAATGTTCTTACTTTGTTATCTTCTACGAGATAGTCAGCAAATTTGTTTTTATCTGCATACCATTTTGAATCCCAGTCTTTAATTACGCCTACTCTCAGTCCATGAGGACTTACTTTCTGACCCATCTAATGAAACCTCCTATCCTTAATTCTTTTCCTTCAGAGTAACGCCCACATGGCTGCTTCTCTTTAAAATTATTGATGCTCTGCCCTGTGATCCGGCTCTCCATCTCTTCATAGTCGGTCCCTGATTAGCGTAAACTTCAGCGACATAAAGATTGTCTGTATTCATTTCCTTTACATCTGCATTGGCAGCTGCAGATTTTACAACCTTTTCTACTATTTCAGCTCCCTTACCCGGAGTGAACTTTAAAATATTCAATGCCTCGTTCAAATCTTTGCCCCTAACCAGGTCAGTAACCGGTTTAAGCTTGATAGGAGACATTCTTACATACTTTGCAATTGCTTTTGCTTCCATTTTAATTATCTCCTTCTCTTATTATGCTTTCTTATCTGCTGCGTGACCTCTGAATGTTCTTGTAGGAGCAAATTCTCCCAGTCTGTGTCCTACCATGTCTTCTGTAATGTATACAGGAACATGTTTTCTTCCGTCATGCACTGCGATGGTATGTCCCACCATCTGCGGGAATATTGTTGATGGTCTTGACCATGTCTTGATTACTTTCTTCTCGTTAGCCGCATTCATCTCTTCGATGGCTTTAAGCAGCTTGGCGTTCACGAAAGGTCCCTTTTTAAGTGATCTGCCCATTATTTCTGCTCCTTCCTTTTATTTTTCTTTTCTACCCTTTACGATATACTTGTTGGATTCTTTCTTTTTCTTTCTTGTCTTATATCCAAGTGCAGGTTTACCCCAAGGTGTTACAGGGCTTACACGACCGATTCCGGCCTTACCTTCACCACCGCCGTGTGGATGATCGTTAGGGTTCATTACGGAACCTCTTACTGTAGGTCTGATACCCATGTGTCTTTTTCTTCCGGCTTTACCGATCTGAATGTTCTGGTGGTCGATGTTTCCGACTTCTCCGATTGTAGCTCTGCATTCGATTCTTACACGTCTTACTTCTCCGGACGGCAGTCTCACCTGTGCGAAGTTTCCTTCTTTAGCCATGAGCTGTGCACCGTTTCCTGCTGATCTTACCAGCTGTCCGCCTTTTCCCGGCTTGAGCTCTATGTTGTGAATAACAGTACCTACAGGGATGTTTGCGAGCGGAAGTGCATTTCCGACCTTGATATCAGCCTCTGCGCCTGATTCAATGATTGTTCCCACAGTCAGCTTGTTCGGAGCGATGATGTATCTCTTTTCACCGTCAGCATAATTTATCAGTGCGATATTAGCTGTTCTGTTCGGATCGTATTCAATAGTGGCAACCTTGCCCGGTATACCGTCTTTATTTCTCTTGAAGTCGATTATTCTGTATTTAGGTCTGTATCCGCCGCCTCTGTGTCTTACAGTGATCTTGCCTCTCGAATTTCTTCCGGAATGCTTCTTAAGAGTCACTGTGAGTGATTTCTCCGGTGTCGCGCAAGTGATTTCTTCAAATGTCGAAACCGTCATTCCTCTTAAACCAGGAGTGGTCGGATTGTATTTCTTGATTCCCATTGATATCTACCTCCTGTATTACAGACTCTGGAAGAATTCGATTTCCTTACTGCTGTCAGTAAGAGTTACGATTGCCTTCTTTGTTGCGGCAGTCATTCCAACGTATCTTCCCATTCTCTTCTGCTTTCCTACAACGTTCATGATATTTACCTTTGCAACTTCAACATCGAAGATTTCTTCAACTGCGTGCTTCACTTCTGTTTTGTTTGCATCTGTTGCAACCTTGAATGTGTATTTCTTCGCCTGTGCGTCTTCCATACTCTTTTCTGAAATAACAGGCTTTATTATTACATCGTAAGGCGTTTTCATTATGAGTACACCTCCTCAATCTTCTTGACAGCTTCCTTCGTTACAATGAAGTTTGTATAGTTGATAATCTCGTATACGTTCATTGTGTTGACGAGAACTGTTCTCACTCCCGGGATATTGGCTGCGGATCTTACTACGTTTTCATCCTTTTCAGCCATTACGATAAGTGCTTTCTTCTCGGCTTTGATATTCTCAAGCATCTTTACCATTTCTTTCGTCTTAGGCTGCTCGAACTTGATTTCGTCCATAACGATAAGTTCTTTCTCAGCAGCTTTTGAAGAAAGTGCCGACAGCATCGCAAGTCTTCTCAGTTTCTTAGGCAGCGTGTATCTGTAGCTTCTCGGCTTCGGTGCGAACACGATACCTCCTCCTACCTGTGAAGGGTCTGTCGAGCTTCCCTGTCTGTGGCGGCCTGTTCCCTTCTGTCTGAAAGGTTTTCTGCCTCCTCCTCTGACTTCAGCTCTGGTCTTTGCAGACTGTGTTCCCTGTCTTTTGTTAGCTAAAATGTTTTTTATCACTGCATGCACTGCATTCTGGTTTGGCTCGATACCGAATATCTCGTCTTTTAATTCGATTTCTCCGGCTTCCTGGCCTGCCATGTTAAGCATTGTCACTTTTGACATTTTACTTCCTCCTTCCTGAAGTCATCTATTTGTCCTGACCCTTAACTGCGTACTGGACGCGAACGAGTCCGCCTTTGTTTCCCGGAACCGCACCCTTTACCAGCATAAGGTTCTTCTCTTCAATAACTTTTACCAGTTCAACGTTCTGAACAGTGACTGTTTCACGTCCCATTCTTCCCGGACCTGCGTTACCCTTGAATACTCTTGAAGGATAAGTACCTGCGGCAAGCGCACCTGCAAGTCTCTTGTGCTTTGAGCCGTGGCTCATCGGGCCTCTGTGGTGTCCGTGTCTCTTGATGTTGCCCTGAGTGCCCTTACCTTTTGATGTGCCTGTTACGTCCAGCTTCTTGCCGACTTCAAAGTCTGCAACTGTAATCTGCTGTCCCAGCTCGTAAGTTTCACCGTCTTCAGGGATGAACTCTGCCAGATGCTTCTTAGGTGCCACTCCTGCTTTCTCGAAGTGTCCTGTCATCGGCTTGTTCACTCTTTGAGGCTTCGCATCTTCAAAACCGAACTGAACTGCATTGTATCCGTCAGTTTCAACAGTTTTAATCTGTGTAACTGTCATAGGACCTGCTTCGATAACTGTTACAGGCACTACAGCACCATGTTCAGTAAAGATCTGCGTCATGCCCATCTTTTTGCCTAAAATTGTCTTCATGGTTTATTTTTCCTCCTTCTTGTCCGCATCGCCGTCTCAGACGACCGGCACAATGTTTCTTACAGCGGACCGCTGTGCGGTCATACTAAGGGAGTTCCCTTCGCTATTGTTCTGCGCTCTCTGTTAGAGCTTGATTTCGATGTCGACACCTGACGGCAGATCCAGCTTAGTGAGTGCATCTGTTGTCTTTGCTGTCGCACTTGTGATGTCGATCAGTCTCTTGTGAGTTCTCTGCTCGAACTGTTCTCTCGAATCCTTGTACTTATGAACCGCTCTCAGGATAGTAACAACTTCCTTCTCTGTAGGAAGCGGAATAGGTCCCGAAACTTCTGCACCTGTTTTCTTGGCAGTCTCAACAATCTTTGCTGCGGACTGATCGAGAAGCGCATGATCATAAGCCTTAAGCTTGATTCTGATTTTCTGTAATTCGCTCATTTCTTTCCTCCTAAAATTTTTGTACTGTTTTCGCTATGCTCATACAAGGGGTTCTTTAAGCTTGATTTTCCTGCTTCCGAACCGCACTCAAAACCGCAAGTTCCGGCGGTTCGCAGAGCGTGTACAGTGGTTTCGCCTGCGTCGTACACGGTTTCGTGTGTTTCCTATGTTTTACACAAAACAAAAAATCAGCGAATCCCTTCGCCCCCATCTCCGTGGGAACAATTCTCAGTGGAAATTCTCCCATAGCAAGGTAACTTCCCACATCATCGCCTTACACAAGCCTTTGTAGTATATAACATTCTCGTGATTTATGCAATAGTTTTGCCGAAAGTTTTTTGCGTTTTTTTGCATAGATAAATCTTGTATTTTCAACGGCTTACGGGCGCATACGTCGTACACGGCTTGCCGTGTTTCTTTTCATGCTGTGATTTATTCCGGGAGCTAAACAGATTTTTTTAAAAATAAAAGAAAACAGACGTGTAAAACGCACCTTTCACACGTCTGCTTTCCTTTGATTTCACTGCCGCTGCTCTCTGATTTCACTACACTCCGCACAGCACCGTATGCCATATATTTTCGGTGTTTTCGGGTTTATCCGTTAATCCAGCGCACCATACCCGCACCCATACTTTCATTCGGACGGGTCACGAAGCCGAACTTTTCATAAAATGCTTCATTGTCCTTTGTCGCCATCAGATTCACAAGTATGCATCTGCCGTCTGCCGCAAGCGCATCAAACCAGCCGCTGATCTGCTCCAGCATGGCTCTGCCGATTCCTCTGCCCTGGTATTCCGGTATGACCATCACATCCGCAATAAGATACATATATCCGCCGTCACCGACGACCCTTGCAGACGCCACTGCCTGCCCACCGTCATATGCCGCTGTCAGAAATTCCGATCCTGCCAGACCTCTCTCGGACTGCTGCCGGTCCAGCACCTTCCAGCCCACTGCCGCACGAATGGAGTTGTATTCATCCGCCGATATTTTGTTTTTATATGTTAACATTTCAGTTTCCTCCTGATCCGAATTCAGTCTTCAACCGATCTGAGCCCCAGCTTTGAAAGAAATTCAGCCGCTCCTGCCATAGCCTCGCGAGCTATAGTCTCCATATCCTTGCCGTCAATCGTGCCTGCGATTACTGCCGCTGACACCACGTCTCCCGCGCCTGAGGTGCTGCCGAACGGATATCTCTTCTCCGGTCTGAGAATTCCCTCGCTGCCGCCTTCTCTGTAGTACAGACCGCCGCCCTTTATAGTTATAACAGACTTATCAACGCCCGAATTTTCAAAGAATGCTCCTGCATCACTGAGCTGCTCTTCACTGAGGACAGTCTTTCCTGTCATAGCCTCCGCCTCCATTCTTCCCGGCAGAACACAGTGAAAATGCTTCAGCACATCTGCCGCTTTATATCCGCCTGAAACACTGGCCGGATCGTAAAACAGCTTTATGCTTTCACGAGGTCCGTACTCCTCTGCGATAAATTCTATGGTCTCCTGCGGTATACCTCCGTCCACAACAATATAATCCGCCTTATCCAGAATCGGTGCTTTCGAACGGACGAATTCAGGAGTGATTTTCTTCACTGCCTCAAGATTTTTCTTGAACATGACAATCTCACCGAGCACATTGAGAAAATGCACGTCGACTGCTGTATTTCCGGGCAGCGCATCCACACCGCTGTTTCCTACTCCTGCATCGTCCAGCCCTGCTCTGACCGCTTTGCCGAGCGTATCATCGCCTATTACGGATATAAATTCCGTATCGTATCCGAGCGCTGCAAGATTCAAAGCTATGTTAACGCCGCATCCGCTGTCTTTTACGATAATTTCGTCATCTTCTATATCTGCCTCTGTCTTTGGCTCCTCTATGCCCATAAGAGCTCTCTCGCCCTCATCTGCCGGCATATTCATCTTTACCTTAACAGTTTCTTTCGCACAACCTATTACTGCAATCATTATTAACTCCTTCTGATTCTCCGTCTGCTTTTCATCGCCTGTATATCCGATGCTCTGTGCGGCTGTATCTCAATATACCGAATCACGAACCGCCCTGCGCAGCAGCATCCCGCACAAAGGCACTGTGCCGCTTTGCATAAAATCATTCAACAAAAATACTTCCGCCTATAAATTCTCTTACAATGGAATTATTCGGGACAGCACGTTCATCTTCAATATCATCAAAAAAATTGATGAACTTAAGAAGACGCATCGCCTCTGCATACTCACTCTGATCCCGCTTCACCTCCATCAGAATCGGCACCGCATGCTTTTTTATCACCGACAGGGTATATACCAGCGCGGAATTGAACACCACATCAGCTTTGCCGTTGAACGGGAAGATATTCCTGTCCTCTCCCTGTCTGACCTTCGGCCACAGGGCAATTGTCTCCGCTGCAGAGCTGTTGCGGAATTCATAATCTCTGACTATGCGTCTTATCATTCTGGCGTCTGTCGTCGTGACTCTGTTGTGCCGGTCAATATTGAGCTGGGTGAACGGGCTGATATATATTCTGAACTTCTCTTTGTCATCGATTCTTTCCGTGAGCTTATCATTGAGCCCGTGTATCCCTTCTATGACTATCGGCTGACTCGGCTCTATCGAGGTTATTCTTCTGCCGAACACCTTCTTTCCCTGCATAAAGTCAAACTCCGGCAGATCCACGTCTTCGCCCGCAAGCAGAGCATTTATGTTGTCATTGAAAAGGTCCAGATCGAGTGCATCAAGATTCTCAAAATTGTATTTCCCGTCTTCATCTACCGGACAGTCCTCACGCTCCTTGTAATAATCATCCATTCCGAGATAAAGAGGAATCAGCCCGTTGACTCTCAGCTGCACGCAGAGCCGCTTGGCAAATGTAGTCTTTCCCGATGACGAGGGCCCCGAAATAAGTATCAGTCTTTTGTTTTTCCTGCAGATACAGTCGGCTATCTCTGCAATTTTTTTCTCATGCAAAGCCTCAGACAACAGAATCAGTTCCTTTGCCTTGTGCTCACGAATCTTGTCATTCAGGTCAGGCAGATATGAGACGCCGAGCAGACGATTCCATTCTTTGTCTTCCTCGAATGCCTTGTATATCTTATGATCGTCAACGTATTCAGGTATTTTATCTGTATACGGAGGCTGCGGAAACCTGAGCAGCACTCCTTTTTCATATTTCATAAGCTGAAAATACCTGATGCATCCTGTCGACGGAGCCATCAGACCATAGAAATAATTTCTGTAGCCTTCTATACTGTAAAACTCAGGGAACCTTATGCTTTCTGTCTCTCGGAGCAGTTTGGCTTTTTCCATGCAGTTGTACTCTTCCCATATTTTAACAGCTTCTTCACGTCCATAGATTTCTTTTGTTATAGGCAGATCATCTTCAACAATCTGCTTCATTCTCTCCTCAATACTGCGCAGCTCTGTTTCTTCAACAGGGTGCTCTGACTCTATTTCCGTGTACAGTCCCTTATTGAGAGAGTTTTCTATCTTAACCGGAATATCCCCCATGACATCTCTCACTGCTTTGAGGTATATGAGGCACAGGCTGTTCTGATATGCCAGAAACGCACTGTGATCTCTGATATCCAGAAAAGTTATGTCTGCATCATTCGCTATTTCACATGTTAATTCTTCATATCTGCCGTTGACAAGCGCCAGCATTACATCCGCCTGCAGTTCTCCGCTGAATTCATCTGCCAGATCCCTCAAGGTGAAAGGATTTTCCTTCTTAATCTCCCGATATGGTTTTTCGGGCTCTATGCGTAATCTTATTTTCATTATGTCGCCCTTCCTTTTATTTTCCCATATAATGAAATATATTCAGTATATCATATGCAGAAATTAAAAACCACATGCGGTTCGCACGCCGGCGGCGGATTTTTCCATTGTGTGCCGCTGCCGGCCGCCGTTTTTTCAAATGCCGGCTCCGGCAGCCTCCGGCGGATTTTTCCGACTGAATCGGGCGTCCGCATCCTCTTCACAGCTGCAGGCTTTTCAGATTCATCCCCCTTGCATTATTCGTATGCATCTGATTAAAATCAGATCAGAACGGCACATTCATTTCCTCGCCCTCTGCTGCGGCGTCCTGCAGTGCGCCTTCCTGATACCCGCCGGACATTTCCGCGGCGGTGTTTTCTGCAGTGTCGGAAGCAGCATCCCCCCGGCTCCTGCCCCGCCCTCTGAGCAGCTCAACAACCGCTTTCATTTCCTTTTCATGCAGAGTGACACCTCTGGACATATGCTCATGGTCCGGTGACCAGTCTCTTATATCGTACTTCGGTCCCGCATCATTCCAGCTCACAAGATTCAATTCTTTTTTCCATCCGGTCGAGTGTGCGGCCAGTACGCCTATATGCTCGACTATGCTGAAAGTTATCTCCCTGTTATTGTAATTACTGCCATTCATAAAATCTCTCCTCCCTTGAAATACAAATCGGCAATACCTCTTTCACGCTGTCCGTCCGTATGTCTCACTCAAAAGCGTTCAGATTTGATGCCGCTCCTGCAGTCCGGAGCAGACAGCGCGTTTTGTATTGTAAAATATAGCATATTTGTAAAAGTTTGTCAATATAATCTGCAGGTTTCCCCTCTTTTTTTCTGCAGCTGCTTTGTAAATGTACATTTACACAAATAAAAAGTCGTCCAGATCTTTCAGAGCCTCCCTGAGTTCCGGATCCTTTTCTCTGGCGATAAGATTCTCCAGATAGATTGCCTCCGCATCTGACGGCATATATTCCAAATCATATGAACCCTCCACTAATTCTTTTAAAATTCTGCTTTTCTTTGTCTTAGGATGACTCATACAGTATTCTTCAATCAAAATCCTTGAATATTCGTCCATCACTTCTCCTCCTTTGTTAAATTAAAATCACAAAAAGCCGCACCGTTTCCGTTCAAAACACTGCAGCTTTTTTAAAACATTTCTATTCTGTCAATCCTTCATGGTTTCCTGCGTCTTTGCAGGGCTCTGTTTTTAAGTGCCTTTTCTGCACCCGGTTCGGAGATAATACTCCTGTCCCGGCATCTTTGCCGAGCCTTGACCGCGGGCATTCCTGCCGCGCCGCAGCTTCGGGCTTCTTTACATATTATCCATTACCGCCTTGACAGCCGCAGGAATCTTTCTGCACTTTTCCTCCGAAATCGAAGCAACCGAAACTCTGAGGCCCTTCGCAAGAGGTACGATAAAGAGACCCTGCTTCTCCAGCTCTGCGCTGACAGCGTCCGGATCGTCACAAGGTATAGATACAAAGAATCCCGCATCGAACGGAACAATCTCAAGACCGGCCTTCTGAGCCTCCTCTTCAAAGGCTCTTCCTCTGGCAAGCAGCATGTTCCTGTAATATGCACGTTCCTCGCCCACTTTTTTCAGCAGATTTTCGTCGCTGTATATCTTCGAAAGAATAACCTGTCCGACCCTCGCACTGTTCGACCACGAACCTCTGGAAGAGAATTCACAGACACGGCGGAATTCCTCCGCAATATCCTTTGTCTTAGCCATGCAGATCATTGCTCCGCAGCGCATTCCGTAAAGAGTGTATGTCTTGGAAAGGCTGTACGCGATAATCGGAAGAACGTTTTCCGGAAGCTCCTCGAGCTTCGGCAGGAAGCTTCTGTATTCCTCTTCATCTCCGGCAAAATCGATATATGCGGCATCAACAGTCAGCGCTATGGCCTTGCCCGTCTCTGCTGCATCTGACAGGATTTTTATCACTTCGTCCCAGTCATCCGATGTCAGCGAATATCCGGTAGGATTATGCGCAGGTGTGTTCAGTATTATTACAAGACTGTTCTGATCTGCAAGTATTCCGTTTACTGTATCTCTGAATGAGACGCTGTTAAATTTTCTGTCTGCTGTAAAGAGTTCAAACGTCGCCACGCTTCTGCCTATTTCGCCTGCGATAGTGTTGTACGGTGACCAGTGCCAGTCTGAGGTGATTATCTTGTCTCCCGGCTCCGAATAATTAGCTATGACATTTCGAAGTGTACCTGTGCCGCCCGGCGTTGCTACAGCTTCTGTAAAGCCCTTAGGCTGATAAGAACCGAACGCTGCCTTTTTCACCGCTTCACGGAAAGACGGAATCCCTCCGATCGGTGCATAATCCGCATAATCCTGCGGAGCAAGCTCTCTGAAAACCTTATCCACCGATGAAAGCACTATGAGTTTTCCTTCATCGTCGAGAAGCGAGCCGATTGTCGCATTGGTGACCTTGTCCGCACCCTGCTCTGCAATCATCTTCTTCGCTCTGTTGCTTATCCCGAAAATCTTATCTTCCTTTGGTATGTTCCTGTTGTTTTGTCTGGCTAAAAAATATTCTGCCATGTTCTGTCACCTCTTGTTTTCTTAAATTTATTTTTACATCAGCGCCGGAGCTGCGTTCCGGCCAAAGCATATCATTATGATGCCGGCATATAGTGCTTCCGTGTAAAGCGCACATCCGTCCCGGCAAAACTGTATACAATTATAGCATAACTGTCTTTATATAAAAACAATATTTTAAGCAGTTATTCTGCCCGTCTCCGCTTTTTTCAGGGCAGGGTGCATGATATGCTGTCTCAGACCGTGAACCTGACGTAGTTTATATTTTTTCCGCGCGAACTGAACTTGTCCTCATACTCCGTGGTTGTTTTCTTCGCTTCGAATCCGCTGGCATGCAGATCGCGCGTCTGTTCTTCGATTTTGTATCCCGCTGCTTCTATTTCTTCAAGTGTAAAATCATACAGCGCATCATTGTCGGTCTTAACCTCAACAAATCCGCCCGGCTTCAGTGCCCATGCATAATCCGTGAGCCTGCCCCTGTATGTCAGGCGCCGTTTTGCATGACGTGCCTTCGGCCACGGATCACTGAAATTGAGATAGATGCCGCTGAGCTGATTTTCATAAAACAGTTCATCCATCGAATGCACGAATGTCAGCATGAATTTCAGATTCGAAAGACATCCGGCATCTCTCTGCCGCGGATGCAAGCGCCGTGGTTCTTCATCGGATTCTGCAGATTCAGTGTATTCACCGGATTCTGCAGATTCTGCGCATTCTGCAGCAGATTCCTCCGGATTGCCCGCCGCAAGCCTTTCGTCGATTTCTCTTGCTTTTTCGAGAGCGCGGAGTATCACAGTTTCCTGCCCTTCAATCGCAATGAAATCAGACTCCGGATGCTCCAGAGCCTTGCTCGTTATGAACTGCCCTTTTCCGCAGCCGATTTCAAGAAAAAGCTCTCTGCCTTCTCTGTCCGGCCCGAAATAATCCATCGCAGGATCATGTGCTGCGGCAGCCGCCCGCAGTGGTTCGCCAGTATGCACAGTGCTCGCCCCGGTCGTGCGCTTTGCCGCTCTCAATCCCTCTGAGCCTCGCCTGCTGTCCGCCGCCTCCGGTTTTTCTATCATATAAGCGCCGCATGCCTGCAGTCTTTTATTAAGATCCTTAGCTTTCCTCTGTCTCATGTATACCTCTGTCCATTTATCATCTGTTTTCTTTCTGTTTTTTCAGCATCCGGGCCGGTGACCGTTCTGCAGTATGCCGCACTTATACAGCTACAGGAGTATCCTCTCCAGTACAATCAGCGCCAGAAAGCCCGCAAATATCAGTGATGCCGCCAGATCGCGGAGCCTGAGCTGCATTCCGTTCATCCTGGTTCTGCGTATATTCCCTCCGTAGCAGCGCGCCTCCATCGCCATCGCCAGATCCTGAGCGATTCTGAATGCACTGATGAACAGCGGCACCAGTATCGGCACCAGCGCTTTTGCTCTGCGCAGGAGATTGCCGCTTTCAAAATCGGCACCCCTCGCCTGCTGAGCTTTCATTATCTTGTCCGTTTCTTCCAGAAGTGTAGGTATGAATCTGAGAGCTATCGTCATCATCATCGCCAGCTCATGAGCCGGAAGCCCGATTTTCCTGAACGGCGAAAGCAGCGCCTCGATGCCGTCGGTAAGGCTTATCGGCTTTGTCGTCAGTGTGAGCAGAGACGAACCTATTATCAGCAGCACAAGACGCACAGCCATAAACACCGCCGTGCGCAGTCCTTCTCTGGTTATCGTGAAAATCCAGAACGAAACGAGTATTTCGCCCTTAATCATAAACATATTGATCAGGAATGTGAATGCGATTATCAGAAACACCGGCTTCAGACCTCTCAGTATAAACCGCGGCGGCACCTTCGATATCGCTATCGCTGCAGCAAGTCCCGCAAACGCTATCGCAAATCCTATAAAATCATCCACCACAAACAGCGCCACTATATATAAAAGCGTCGCCATTATCTTTACTCTCGGATCCAGTCTGTGTATATATGAATTCCCGGGATAATATTGTCCAAGGGTGATATCTCTTATCATCTGCTCAGCACCTTCGCAATCTCCTCTGCCGCTTCATCCATCGTCAGGCAGTCGGTATTTATATTCATTCCGGCCCTTCTGAGCCTCATCACTATTTCCATTGAATCAGGCAGAGCCAGCCCCATTGCCTTGAGCTCCTCTTCTCTGCTGAAAACCTCCGCAGGCGTCCCGTCCATAACAAGCTTCCCGCGGTTCATCACCAGAACCTTGTCGGACATCCTCGCAATGTCATTCATATTGTGCGAAACAAGGAATATGATATTCCCGCTTCTGCGGTGTATAGTCTCCACCATATTCAGAATGTCAGCATGCGCTTTCGGATTAAGACCTGCTGTCGGTTCATCCAGTATCAGCACCTCGGGCTTCATCGCTATCACACCCGCGATAGCCACGCGCCGCTTCTGCCCTCCGGACAGCTCGAACGGTGATACATTCTTCACTTTATCATAATCGAGCCCGACCATTTCAATCGCTTCTCTGACACATGCATCTATTTCCTCCGCCGGAAGTCCCAGATTTCCCGGACCGAATGCGACATCCTTAGCGACAGTTTCTTCAAAAAGCTGATACTCAGGATACTGAAAAACCAGCCCTATCTTTTTTCTTATATCGCGCATCACAACACCGTCCGCTGTTATATCAACGCCTCCGACCACTATCGAGCCTGATTTCGGCCTGAGCAGCCCGTTGAGATGCTGCACGAGAGTGGATTTCCCCGAACCCGTATGCCCTATTATTCCTATTAACTGCCCGTCCTGTGCGCTGAATGTCACATCATCCAGTGCAGTCGATTCGTGAGGCAGTCCCTCGCTGTATATATGAGTCAGTCCCTTTACTTCTATTGACATAAGTACGCCACCATATCATCTATTGTCAAGATGCCTTCCGGAATATCTATATTTCGCTTCCGCAGTTTCATCGCCAGATCGACTGCCGGCGGAACATCAAGGCTGAGTTCCTTGAGCTTTGCCGCTTCATGGAAAATCTCACCCGGCGTTCCTTCCATTTTTTTCACGCCGCGGTCCATTACGATTATCTTATCGGCCTGAGCCGCCTCCTCCATGAAATGTGTTATCAGCAGCACCGTTATCCCCTTTGCATTGAGTTTTTTTATCACGGAAAGCACTTCTCTGCGGCCCCGCGGATCAAGCATTGCCGTCGGTTCATCGAACACTATGCATTCCGGTTCCATCGCGACAGCACCGGCTATGGCGATTCTCTGCTTCTGTCCGCCCGAAAGCATATGCGGCGCTTTTTTACGAAAATCAAACATCTCCACGCCCTTCAGCGCCTCGTCCACACGTCTGCGTATCTCTGCGGGATCCACGCCCAGGTTCTCAGGTCCGAATGCGACATCATCCTCCACTATCGAGGATACTATCTGGTTGTCCGGGTTCTGGAAAACCATTGCGACTCTCTGCCGGACATCCCACACGTGCTCCGGATCCGATGTATCCATGCCGTCCACGAAAATCTTCCCGCCGGTCGGCACCAGCAGACCGTTTATATTTTTCGCCAGTGTTGATTTCCCGGAGCCGTTCTGTCCTATTACCGCTGTAAAGCTCCCTTTTTCGATATTGAAGCTGACGTCGTCTATCGCTCTGTACGCCGAGCCGTCTTCATGTTTTATATAATCAAATACCAGATTTTCTATCCTGATAAAATCGGTCATTTATTTTTCCTCTGTATTCCTCTCCGCCATGTTCAGCTTAAAGTGCGGTTTTCATGCCGCGCACGACACATACTCATCATCAGCGCATATACTCATCAGAGTGCCGCAGCACACTGCACACTGCATCTGTTCAGTTTTTCTCTGCGCCGTAATAAATATCCAGCATTTTTTTCATGGTGTATGCATCCACCTGCCCCGGTGCTGAGTTGTCTATACCTGATGCGAATGTGATGCACGAGCCGTACCTGCCCGCCGCCACTCTTGCAGCACGGCCTGCCTCCCCCATGGCTATCATCACTATCGGCACATCGACATTCTTATTCAGATACGCAGTTGTCTTCAGCAGCAGCTCCGTATCAGCCTTTGATGCCGACATCGCCGCCACCTTGCATATATCTGCGCCCATGCGCGCCATCGTTCTCACGATATCCGCTATTTCTCCCGGTGCCGGCATTTTCACAAAATCGTGATGCGACATGATAACCCTGCAGCCGTACGAATGTATTTCCTCCACCTGCTTTTTTATCATCTCGCGATTCAGCTGCCCCTCAGCATCGAAAAGCTCAACATCCACAAGATCGACAAGCCGGCTCTGTGCCGCCAGACCGCGCATTCCGGCCATATGCTTCTCAGATATGTCAGCGTCTCCGCCCTGCGAGCGGCTTCTTATCGTGAATATCACGGGCCTGTCTTCCGCCGTGAGGCTGATGCCGTCCAGCAGCTTCACCATATCAAAATAAAATTCTTTGTGCTTCAGTTTTTCATCCAGTCCGGGCACCGCACCGAGATATTTGTCGGCACGCCATTCAATCATCTGGCACGGCATTTCCGCGATCTGCGCGCATTCCCGCCTTATGTCATCAGCTTCTGCGGAAATTATCGGAATCGCTACCGCCGGTCTGCCCGGCTTCAGACTGAGTCCTCTTATTTTCAACATATTCATTGCATTTCCCTTTTCCCTGCATAGGATTTAATTTTACCACTTTTGATGCTCTTTTAAAAGCAAAAGTACGAGTAAGAATGTTACTGACTCGTACCTGTTTTCTGCCTATACAATTTTACTATTTGTTTGTGACAACTTTTTGTGAATATGTAAAATATCTGCGCGCCGGTGTTTTGCAGAGAGCAGCAGCAATCGCAGCCGCCAGCACCATGCCCACTGCAAACTGACCGATATTCCATGGAATGCCGAGTGCCGCTGTCACCCAGTTGCCGTACATAATGCCCTCTGCCGCAAAATATCCTGCGGTCATGAATATGCCCGCCGCAATCATTCCCAGTATTTCAATGAACATGAACTTCTTATAGCTCGTCTCTTCCTTCTCTGCAGCTTTCATTATTATCAGCCCCAGTATAATCGCCATAATCCCTTTTATCGCAAACGTCCACGGAGCCCATGCAGCAAAACCGCCTATTATATCCGCCAGCATGCCGCCGATTGCCGCAGCCGCTGCGCCGCGTTTCCACCCCAGCACCATAACCGCCAGGAAAATCATCGCATCGCCAAGGTGCACATAACCCTGAGTAAACGGAATAGGCACACGTATGAAAAGTATCGCCACCATAATCAGGCACATCATCAGCGCCGTGAGCACCAGCCTGAATGTTTTTGTACTTGTATTTGTCTGCATGAATAAAACCTCTTTTCAACTTCCAGTCTTTGTTTTATACTATAATACATGAGAATTGTATATAAATAAATATACAGAAATAATTATTTTTGTAATAACAGTTGAGGTGAATATGAAAGCATTGCTCCCCGTACTTGATCAGCAGAGTACAAGACCGTACTATCTGCAGATTTACGATTATATAAAAAAAGCCATACTGAACGGCGACATTACTGAAGGTGAGAAACTGCCGTCTCTGCGGTCTCTTGCAGGATCCACAGGACTCAGCGTGACGACCATAGAGCAGTGCTACAACCAGCTGCTCGTCGAGGGATATATATACAGCCGGCCGCAGTCAGGATACTATGCCGGCCGCGTACTTTCTCATTCAAAGAGAACTGTACCTGAAAAAAGCAGCAGATTATTACCGCAAGTGTCTTCCGCAGACAGCACACTCCGCGAAACATCGTCTCCGTTCCGATATGATCCGGAGTGCTTCGACTTCAACAAATGGAAAAAATGCATGAACAAGGTAATAACAGAATACTCTCCCACACTGTTTTTCGAGGGAGATCCTCAGGGCGAACCTGCACTCCGCACTGAAATTGCGAAATACCTTTATATGTCCCGAGGTGTTTCATGCTCTCCGGACCAGATTATCATCGGAGCCGGTACCCAGCAGATTACCGGTCATCTGTGCACAATACTCAGAAAAATGAAAATAGAAAATGTCGCTCTTGAAACACCGGGGTATATGCCCGTGCGCAGCATTTTCCGCGACAGAGGCTTTGCTATTACTCCCGTCGAGGTAACCGACGAGGGGCTCTGCATCGAAAAGCTGCCCACAAACATACGGACCGCCGCATATGCCAGCCCTTCAAACCATATGTTCACCGGCTCGGTCATGCCCATAGGGAGACGCTACGAGCTGCTCAACTGGGCAGCGGAAAACGACAGCTACATAATCGAGGATGACTATGACAGCGAGCTGCGTTACTTCGGGAAACCGGTGCCTGCGCTGAAGGGTCTTGAAAACAGCAACCGGGTCATCTACCTCGGCTCGTTTTCGACAACGCTTTTTGCCGCCGTGAAAATAAGCTACATGGTTCTCCCCGACGAAATGAATTTTCTTTTTTCAACGATAGCTCAGGACTACACTCAGACATGTTCGAAGCTGGAGCAGCTGACACTGGCGCTTTTCATGGAAAGCGGCAGGTATCAGACTCATATCAAGAAGGTCCGCAAGCTGTACTCCCAGAAGCTCGCAGCTGTAATCGAAACGTTCGAAAAAGAGGCCTCGGACTTCATCAGTGTGAAGAACACCTCTTCAGGCATCAATGTCATCCTGAATATTAATACCGATAAAAAAACCGATACCCTGAAGGCTGAGGCCGAGACTCTCGGAATCCCCATCACGGGCATCGGCAGTGATGCTGTTATTTTTTACTATAATCAGATACCTCTTGCTGAGATACCGGAGCTTCTGACAGAGCTGGTGCGAATCTGGCGCGGAGTCTCCTGAGTCTGCGCCTTCTCAGCAGCGAATATGCCGCCAGCACAATAATCGAGCTGCATGTCACTATGACTCCGGCAATAAGTCCCGGCGGTCTGAAGCTCAGCTCTATGCTGTGTTCTCCTGCGTCAAGTGATGTCGAGATGAATACCCCTCCGGCTTTTTCGCCGATTTCTCTCTCCACTCCGTCAACCTTCAGGGTCCAGCCCTTTTCGTACGGAACGGATGTAACCAGAACTCCCCCGTCGCCTGCGTCAATCGTGCCGCATATATAATTATCGCCGTTGTCCGTAACCTCCATCATATGCTCTGAAATTATCTCATACGTGCCGTTCCACGCGTCATAATCAAGCGAACGCACATGACAAGTGATATTTCCGGAGTCTCCCGGTTCAAACCTGACTGTTACGGTGAACTCCTCTCCCTTCTCCACCGTTCCGATATTCACAATGGAGCCGCAGTCACTCATTATCTGTATCTCATCAATGTCCTCGATATCTTCATTCGCTATTATCTCATCAGCATTATCGGCCTCGACAAATACATAGTACTTCTGTGTCTCCGCTGCTGTATATGTAAGAGTTACCTCCGATTTTTCATCGGCGTCCTCGAGCTGTGTGCTCACTTTACCGCCCGCCTTCTGCTCCGCCTTGATATTTTCTGTCGAAATCTCAGGTTCTCCTGCATCCACGAACGCTTTTTCATATTTATTCGCTGATGCTGCTCTGACATAGCTGTCCAGCACGTCAAACGGATTTTCGCTGTGCGTATCCCATGTTCTGATCTCATTTCCTGTCATGTAGCCTATGGAAAGCGGATAACTGCTCTCATACAGGTATGAGCCGCCCGACTGTCCGACCAGGGTGAAATCCGGATCCTCTATCGGCAGACTTTTGGATATCAGATATTTCACATTCAGCATCGCATTCGTAACCGGACTTGTCTGATTATAGTTAAACCTGTTTTTGGCGGGTTCACCCTCCAGACCTATGTCCTCCATAACCTCTGTCGTATCTGCATTAAGCGAGGAAGAGAACTGCGACAGTCCCTTGTAGTGGTAAAATGCAGGGCAGTTGAGCAGATAATTTCCATCCAGCTCCATTCTGGCGAACTCATCGCTCCTGCTCTCAATAAGGTTTTCGATATCGTCGTAATTCTCATAATACACGTCCCGCTGCGTGCTTCCGACAGTGTCAAGTGCCAGACACACCTCAGAGATTGATTCTGATGCCGCAAGCACGACAACCAGCAGAACGAGTGCACTTTTCGAGAGAAGTTTTTTTCTGTAAAGCAGCAGAACCGCACAGTAAATCGTCAGCCATGCGACGCCTCCGTAAAAGAACAGGTCCATGTCATCGATATGATCAGTCAGAACCTTCTGGGCAAACAGATAATATGCAGCTCCCGAGGCAAGCAGTATCCATATATGCTTTGTATTCACACTGTCAATGCTGCGGAATGCTCTGTATGCCATCCCTATCAGCACGAAGCATATGACAAATGTGTACCTGTACGGCAGCTGATTCGGGAAGTGAAATCCATGCCAGATGAAATCCAGCTTGTTTATATTGAGACTGAGAAACATAAACGCAAGGAATGCCATGTTCAGCACTTTTTCTCTCGTGTCGAATTTCCTGCTTATCAGATAAAAGACAATCAGTATTACTGTAAAGATGCTGCAGCAGAGATTCGGCAGTCCGCTGCGGAATGTCAGCTCGCTGTACGGCAGCAGCTGATTCAGAATGTCGAGCGCATCATTATAGAATATCGTTGTTCCCGGCATTTCCGCCGAAATATAATATGTGCTCTGCATGCTTATATATGTCGGCAGCAGCATGACAGCTGCCATAGCAATGCCAAGCAGCGAGAAAAACACCGCTCTGACTGTTGTGACAACGCACTTTTTCGCACCGCATCCTCTGTTTTTTATAAAATAAAGCACAGGATAATAAAACAATATAAATATGCAGACCATTATCGCCATATAGTAATTCGAGAACACGACCAGCGCCAGTGTCACCGTGTAAAGAACCGCACTGCCGTCATCCATAAGCCGGTTCAGTCCGAGAATGCACAGCGGCAGCAGCATCACGGCATCCATCCACATGATGCACCAGTAATAAGCCAGCACATATGAGCAGAGAGCGTACATCACAGAAAATGCCGCTATCGACCAGTCCTGCGCCTTTTCCGCATATCTCAGATATATTGCCATAAAGCTTCCCGCAAGCCCGAGCTTGATGAGAAGCACCACTGTGACACCCTCCATAAGGAGCTTTTTCGGAAAAAGCGCCAGCAGCAGATTGAGCGGGCTGGCTCCGTAATATGCCAGCAGATTCCAGAAATTACTGCCTCCTGCGCCGTTCCATGTGTAAAACAGACTGCCGCCCTCCTGCAGCTTGTACTGCAGCTCACTCAGAAACGGAACATACTGATGGTACATATCTATTACTGCAATCTGTTTGTCTCCGAACGGATATATCCCCGTAACCGCAAATGCCAGTATCATTATCAGCACCGGCAGTATAAACGATGCAAATATCAGTTTGTTTTCACTCAAAAATGTCTTTATCTTCATCTGCGCTGCTTTCCTTTTCTATGTATATCGGCCGTCTCTTCGTTTCCATGTACATCCTTCCGATGTATTCTCCCATCACGCTGAGAACCGCAGTTATCAGTCCTCCGAAAAACAGAATCAGGCATATTGTCGAGGCATATCCCGGTATGTCTTTTCCCATAACAATGGTTTTTATAACCTCAAATATCAGATACAGCCCTGATGCCGCCGCGGTGAAGCCTCCGAACACTCCGACGAACTTAAGCGGCGACGCAGCAAAGTCTATGAATCCGTCCACTGCGTATTTCATCAGGCTCCAAAGCGACCACTTGCTCTCCCCCGAGATCCGCTTCACGTTCTCGAATTCAATCCACTCCGTGTCAAATCCGACCCATGCGAATATCCCCTTGGAAAAGCGCTGTGTCTCCGGCATGCTGACGATGGCCTTCACCATTTTTCTGTTCATCAGCCTGAAGTCCACAGCCCCGTCAACAATCTCAATGTCGCTGTACCTGTTCATTATCCTGTAAAACGCCCTCGCCAGGACGCTCCGTATGCGCGGTTCGCCTTTTCTGGTGACACGTCTCGCCGCACAGCTGTCACAGCCTGTCTCCTCCATCCTCTGTATCATCTCGGCTATGAGAATCGGCGGATGCTGCAGATCCACATCCATTATCACTGCAAAATCCGCACGTGAGGCCCTGAGCCCTGCATACATAGCAGCCTCCTTGCCGAAATTCCGGCTGAAGGAAATGTATTTCAGGTCAGTCTTTTCCCGCAGGCTTTTTATTTTCCTGAGGGTATCATCCGTACTGCCGTCATCTATGAAAATATAACGAAATGAATAATTCTCTATATATGTCACTATTCCCTGTGTTTTTGCGAAAAAGCGCTCTATGTTGTCTTCCTCATTGTAACACGGCACTATTATATCTACAGTTTTCAGTACACCCTCCCCCTTTCAGATGCCTTACATTATTGAATCAGTCTTCTGACCTGCGCAGTCAATACTCTGAATTATTCTGACCTGCGCAGTCAATACTCTGAATTATTCTGACCTGTGCAGTCA
>CAVECM010000018.1:0-33363 GCA_963614095.1 Bacteroidaceae bacterium
GCATCAGCTGCCGCTCAGCCCGCGGCGCCATCAGTTCAGCCCGCGGCATCATCCGCTCAGCCCGTGCTACATCTTTTCCGGCGCCTTCATGCCCAGAAGTCCGAGTCCGTTCTTTACAGCTGTCTTTGCGGCCATAACCAGTGCGACCTTTGCAGTTTTTTCATCTTCATCGTCGACGAGTATGTGTTCGTCATGATAGAACTTGTTGAACGCCTGTGCGATATCAACAATATGTCTTGTGACTACCGATGGTTCGTATTTTTCTCCGGCCTCGACGATTATCTCCGGCATCTCATAAATAAGCGAGATGAGTCTGTGCGCACTTTCCGAAACAATATATCCGGCATCAAATCCGCTCTTCGCCTTTGTTATGACATCTTCTCCCGCATTTCTCAGTATGCTGCAGGCTCTCGCGTGAGTATACTGAACATAAGGACCTGTTTCGCCTTCAAAGTTCAGCACTTTGTCCCATGAGAACACGTAATCCTTGATTCTGTAGTTTGACAGCTCATTGAAAACAACCGCTCCGATACCTACTTCTTTTGCTGTTTCCTCGATATTTTCTGTATTGACATTCTTTTCCTTTATTATCTGCTTCGTCTGCTCCACGGCTCTGTTCAGAACATCCTCAAGGAATATCACCCTGCCTTTTCTTGTCGACATTGTTCCTTCTTCCATGCTGACAAGCCCGAAAGGCACGTGTACGCAGTCATTCGCCCAGTCGTATCCGAGAAGCTCTATGACCTTTATCCACTGCTGGAAGTGCAGATTCTGCTGCGATGCCACTACATATATATTCTTGTAAAAGTCGTACGTTTCTTTTCTGTAAACAGCTGCAGCAATGTCTCTTGTTATGTAAAGCGTCGATCCGTCTGATTTTGTGATGAGTGCAGGCGGAAGGTCGTATTCGTCGAGCTTTACAATCTGTGCGCCGGCATCCTCGACAAGCAGTCCCTTGTCCTTGAGTTCCTGTACGAATCTCGGCATTTTGTCTGAGTAGAAGCTTTCACCGTTGTATGAGTCGAATGTTATTCCGAGCATATCATATACTCTGTTGAATTCCTTGAGGCTCTCGTCTCTGAACCACTGCCAGAGTTCAACCTCTTCCGGTTCGCCCTTTTCAAGCTTTGCAAAAATCGCTCTTGCTTCATCCTCAAGTGCAGGATCCTTTTCGGCCTCCTCGTGGAATTTCGTGTAATATGAGAGCAGCGACTTAATCGGCTCTTTGATAACATCTTCCTTGTTTCCCCATCTTCTGTATGCGCAGATCATTTTTCCGAACTGAGTTCCGTAATCACCCAGATGATTTATTCTCATCGTGTCATAGCCCAGGAAATCATAAATCTTGTATATGGAGTTTCCTATTACGGTACTTCTGATATGTCCGATATGGAAAGGCTTTGCAATGTTCGGCGAGGAGTATTCCACGATTACTTTTCTTCCTTCTCCGATATTGCTTCTGCCGTAATCATCGCCTTTTTCTATGACTTCACCGACTACCTCATGAGCAAATTCTTTTTTGGAAATAAACATGTTCACATAAGCCTTGACGCTTTCCACCTTTTCAAACAGCGGATCATCTGCCACAGCTTCTGCAATGGATTTTGCAATCATCGGCGGTGCTTTTCTGAGAAGCTTTGCCAGCTTGAAGCATGGAAACGCATAGTCTCCCATCTTGCTGTCAGCCGGTGTTTCTATCATCGACATTATTTCGTCTTTTTCCAGACCCTCTATCTGCGGCGCAAGTATATCCGCAATTTTTTCTCTGTAACTGATCATTTTTTTCTCCTCTTTTTCTGTGTCTATTTGAGCTTGACGACAGTGACGCCGTCTCCGCCTTCATTGAATCCGCCTCTTCTGAAGCTTTCCACGTTTCGGTTCCTTTTCAGCATATCTCTTATGCCTGAGCGCAGTATCCCCTCGCCTCTGCCGTGTATCACAGTCACTTCCTTAAGACCGGATATAAAGGCATCGTCAAGATATTTTTCGACATCCATTACCGCGTCGTCCATATTTTTTCCTCTGACATCTACCGATGTTGATATCGTCTGTGCTTTTTTCTTGTAAAGGCTGCCGTATCCCGATGCTCTGGTTTTAGGCTTTTTCTTAGGTTTACCGCTGTCAATCAGCATTATATCGGAAACATTCACACCGACCTTCATTATGCCTACCTGCACCTGCAGATCGCCCTTGCTGTCCGGCAGCGATATGACCTCGCCATTCTGCCCGAGTGTCAGTATCTTGACTCGCTGTCCGAGAGAAATACTGTCAGGATCGACCGGCTCTGAATTCTTTTCGCGTTTGATGGTGCTGCGGTTTTTCTTTTCAAGCTCCTTAAGACGACGTCTGTTTCTGTCAAATCCGGCGTTTCTTTCACCCAGACTCTCAAGCTTTGCCAGTGTCCTGAGCTCCTCCTGAACCTCTTTGGAAACCTCTTTCGCTTCATTGATTATTTCTCTGGCCTTTTCTTTGGCTTTAGCCAGTTCTTTCTCTTTCGATTCCTCGAATTTTTTTATGCGCTGCTCGAGTTCTTCTTTCTGGCGCTTCATCTCGATATTGATGAGTATTGCCTCATCTCTTTCCTCTTCAGCCATGCGCTTATCTTCCTCGAGCGCTGTGATTACGTCTTCAAAAGCAATGTCGCCTTCTTCCATGAGTTCTCTTGCTCTGTCCGTAATTCCCTCCGAAAGTCCGAGCTTGTGAGCGATGTCAAACGCATTGGATTTTCCCGGAACTCCCGTCAGCAGCCTGTAGGTAGGGCTCAGTGTTTCGACATTGAATTCCATCGATGCATTTTCCACTCCGTCTGTAGCAATAGCATATTTCTTCAGTTCTGTGTAATGCGTTGTCGCTATGGAGTATGCTCCCGCATCTGCGAGCCTTTCCAGCACCGCTATAGCCAGTGCCGCGCCCTCCGCCGGATCGGTTCCCGCTCCGAGTTCGTCAAGCAGTATCAGACTGCCGTGATCTGCCTCCTTTACAATATCCACTATATTGGTCATATGCGATGAAAAAGTCGAAAGGCTCTGCTCTATGCTCTGCTCGTCGCCTATATCGGCGAATATCTTCCTGTATACAGGGATTCGGCTTCCCGGTGCAGCCGGTATATGAAGCCCTGTCTGTGCCATCAGAGAAAGCAGCCCTGCGGTCTTCAGTGTTACGGTCTTGCCTCCGGTGTTCGGGCCCGTTATCACCAGTGTCCTGTAATTTTCTCCCAGTGAAATGTCTACGGGAACGACCTTGTTTCTGTCTATCAGCGGATGACAGGATGCTTTCAGATCCAGAATTCCATCTTCGTTTATTTCCGGTTCTTCTCCGTTCATCTCAATGGAAAGCCGCCCCTTTGCCATGAAAAGATCCAGTTCCAGCAGCAGCTTCTGATTATTCACCAGATCATGATAATATTCCGAAACACCCTCCGACAGTTCCTGCAGTATTCTGTTTATCTCTGCTTTTTCATCAAGCTCCAGCTGTCTGAGTTCATTGTTCAGATTCACTATCGCCTGAGGTTCAATAAAAAGAGTCGCGCCTGTGCCGCTCTGATCGTGCACTATTCCCGGCACTCTGCTTCTGTGTTCCTGCTTTACGGGAACGACATATCTGCCGTTTCTCATCGTAACAATGGAGTCCTGCAGTATTGTTCTGTTGTCCGCCGAATTCAGAATGTGATTTATCTTTGTTCTGAGGGCTTCATTCTGCCGTACTATTGCGCGTCTTATGCTTCTGAGCTGCGGGCTCGCATTATCAGCCATTTCGTCCTCTGAAATAATGCATCTGTCGATTTCGTCGGCCAGGCGTCTGTGAACTGCCAGCAATTCGGCTATTGAGCATATCACAGGTATGTCCGGTATATCTCCCTTCAGAAATGCCGCAACTCTCTCTGCAGTCTTCATGTTGTAAAGAATCTTCAGAAGCTGCGCCATCGTCAGAATGCCGCCCTTTCGCGCAAAAGACACACTTTCCTCAATATCATAAAAACCACCGACAGGTAAAGGCCCCTTATAGTTTATGAGTCTTACCGCTTCTGTGGTTTCATTTTGACTTTCTCTTATTTCAGACACATCATCAGAAGGCTTCAGTTCCGAAATGACTTTTTTAGTCATCTCGGAACCTGCCTTTTCCACAAGCATGTCTATTATCTTATTATATTCTAAAACAGTTAAAGTCTTTTCTTTCATTTAGAATTATCCGTTGTTTCTGTATTTTTCCAGTTCTTTCTTTAATTGAAGATTCTCCATCTGAAGATCGAAAAAGCTGTTTTCAAGCTCCTTGCACTTGCCCTCGATTTCCTTGACTACTTCATCCATGCTGGTCTGTGCCTGAGCCTTGGCAGTTTCTGCCGCCTGCATAAGTTCCTGTATGTCAGCGTCCTTCTGTCTCAGCTGGTTCATCAGCTCATCCTTCTGAACTACGATAGCCTGAGTTTCTTCTTTGTAATCCATATAGTTTTTCTTGGATTCGTCCCAAAGCTGAACATAGTGCTGTGCATCCTTCTCAAGCTGCATGTTCATTCTCTTCAGTTCTTCCATCTCCTCGAGTACCTGAAAATACTCGCTTGTGATATTTACAGCCGAAAGCACAGCTATATTCGAGGGTACGACGCCCGCAGCCTTTGCAGCCTCTGTCACTTCCTGCATTTTCATGTCAACGTGAGCTGCGACCTGTATGATTTCTTCTTTTGTCTTCTCCCCCGCTATAACATATTCCTGACCGTAAATTTTAACTTTTACTCTGTTGCTTTCCATGCGAATTCTCCTATATTTCTCTCAGGACTGCGTTGAGTTTGTCCTTAAGTGCATTCAGTACATTGTTATGGACTGCAGTCACTTCATCGTCAGTCAATGTCTTGTCTTTATCTCTGTATGTCAGTGTGAATGCTACGCTCTTCTTGCCTTCTTCAACCTGCTTTCCTCTGTAAACATCAAAGAGCTTCACATGTTCAAGAATTTTTCTGCCGTTTTCTCTGATTACCTTTTCAATACTGCCGACTTCCATATCTTCATCTACAAGGAGCGCTATGTCTCTGGATGTGGAAGGATACTTAGGCAGCGGTGTGAATACTGTTTCTGTATCTGCATGTCTTGTTATCGCATCAAACATCAGCTCACAGCAATAGATTCTCACGCCGTCAATGCCGTAGTTTTCGGCAGCATCAGGATGAATCTCGCCCATTATACCGAGCTCATCGTACAGGATTTCTGCATTCTCTCCTTCTCCCTGTCTGCCCGACGGAACAGCAATACGTGCACATCTTCCCGGATGATATACCCCGTACTCCGATTCTGCTATGAACGTCACATCGCTGATGCCGAGCACCTTCATGAGCTCTTCCACTATGCCCTTCAGGCTGAAGAAGTCTTCACCCTTGCCGTACATGCCTATGCAGAGCGAATACTGTTCATCAGGCAGATCTGCTTCATCAAGCATGTTAGCCGTAAATGTATTTCCTATTTCAAAGGCCTTTACCTTGTCTATGTTTCTGGAGTAGTTTCTTGCGAGAACCTCCATCATGTTCGGAGTAAGTATTGTTCTCATTACTGAATTTTCCTCGCCGAGCGGATTTATCAGCTTTACGAACGCTCTTTCCCATGAATCCTCATCTATTCTCACTTTGTCAACACCCTTAGGACTTACAAAGGAATAAGTCTGGATTTCATTCAGTCCCATGCCGCACAGTGAATTTCTCGTGAGGTCTCTGAGTGCTCTCTCGTCTGACATACCTGCCTCGCAGTTGCCCTTCGGCAGTGTCACCGGAAGCTTGTCATATCCGTAAAGCCTTGCAACCTCTTCGATGTAGTCTTCCTCTTCAAGCAGATCCTGTCTGATTGAAGGCGGTGTTACTGTCATGATGTTTCCTTCGCCTGCGACTTTTATTTCGAGGCTTTCCAGCATACCGACCATTTCTTCGCGTGTTATTTCTATGCCGAGCACCTTGTTTATTCTGTCCACTCTGACATCTATGGTCTTGTCCGGTTCCGGAGACGGATAATTGTCAACACTGCCCTTGCAGACCTTACCTGCTCCTACGAGCTCTATAAGTCTGCATACTCTGTCAGCTGCCGCCTCGCAGAGATTAGAATCAATTCCCTTTTCAAATCTTCCGGATGCCTCTGTCCTCAGCCCCAGCTTCTTTGATGTCGCTCTGATGCTGTCTCCGTTGAAATTTGCAGATTCCACTATTATCGTTGTAGTATCCTCTTCTATTTCAGAATTGAGTCCTCCCATAACGCCTGCAATGGCGATGCCTCTTTCGGCATCCTTTATCAGCAGCATATCCTTTGTGAGGGTTCTCTCGTTTTCATCCAGTGTAACGAATTTCTCGCCCTCCTGCGCATTTTCAACTATTATAGTGCCGCCCTTAACCTGTCTGATATCAAAAGCATGTATAGGCTGTCCGTATTCAAGCATTACGAAGTTTGTAATGTCGACAATATTGTTTATAGGTCTCATGCCTGCATACATGAGTCTCTTCTGGAGCCACCACGGCGACTGTTCTACCTTAACGTCTGTTACAACTCTGGCAACATATCTCCTGCAGCTTTCCGGGTTCTTTATATCTACGGATACATAATCCTTTGTCTCGCCCTTGCCGTTTTCATCCTGTATCTGTGTGTCAGGATATGCAAAAGGCTTCTTAAATGTTGCCGAGGCTTCTCTTGCCATTCCTACCATAGCCAGGCAGTCAGGTCTGTTCGGTGTGATTTCAAAATCAACTACGGCCTGCTTAAGACCAAGTGCCTCTGCAAAATCAGCACCGGGTTCATAATCTCCCTCGAGAATCCATATTCCGTCCTTATGTGCAACCGGAACTACTTTGTCTTCAAATCCGAGTTCCTCTGCGGAGCATAACATACCAAAGGATTCGACTCCTCTGAGCTTGCCCTTTGTTATCTTAACGCCGCCTTCCTGTTTAGGCTGTCCGTGAAGCGGACCCGGAATTCTGCTCTTATGCAGCGCCACAGGTACAAGAGCCCCTTCAAATACGTTAGGCGCACCTGTAACTATCTGTATCGGCTCGTCTTTGCCGACATTCAGCATGCAGATAACGAGCTTGTCAGCATCCGGATGCTTTTCTATCTTTTCTATTTTTCCGACTACCACGTTTTCCATTTCCTCACAGAAATGTTCACATGTTTCAAGGTTTGATCCCGACATAATCATTCTGTCGCAGAACTCCTCTGTAGTTACATCCAGATCTATATAATCTTTAAGCCATTCTATTGGAACTAACATCTATTAACCCTCCTATTTGAACTGATTTATGAAACGCATATCGTTCTCATAAAATAATCTAATATCGTCCACGCCGTATTTAAGCATTGCAACTCGCTCAACGCCCATTCCAAAGGCGAATCCGGTATACTTTTCTGTGTCCAGATTACCGACTTTCAGCACATGAGGGTGTACCATGCCGCAGCCCAGAATTTCTATCCAGCCGCTTCCTTTACATACTCTGCAGCCTTTGCCGCCGCACTTGAAGCAGGATACGTCCATCTCTGCACTTGGTTCTGTGAACGGGAAGTGATGCGGTCTGAACTTTGTTTTTGTACTTGTTCCGAAAAGCTGTTTTGCAAAGCTGTCAAGTGTTCCCTTGAGATCAGCCATAGTTATTCCCTCATCTACAACCAGTCCCTCTATCTGATGGAACATAGGCGAATGAGTAGCATCCGGCGTATCACATCTGAAGCATCTTCCCGGTGATATTACCTTAATCGGAGGGTTCTGCTTGAGGAGCGTTCTGACCTGAACAGGTGAAGTCTGTGTCCTCAGCAGTGTATCCTTTGTGATGTAAAATGTATCTGTCATATCTCTTGAAGGGTGATTCGGTCCTGCATTAAGCGCATCGAAATTGTTGAAAACGGTTTCAACTTCAGGCCCCTCTGATATTGAGAATCCCATATTCATAAACACCCTTGAAACCTCTTCTATGGTTATCGTCAGCGGATGCTTCACACCCAGCGTAACCTCTCTGCCCGGTTCAGTGACATCGATTTTTTCGATTTTGAACTGAGCTTCCTTTGCCGCTGCCTTTACAGCCTCAAACTTTTCCTCAAGAAGTTTTTCAACCTCTGCTCTGACCTTGTTCGCCATCTGGCCTGTAGTTTTTCTTTCTTCCGGCGACAGCTTTCCCATCCCTCTGAGAATCTCGGTGAGTTTTCCTTTTTTTCCGAGAAGCTTTACTCTTATTTCATCGGTCTGTGCCAAAGTAGAAGCTTCTTTAAGCTGTGCCTTTGCTTCTTCTAAAATTTTGTTTAACTGAGCTTGCATCCTGTTTTACCTCTCATCTGATTTTATCTTTGTGACTGATACATAAGAATTCCGGCAGCCACTGCCGCATTAAGCGATTCTATGGAACCTTCCATAGGTATCTTTACTTTTATATCCGCACGCTCCATGAACCCGCTGCTTACACCCCGGCCTTCATTTCCTATCACCAGAGCGATATCAGAGCTCATGTCGGCTTCGAAACAATTTATGCCGTTATCCGGACATGTAACTGTCAGTTTCTTTCCCATTCTTCTGATAAGCTCCGCAGCAGCTTCACTGCCTCCTGCGCTTATCACAGGCATACGAAAAAGCGATCCCGCTGCCGCCCTCACAACCTTAGGGGCGTATATATCCGCTGTTCCGGCAGTCAGCATTATGCCTTTATATCCTGCTGCTTCAGCAGTCCGTATCATCGTGCCGATATTTCCGGGATCCTGAACTCTGTCCATCACCAGAACATTCCCGCTTCCGACAATTCTCTCAAAGTCCGCTGCAGTGCAGTTCCGTTTCCGCACCACTGCAATAACACCCTGCGTTGTTTCAGTCGAGGACAGTTTTTCAAACAGTTCACGGCTGAGAATGATTGTCTCTGTCAGGCCCGTATCAATTCCGGGTGAGCCTCCCTCACATAAAAAAACTGTTCTGATGTCTGCACCGGTTCCGAATGCATCCTCCAGCGGTTTAACTCCCTCAAGAAGATATTGTCCGGTTTCATCCCGGTACTTCTTCTTAAGCAGTCTGAGCGTGCTTTTAAATATATGATTTTCTTTTGATCTGATTATTTTCATATCCTGAACCAAAAAAACGAAAAAGCGTACTCAAGAACAATAGCCGGCTAGCTATTAACCGGCTATTGGAATACTCTTTTTCTTTCTCTTATCTCTGTAAGAAAGTAGGTATGTCTATGCGTGATGTTCCTTTGTAAACATCCTCATCCGCAGCCGCAGCTTTTGGTTCCTGTGGTTTTCTGATTTCTGCGCTGTCTTCCTGGTTTTCTTCACCCGGAATTCCTGAGCCGTTAAGCAGATCACTGTTTGGCTTTTCAAAACCTGCTGCTATTACTGTCACTGAAATTTCATCCTGAAGATCCTCTTTAACCGACGCACCCATGATTATGATTGCATTCTGATCGGCTTCTTCATCAATCTGTGAAGCAACTCTGTCCACATCAAGCATAGTGAGGTCTCTTCCTCCGGTGATATTGATAAGAACAGCTCTTGCCCCCGATATCTTTGTTTCGAGAAGAGGACTGTCTATTGCATCTCTTACAGCATCGTCAAGTCTTGTTTCGCCTCGGCCTACACCTACGCCCATATGTACTATGCCGCGATCCTTCATTATTGTTGTAACATCGGCAAAGTCAAGGTTGATAAGAGCATCATCGACTATGATATCCGAAATACCCTGTACGCCCTTCTTGAGCACCTCGTCTGCCATCTCGAATGCTTCAAGAAGTGAAGTCTCCTTTGTAACAGTTTCAAGGAGCTTATCATTAGGAACCACTACAAGTGAATCCACATATTTTTTAAGGAATTTAATGCCGAGTTCTGCGTGTTCGCCTCTTTTTCTTCCCTCGAATCTGAAAGGTCTGGTTACCACACCTACAGTGAGAATTCCCATATCCTTTGCTATCTTGGCAATTATAGGCGCTGCACCTGTTCCTGTGCCGCCGCCCATTCCGCATGTAACGAATATCATATCTGAACCGGCAATGAATTTCTCGAGGTCTTCAAGATTCTCTTCTGCTGATTTCTGGCCTACTTCAGGGTTTCCTCCGGCTCCGAGACCTTTTGTAAGCTTTTCGCCTATCTGTATTTTTGTTTCTGCCTTACTCTTGGCAAGAGCCTGTTTATCAGTATTAACAGCGATGAACGTAACACCTTTCATGCCACTGTCTATCATTCTGTTGACTGCGTTACAGCCGCCGCCGCCGACACCTATGACTTTTATCTCCTGCAGCGTCGAGTCATTCATCTCAAATTGTAACATTCAGAGGTACCTCCTGTAAAAATTAATGTCCTGTCTCATGAGTTTATGAGATAAGGAACATTTCCATCATAATAAACACTTACATTATATCATACAAATATTATTGCGTAAAGGAACAATAATTATTACTTCCAATATTGATAACACCGCTTTCGATGCCCTTCTGATAAAGATTATATATTACTGCTTTCAGTGCGCCGGACTTTATCGCTTTTGTTATGTTGTCATATTTTCCCTTGCACACCAGATTGTCATAAACATACGCTTCGACATTCTTTCCGGTTATCTTTATCCTCTTAAAATACAAATCGTTGTTTTCTGTTATTCTGATCAGCTTCATTGCCCTGCGGTATGTACCCTGTTCTTTTACGCTTATTGTTTCTGCCAGCTGAGCCTGCTGAACAGTTACATTCTCGACAATTGTCACCTTTCTCTCAGTTCTGCCTATTTCAAGCACCTCGCCGTCATTATCTGTAACATAGTACTTATTGCCTTTTGTAAACTGAGCTTTTCCTTTTCTCTCCTCTATATGTATAATTATCTCATTCGGAAGCTTTCTGTCAACATCCACGTCCTCAATATACAGATTCTTTTTTATCTTGTGCTGTACCAGCAGGGGGTGAACATCAAACAGATTGTCTCCCGTCTCTATGCCCGAAAGCTTTATTATCTCTTCATCAGAGATTTCATTGTTGCCGGCTACTGCTATACCGTCCACATTGAAATACTCAATATGCATCAGAAAATAAAGCCCCACGCATACGGCAGCTATCACAAGCAGCCTGAGCAGATAATGCTTTTTTCGTCTTTTCTTTCTTTTGACCGTAGTGTCTGTGCGATTGTTTCTTCTCATCTCATTCCCGGTTTATCGATTTCATGATATTTTCATATATTATTTCTGTCGCGTCAAGCGGTGCGCAGGAATAACTGTTCTCTGCCATTCGTTTTAAAGTCTGCGGATCAGCTCTCAGCTCTGATATTTTCTGCACAAGCCCTTCGTTATCGAGATCCTTTTCCTCTATGATTATCGCTCCGCCTTTATCCGCAACTGCCTTCGCATTGAAATACTGATGATTTCCCGTAACAAGCGGCGATGGTATGAAGATAGCCGGAACACCGCATACTGTCGCCTCCGCAACACTCAGTGCTCCGCTCCTGCAGATAACAAGATCCGCTGCGGACAGATATTTTGCCATGTCGTAGATATATTCCTTTATCTCCACATTGCCGGATGTATCTATGCCTTTTTCATGCAGCTGCTGTGTTATTTTCTCATAATAATAGCTGCCTGTTGCCAGACATATGCGGATATTTTCCGCCCCGCTGAATGCTTCGATTATTTCTGTCATTGCCTTGTTTACACGTTCCGCTCCCTGGCTTCCGCCAAAGGCCAGCAGTACGAAATCATCCGGCCCGTATCCCAGCTCTGCTCTGGATTTATCACGGTCCGCATCCACAAACACCTGACGGACGGGATTTCCCGAAACAATATGCTTCTGCGGATATCTGAAATACTTTGACGCATCACCGAAGCCCAGAAACAGATTCCGAACATGTTTTTCAAGCATCTTGTTCGCCATTCCCGGCACCGCATTCTGTTCATGAATAAATGTCGGTATATTCATTTTCTGCGCAGCCTTTACAATAGGAGCACTGGCATATCCTCCTGTGCCGATTACGACATCCGGCTTGAATTCTCTGAGTATCTCGCGCGATTTTCTGCTGCCTCTTCGGAGTTTTCTCAGCACCTCGAAATTCTTGAGAAGATGCTGCCTGTTGAATCCGTCCGCCGATATCAGCTCTATCTTATATCCGTTTTCAGGAACCATATCCTTCTCAAGACCAATCTCAGATCCCACGAAAATGATTTCTGCGTCAGGTTTTCTTTTTTTTATTTCATCTGCGATTGCCAGTGCCGGATATATATGTCCGCCCGTACCCCCGCAGGTCATGATAACTTTCATTGCTTTTACTCCTGTACCTTATCCTTGTCATTCGCTTTCAGCCCGTGCCGCGATATATTCAGCAGAACTCCCGCGGAAAACATAAATATCAGCAGTGCATTGCCGCCGTAGCTTACGAACGGCAGACTTATGCCTGTAGGCGGCATCGACGATGTTACGACCGCAATATTAAGTATCAGCTGTATAGCCACCATCAGAACAATGCCTGATGCCAGAAGAAGTCCGAACTGATCCGGTGCATTAAGTGCGATTTTTATGCCCCTGTATATAAAGAGGCAGTACAGCACGATAAGCAGCAGAATTCCTATATATCCCAGCTCCTCTCCGATTATAGCCAGGATAAAGTCGTTCTGCGGTTCCGGCAGGTACAGGTTCTTCTGTATGCTCTTTCCGAGTCCCACTCCGAACAGTCCTCCCGAGCCCAGAGCAAGCAGCGACTGAACCGCCTGATATCCGTCACCGAGCTCATCCGCAAACGGATCCATAAAGCTGGTAAGTCTGTCATACCAGTAGCTGTCTTTCATAAAAATAACAATGCCCATTATCCCCGCAGCTCCTATTCCGCCTGCTGTGATAACATATCTCCATTTCATTCCGGCTACTAGCATCATTGCAACTATTATCCCGCACACAGTTATTGCTGTGGAAAGATTAGGCTGTTTTATTATAAGCGCTGCATAAACCACAATAATGCCGAACATCGGCAGTATACCTCGTGTCAGCGATCTTATACGACTCGGGTTCTCACTGAGAAACCATGCGGTAAAAAGTATTGCCGCTATTTTTGCGATTTCACCCGGCATCAGTGTAACCGGGCCGATTTTGAGCCACCTGGTCGCACCATTAGCCTCCTGTCCCAGAGGTGTCAGGAGCAGTACAAGCAGTATGACACTTAGAATCATCACGGGCAGCGCCAGTTTTTTATATTTTCTGTAGTCTACCAGTGCGCCGAATGCCATAGCAAACATGCCGATAAATGCCCATATGCTGTGTCTTATAAAGTATGCATACGGGTTTCCGTCCTCGCTTATAGATGAGTAGTAGCTGGCGCTGAAAACCATTGCAATTCCGAACAGCACAAGCATCATCGTGAAAAGAAGCAGCCAGAAGTCCCCCGACTTGAATTTAAGTTTTCTTCCTCTTTTTTCTTTATATCTGCCAACAGTCTTATCCAATTGCTATCGTCACCTTTCCAAAGCCTGCACACAATCCTTGAAGTGCTTTCCTCTCTGTTCAAAGCTCGTGTACATATCCCAGCTGGCGCATGCAGGTGAAAGCAGCACCACATCGCCCGGCTGGGCAATTCTGTAGGCCTCTCTGACACATTCCTCCATGTCCTTAAGTATTACAGCTTCTGTAAAGCCGGCCTTTTCGGCAGCCGCCTTTATTTTCGGAGCCGTTTTGCCCATAAGCAGAAGTGATTTCACTCTCCCGTCAAAGGCATTCACAAATTCATCGAACGAAGCGTTCTTGTCATATCCTCCGGCAATCAGTATTATATTGTTCTTCATTGCCTCGATTGCTTTTATCGCCGCATCCGGATTTGTGCCTTTTGAATCGTTTACAAATTTAATATCATCTATGACACTGCACAGCTCTATTCTGTGCTCTACACCTTTGAATGTTCTCAGTACATCAGCTATTACAGCGGGCTCTATACCGCCGAAATATGCCACCGCACATGCGGCAAGCGCGTTTTCCAGATTATGAGCGCCCGGTATCTGCAGCTCCACAGGTCTGCATATTTCCTTGATGCTTCCGTCTTCATCCTTGATTATTATCGTATCAGCGTCAACATACACGCCGAAATCGAGAGTCTTTTTTCGGCTGAACGGAACAATTTTCGCTTTGCAGTCTTTTGCGAGCTTTACACATTCCTCGTCATCGTAATTGATTACGCAGTACTGGTCAGATGTCTGGTTTTTAAAGACTGCCGCCTTTGCCTTGCCGTAGTTTTCCATTGTCTTGTGCCTGTCGAGATGATCAGGTGTGAGATTCAGAATAGCAGATACCTCCGGCTTGAATTCCTTAATCGTCTCAAGCTGAAAACTGCTGGTTTCTGTGATAAGCCAGCTGTCGTCCTCTGCCGAGAGCGCTTTTGATATTACTGCCACACCTATATTTCCCACTACATATGTCTTTTTCCCTGCAGCCTTGTATATTTCGCCCACAAGAGTTGTGGTTGTTGTCTTACCGTTTGTTCCTGTTATTGCCACATATTTTCCATGTCCGACTCTGTAGGCAATCTCTATTTCTCCTATTATTTCCGCACCTGCATCCTGCGCTTCTTTTATAAAGCTCAGCTGCGGTGACACTCCCGGACTCAGTATCAGCATGTCAAACGAACTCATATCATCCGGCTGACATCCCAGATAACACTTTACCGACTTATCTCTGAGAAATGTCAGCAGCTGAGGATCGATACTGTCCTCGGATTTGCTGTCCTGAACCGAAACATCCGCACCGAGCTTGACCATTGCCTGTGCTGCCGCTCTGCCCGAATTGCCCATCCCGACTATCAGTATTTTTTTGCCCGTTATGTCTGTCACATTTCCGTTTGTCATTTTTCTGCTCCTAACTTGTTCAATATCCAATGTAATATGTTTAAATTCAGTAAAGTTAAATAATCAGCACAGCTGCCAGGCAGCATAAGGCTGTGAATATCCAGAACGCAGTTACAACCTGCACTTCCTTGAATCCGCACTTTTCAAAATGATGATGTATCGGTGCCATCCTGAATATACGCTTACCTCCGCTGAGTTTAAAGTATCCGACCTGAAGCACCACCGACAATGCCTCTATAACATATAAGAGTCCGGCAATCGGCAGAAACAGTTCCATCTTCATAACTATCGCCGCGGCGGCAAGTCCTCCGCCCAGTGCCAGCGAGCCCGTATCACCCATGAATACTTTTGCCGGATTTTTATTAAACACAAGAAATCCCAGGCAGGCCCCGCATACCGCTGCACAGAAATAAACCCCTTCTGCAAGCCCGTAAATCAGACCTGCTATTGAGAAAAACAGTGTTACCAGCGCTGTTGCACCGGAGGCCAGCCCGTCAAGGCCATCCGTCAGATTGACAGCATTCGTCATCGCAAGGACCACGAATACGATAAACGGTATATACCAGATGCCGAAGTCAACATATATATTTGCAAACGGTATGAATACCAGCGTGTTTCCCATAGAGCTGTTGGCAAGAACAATTGCCAGCACTACCGAAATCACAATCTGAAGACCGAATTTCTGATAAGCCCTGAGTCCGAGATTGTTTTTCTTTATTACCTTGAGATAATCATCAAAAAATCCTATCAGCCCGAAGCCCGCAAAAACGAACAGTATCAGCAGCATCCGCGATGCGGTGCCGCCCCATATGAGACATCCCGCTGCCGATGCGATTACAGTGCCTGCGATTATCGCGATTCCGCCCATACTCGGGGTTCCGGCTTTTGATAAATGCGACTCAGGTCCGTCTTCTCTGATATTCTGCCCGGCTTTTGCTCTCAGAACAGGTATTTCCAGCTTTGTCAGTATCACTGATATAACAAATGCGGCTATAATAATTATTACTGCACTTATATAATTCATATCGTCTCCTAAATTTCTAAAATCTTTTCTGCAATCTGCTCCATCTTCATTCCTCTGGAGCCTTTTATCAGTATTATATCACCGGTTCCCGCTATCTGGTCCAGTTTGTCATACATTTCTTCTTTTTTTTCGAACCACATCACCTGCATACTGCCGCCTGCAGCTCCGTGAGCTATGTTTTCCGCAAGCCTTCCGACCGCTATCACCTTGTCTATCTTCAGTCCGCGAGCAAAGAGCCCCACTTCATAGTGCCGGCGTTCTGTGTTTTCGCCAAGCTCGAACATATCACCCAGCACTGCGGTTTTGCTGCCGCTGCAGCTGCTCTGCTCCAGAACCTTGAGCGCACTTTTCATCGAATCCGGACTGGCATTGTAAGTGTCGTCTATAACTGTCAGCCTTTCGTTTTTAAGTCGCCTGAGCCTGCTGCCCGTAAGCTGCGCCTTTGCAAGTCCCGCCTGCGCATCTTCAATGCCTACTCCCAGCAGTTCGCCGACAGCTATTGCAAGCGTACTGTTCACAGCGTTGTGCCGGCCGGGAACCGGGATGCTGATGTGTCTGATCTGTTCATTATGCTCAAGGTCAAATGATATGCCGTCCATTCCCGAGTCTTTTATATCTGATATTATATAATCACTTTTTCCGTCAGTGCCGACCATTATCTGTTCATAGTCACCGGCAGTGCGCTCCTTTGTCAGAAATTCTCCGTCATACGGGAATACAAGTGTTCCTTTTTTTCCGCTGCGGCCTTTGATATGGCCTGCGACCTCCATCTTCGCACGGAATATGCCCTCACGGCTGCCCAGGTTTTCCATATGTGAAATGCCTATATTGGTTATGACCGCGATATCCGGCTTTACTATACCTGCAAGTCTGTCGATTTCGCCGAAGCTGTTCATTCCCATCTCAAGCACCGCTGCCTGTGTACTGCTGTCAAACCTGAATATCGACAGCGGAAGACCTATTGCATTGTTAAAATTCTTCATATTGCGTCCGCATGTGTATTTTTCACTGAGTACGTAATATATCATATCTCTTGTCGAGGTTTTTCCCACGCTGCCTGTGACTGCAACCTTAAGAATATCGAGCTTATCAAGATAATATGCCGCAAGCTCTCCCATCGCATATACTGTATCTTCAACCTCTATTATATTGCAGGCTTCAGAACCGATTTCTCCGTACCAGCCTTCTGTGTGAGATACCATAACCGTACGACACCCCGCCCGAATAACCTGCGGTATGTATCTGTGTCCGTCATTGTTTTCTCCCTGTATCGCAACGAACATATCGCCCTGTGCACATTCACGCGAATCGTGCTTCACACCTGTTATATACGCCTCATCACATTTTCTGATCAGCCTGCCGTTCACGGCACTGACTATCTCATCTATTCCTGTTTTATCCATACATATACACCTGCTTTGCTATATACGACTAATTGTACAAATATATTTTACTGCCTTTTTTCACTTTGCTTCCTGCAGCCGGATACTGCTTCGTTACGATGAAATCACTTTCTGCAGCCGCTTCTTCGTCTGTATCATAGCCCAGCGAATCGCCTGCAAGAATACCTATCGCGTTGCTTGCACATTCACCGACAACATCCGGTACCTCCACTTTCTCTGAATCTGATGAAGTCTGACTCTCCTCATCCGGAGAAATGTTCAGATATCTCAGTGAATCAGACAGAATCTGCTGTACTCCCGGAGCCGCTGTCACGCTGCCGTATTTTACACCCTGCGGACTGTCAACAATAACAAGTACAGCTATCTGCGGGTCATCCATCGGCGCCATAGCTATGCATGATGAATATGTGTCGCCGCTGTATCCTGTTCCGTCCTCTTTGACCTTGTCAGCTGTTCCCGTCTTGGCACCTACGCGGTATCCATCGACTTTTGCCGAACCTGCGCCTCCTTCATCCACAACAAACTGCATTATATCACAGATTTCATCGGCAGTCTCCTTTGAAACAACCTGTCTTACTACCTCTGTCTCAAATTTTTTCACAGTCTTGCCGCTGGAATCCTTTATTTCCTTTACGAGTCTCGGTTTGAGCAGCTTGCCGTCATTACCGAAGGAGCTGACAGCTGTTATCAGCTGTATCGGTGTAACCGCAACTCCCTGCCCGAATCCTATAGTTGCAAGTCCTACAGATCCCGCACTTTCTTTTGACTGCAGGATGGCACTTCCCTCACCCGGAAAATCAATGCCTGTCGTTCCTGTAATGCCGAATGTTGCCATATAATTGTAAAACTTGTCAATTCCTATGCTTGTTGCCAGCTGTACAAAAACCGGATTGCATGAATTCCCGACAGCCTGCTTCAGATTCTGCGTACCGTGAGGATGGTCGCTGCTCCAGCAGTGAAGCACCTGGTCACCGACCGCGATGGAACCGGTACATGTATATGTAGAGTCGAGATCTGCCACACCTTCTTCCAGCGCAATGGCTGTCGTGAGAAGCTTGAATGTTGAACCGGGCTCGTAAACGTCACATATAAGTGAATTTCTCCACATCTTGTTCCAGTACGTCACCTTTTCATCTTCTGTCATGCTCTCAAGCTTTTTCTGTTCTTCTTCATCAAGCGGTGTCTTCGGATCGTTGAGATCAAACTCGGGAGTCTGCGCCATCGCAAGAATTTCACCCGTCTTCGGATTCATCACAATAGCCATTGCTCTTTTGGCACTGGTCTTTTCCTGCACCGATGCTATTGCTTTTTCGGTGTAGTGCTGTATAACCTGATCTATTGTTGTGACTATACTGTATCCGTCTTCTGCATTGTAGTATTTTTTCTTCCCGTACGAAAGAGCGTTGCCTCCGATATCAGTATATTTTACAGATCTTCCCGCTACACCGCTCAGATATGAATCGTACTGCAGCTCCAGACCTGAAAGACCCGTGTTATCATCTGTTACAGAGCCCAGTGTATGAGATGCAAAAGCGCCCAGCGGATAGGTTCTTTTACTGTCTTCTTCTATTTCTATTCCCGTCAGATCTGCTTTTCTTATTTTATTCGCAGTTTTCCTGTTGATTCCCTTTTTTATTTTGATTACTGTCTGCTCTTTTGTTACGCTTTCCTTTATCTCGTCATAATCCATATCAAGTATTTCCGCAAGTGTTCTGGAAACCTTCTCGATATTCTCATTTTTCTCAGCTTCTGTATCGCCTGACATGACATCCGCCGGTCTGGCCCAGACCGTGTAGCAGATAACGCTCGCAGCCAGTTCGTTGCCGTTAGTGTCATATATCATGCCCCGCTCCGCTTCAATCGTAGTGTCCCGCGTCTGTCGTTCCACAGCTTTTTCGGAATACTCTTCACCTTTGACTATCTGCACCCATCCGAGACGAATGCAGAGAAGAAGCAGAAGCACGAAAACGATTATAAGTATTATCATGAGATTTTTTTTACTGCTGTTTAATGCTGTCACTTTATTCCCCTTTAAAAAGCAACCCCGGGCATATTGCTCTGGTTCGATGCCCGGGTATCACAGTTGTATTTTTTATTATCAGTTATATGCCTTTTCCCTGAGCATATCCGCAAAGCCCTTCTCCGGCACGTCATCATTTGTGATATAAATCTTGCTGCTCTCCGCCGGATATATCATACCGAGTTCACTTGTTGCTTTGTTTTCAACATATTCAATATTATTTGCACTGTATACTTCTACCTGCAGATTTTCTATTTCTCCTGAAAGTGCTCTGTTCTCACTCTGCATGGAGTTGATACTGTACTGCAGATTTGCCGAATAAGCTGCAATTATTATCATCATTATCATGGCAAGGCCTGCGATGACAACAAATGCAAGAATAGCCCTTTTGCTGCTGCCGACTGAAAGCACCGGTCTGCTTTCGGCACGTTTCCGGTGCGTACGAACTCCCTGCTCCCGCTGAGGCTTCATATCCAGTCCGTACTTCTGATAATTTTTCTGATATTCGTACCATTTTTCTGCTGTCATCATAACGCTACCTCTTTTTTTCTATCACTCTGAGTTTTGCACTTCTTGCTCTCGGGTTGTTTTTCAGTTCAGCCTCCCCCGAAACGATAGGCTTTCCGGTCACTTTTTTCATGTCAGTGACCTTACCGCATACACACACCGGAAATTCCTTCGGACACGTGCATGGATTCAGCCGCCGGCTGAATGTTTCTTTTACTATCCTGTCTTCCAGCGAGTGGAAGGTTATTATGCAAAGGCGCCCTCCCGGCAGAAGCACATCGCAGAATTCATCTATCGCATTCCGAAGCTCCTCGAGTTCACCGTTGACTTCTATCCGGATTGCCTGAAACGTTCTTTTCGCCGGATGCGGCCCGTCTCTTCTGGCTGAGGCCGGTATCGCTGCTTTTATTATATCTACAAGCTGTCCTGTGGTTTCTATCCTGTTTTCTTTTCGCCGGTTTACGATGAAGTCGCTTATACGCGAGGCCCATTTCTCCTCTCCGTATTTTTTTATAACCTCCGTAAGCCGCTTTTTATCATATCCGTTCACGACATCGTATGCTGTGAATTTTTCATCACGGTTCATCCTCATATCCAGAGGTGCGTCGTGCATATACGAAAAACCTCTTTCAGCATTGTCAAGCTGAAATGATGAGACACCGATATCCAGCAAAGCGCCGTCTATGCCGTCTATGCCCAGCTCATTCAGCACGTGTCTTATATCGGAATAATTACTGTGCACAAGCTCCAGGCGGCATACCGCTGATTCCAGGTGCTTACGCGCTGCATTTAAAGCATCGATATCCCTGTCTATGCCTATGAGCATACCGTCACTTCCGAGCTTTTCTGCTATACCGCCGGCATGCCCGCCGCCGCCAAGCGTTCCGTCGACATATATACCGCTGCTTTTTATATTAAGATTTTCGATGCATTCATCATACAGAACCGGTACATGTTTAAAATCCATACTGCTCCAGACTTTCCGCCACTTCACTGGCATTCATAAGTTCACCGGTATCGGAATCCAGTTCATCCTCCCAGTATTCCTTGCTCCATACTTCTATTGTCATGTCACTGCCGATAGTTATCAGTTCCTTTTCGATTCCCGCGTACTCCTTCAGTTCCTGCGGTATCGTAAGTCTTCCCTGTTTGTCGACATCACATTCCGCTGCAGATGAGAAAAATCGTCTCTTGATTTTTCTGGCCTGCAGATTTCCTTCCGGAAGGACCGCGAGCTTTTCCTTAACAAATTTTTCCCACTGCTCAGCAGGATAAATGGTCAGGCATCTGTCCAGTGCTTTTACAATTACACATTTGCCTCCAAGCTCTTCTCTGAACTTTGCAGGCACAATTATTCTCGACTTGCTGTCTATTGAGTTGTTGTATTTGCCTACAAACATCCAGAATCCTCCCATCTTCATTTTAAGATTTTACTCCATTCTAAACCACTTCGCACCATTTATCAACAAAATCACTCCACACCCAATACATTTTACTCCCAAATTAAAAAAAATGCTCCTGTTTCCGCCTCCGGCAATATCAAAAAGTGCCTTATTTAGTGTTGATTCATGCAAAGACATCAATATGTTGTTTTACCATAGTTTTCCGCAATACACTTAAAGCTTTGCCCCGGCTTCAGATTTTACTGAAGAATGTTTCCGGCTCATGAAAAACATGTGCAGTTTTACATAATAAGTGCGAAATCCGAACATTCATTTTTAAGCCGCCCATTTTTATTCGCCTTAGTCGGTAAACTTTCCTCGCGCTTGTTCCATATTTGTTCAAAACCCCTTGAAAGCGCTTATTTTTCAGTGTAGAATGGCAATATAAAAGTCAATAACATTACATTTTATTTACAGGAGAGTAAAAATGAAAAAGTCAAAAAGATTTGCATTGATAGTTCTGTCTTCACTGATGCTGTTATTGCTCCTCCTGGCGGGGTGCGGGAGTGACAAATCAGGAAATACAATCAACGAACCTGAAATAACGGCTGATTATCTTGAGGACGAATACGCCGATCAGCTGATAAACGATGGTGCTGAAACAATGCTTGGAACTGTTGAAATTCAAAAGGACGGTGATTCATACACTGCCTATATCACAGAAAAAGAAGTTGTTCCGAGCTCAGAGTACAAGGAAGGCTACTATATCGCCGACACCAATATATCGAAGGAGCTTCCTCTCGGTATGGAGGCCCGAATGACATATGACCTCAATGATGAAGAAACAGTTGTCAGCGCAGATGAATTCATAAAATATTCGTCTGACAATCCGGACTGCATTTATACTGTATATATGATGGGAAATTCAGTCGAACTGATACTTGCAGCAGACCCTGACGATATCATAGATGACTGATTAAATAAATCCGGATAATCTGTTCTGAAGTGTGCAGTCTGTGTGCAATCTGTGTGCAGTAAGATGCGGAAATATGCCGTAAAAAGCACACAGACACCGACAGAAGCGACAATAAGCGACAGCAAAAAACCCTTGAAATTTCAACATATCCGCTGAATTTCAAGGGTTTTGTTATTTTTACACGTTGAACAGGAAGTGCATTACATCCCCGTCTTTAACTACATATTCTTTTCCTTCCGAACGTATCAGCCCTTTTTCCTTTGCTGTCGCCAGGTTTCCTCCGCATTCCATGAGTTTATCATATGCAATGGTTTCTGCACGGATAAATCCTCTCTCAAAGTCTGTGTGAATCTTACCGGCCGCTCCCGGCGCTTTCGTTCCGCGTTTTATGGTCCATGCTCTTACTTCCGGCTCTCCGGCAGTAAGGAAAGATATCAGATCAAGCAGTCTGTATGAAGCCTTTACGAGTTTGTCAAGCCCGGATTCTTTGATTCCCATTTCTTCAAGGAACATAGCCTTCTCGTCATCTTCAAGCTCTGCCATCTCCGACTCTATCTTCGCACATACAACGATGACATCGGATCCCTCTGTCTGTGCAAATTCGCGCACCTTTCTGATATATTCGTTATCCTCTGAAGCAGCATCATCCTCTGAAACGTTTGCCGCATATATTACCGGCTTGTATGAAAGGAGATCCAGCCCCTTTATATATTCGGCCTCTTCCTCGGTAAGCTCCATGGCTCTTGCTGACTTTCCTTCTCCGAGAAAATCAGCAGTCCGCTTCAGCAGATCCAGCTCCTTCTGAAGGCTCTTGTCACCCTTGAGATTTTTGGTTGTCTTCTGTATTCTTCTTTCCAGAACCTCGAGGTCAGAAAGTATCAGCTCAGTATTTATCGTATCAATATCGGATAACGGATCTATCTTGCCGTCCACATGAACTACATTCGGATCATCGAAGCACCTTACCACGTGGACAATTGCAGCAACCTCGCGTATATGTCCGAGGAATTTGTTGCCGAGGCCCTCGCCTTTTGACGCACCCTTTACAAGGCCTGCTATGTCGTAAAATTCTATCGTTGCATAAACAGTTTTCTTTGAGTTGTACATCTCGTGAAGAACTCTGATTCTTTCATCCGGCACTGTAACCACGCCCACATTCGGCTCTATAGTACAGAACGGATAATTTGCAGCTTCCGCACCGGCCTTTGTAATTGCATTGAATAATGTACTTTTGCCTACATTAGGCAGGCCTACGATTCCTAATTTCATATATCTGATTCTCCTTAAAAGCTTTATTTTGAACGGTTTAAATTGTTCTATCCATAACAGAACTCCTTTCCGCACCGGCGAAAAAGAGTCTCTGCAACATTAAAATTATATCAGATAGAAACTGCAGCCTCAAGCCATTTTTTAATCTGTTACGCGCCGGCTGCGATGGCTGCTTAATGCTCAGCTCTGAACACCATATCCCGGGCCGCATGTCAGGACTGCCGGCGGCTGCGTCTGTACATAACTGCATATGCGGCAATGCAGACCACTATCACTGCCAGACTCAGTACCTGTGCCTGTTTGAACGGTCCTATCATCAGACTGTCTGTACGAAGTGCCTCAACAAAAAATCTTTCTGCCGAATACAGTATGCAGTAAAGCAGCAGTGTCTGCCCCTCAAACTTTCTTCTGTTGTCAATGAATATGAGAAAGAAGAACAGAAGGAAGCACCATATCGACTCATACAGGAACGTGGGATGTACTGTCTGTCCGTTGACCGTTATCGCCCACGGAAGGTTCGTCGGTCCGCCATGAGCCTCTGAATTGAAATAATTTCCCCATCTGCCTATAGCCTGCCCTATTGCAATGCAAGGTGCAGCCAGGTCTAATGTATTCAGCGGTCTCAGCTTCCATATAATGCACAGAATACATACCGCTGCGAACGCAAAAATCAGTCCGCCGTGTATCGCCAGTCCCCCTCCTCTTATATTGAGTATTTTTTTCAGATCCCCTGCATAATAATCCCAGTTGAACACCACATAATAAAGCCTTGCACCTATTATCGCTGCCGGAATACAGACTATGACAAAGTTTATTATCTGATCTGACGTCATATTGTGCCTCGGTGCCCTTATGCAGCATATCACAGTGGCTATTATCATTCCTGATGTTATCAGGACAGCGTACCACATTATATCGATGCCGAAAATTGTAAAGGCCACCGGTTCAGGTACTGGCATAATTCTTTCCTCCTTATGGTTTTGACTCTTGTGTTTTTCCGTCTCTTATGGCTCTTAATCACGGCTTAAAGCCCGGCCGGCGCCGATGTTTTCCGGACATGTACTGCCCTGCCGGTGCGGCAATGCAGCCAATGACGCCGATGCCTGCATTCACAGGTCATTTAAACTTTTTTGATAAATTTTTCTCCGCAGTGCGGACATGTTATGTTTATCTTGCCGGCTCCTTTAGGAACTCTGAGCTTTTCTCCGCATACAGGGCATTTGAGTATTCTGTGCGTCCTGTCCTTTGCCGTCTTTGCTCTCCGGTTCCCGCCGAATCCGCTGCCGTTATTTCCATATGCACCGCCGTATGAACTGCCTCCATATGAGCTGCTGCCGTAAGAACTGTTCCCGTAGGAGCCTCCGCCGTAATACGTTCCGCCCCGGCGATTTTTTCTTAGTTTAGCAGTCAGCTGCAGGAATTTCTGGTTTTCCCTGTACCTGGCATTTATGTTTCTCGAAAACATCCTGCAGTAAACATATATCAGAATCAGCACTGCCAGAAGATACAGCGGTCTCCATTTAATAAACACCTCTGCAATCATCAGAATCAGAGCTGCAATCAGAAGAAATCTGTTCAGATTATCAGTCCCGTATCTTCCTCTCATCATATTTGCAAACCACATCCCGAATCTGTTCATGAAAACACCTCCTGCGCCGCTTCAACAGATTTCATAGCATCCCTGCAGTAATAATCAGCCCCGATTTTTTCCGCATAATCGGCCGTCAGTACAGCACCGCCGACCATGACTCTGCAGTCCGGAGCCGCAGCCTTCACTGCAGCGATTGTTTCTTCCATGCTTTTCAGCGTGGTTGTCATCAAAGCACTCAGACCAACCAGCTTTATATTCTTCTCCGCAACTGTCTCAACAATTTTTTCTGCCGGTACATCCCTGCCCAGATCAATCATCCTGAAGCCGTAATTTTCCATTATTACCTTCACTATATTCTTTCCGATATCATGAATATCGCCCTTCACTGTTGCGATAACCACATCACCTGCCGAAACCGTTTCTCCTCCTGACTCCGCAAGGCGCGTTTTTATGATATCAAAACCTGCCTGCGCCGCTGTTGCTGCCTGAAGCATCTGAGGCAGGAATATCGTGCCTCTTTCGAATCCTTTCCCCACATTATCCAGTGCAGGAATAAGATAATCATTGACAAGCTCCATTTCGCTGTGCTTTTCAAGCAGTTTCTTCACAGCCGAAACCGTGTCACCCTTCATCCCCTTCTCAACACTGTAAAACAGGCCCGCTCCGTCCTCTGCCGACTGCGGGAAAGCATTCCCTGCCGCGTTCCCGCCCTTTGAACCGTCTGCTGCAGAGCTTTTCGCTGTACGGACGCCTGTATTCACCTGATAATCTGCATATCTTTCAATATATTTCACAGCATTCTCATCAACATTCTTCAGAACATTGAATGCATAAACTGCAGACATCATATCCTCATCGTTAGGATTGATTATCGGGAGATCCAGACCGCACTCCATTGCCATTGCCAGAAATGTCCTGTTTATCAGCACTCGTGCCGGCAGCCCGAAGCTTATATTCGAAACTCCGAGAGCAGTTTTAAGCCCGAGCTTTTCACTGACCATTCTCACAGCCTTCAGTGTCTCGTTCACTTCCTTCTGCTGTGCCGATGCAGTCAGCGTCAGGCAGTCTATTATCACGTCTTCCTCAGGTATACCGTATTCCAGTGCTTTCTTCAGTATTTTTTCAGCTATTGCAAAGCGCCCCTCTGCTGTCGATGGTATACCGCTGCTGTCCAGTGTCAGCCCGATAACCGCTGCACCGTACTTTTTTATTATCGGGAAAATGCTGTCCATTACCTCAGGTTCACCGTTTACGGAATTCACAATTGCCTTTCCGTTGTATACCCTGAGCGCTGCCTCGATAGCCTGCGGATTGGATGAATCAATCTGGAGCGGCAGACCCGTTATCGACTGCAGCTTCTTTATCACCTCAGGCAGCAGTTTCACATCGTCAAGAGACGGAACACCAACATTGACATCAAGTATTTCAGCTCCTGCGTCTATCTGCTCCACTGCCTGATTGAGTATATAATCAAAATCCCCGTCAATCAGTGCCTGCTTTAATCTTTTCTTTCCTGTCGGATTGATTCTTTCTCCGATTACTGTCACGTGATCTACATGTACGACATCTGTGCTGCTGCACACTCTCAGACCTCTCTGCCTGATTTCATCTGCAGGCTCTGCCTCTGTATTTGAAGATTCCGCTGCCTCACCCGGCTTTTCCGCTGCAGAATTACCGGCTTTTTCTTTTGCCCCCCGCGCCGCTTCAAATTCATCTCTGAAGGCTGCAAGTCCTGCGATATATTCCGGATCGGTGCCGCAGCAGCCTCCGACCATATTTATTCCGAAATTAAAATATTCCTTCATTGTATCGACAAACTGTTCACTGGTTATGTCATACCTGCCTGTTTCAGGATCCGGCAGACCTGCATTCGGCTTTGCGAATACAGGCACCGATGTCAGTGAACGCAGCTTCCTTGCCATCGGCATTATTTCAACCGGACCGAGCGAACAGTTTATTCCCATAGCGTCGACTCCGAGACCTTCAAGTGTCATCGCCATCGCTTCAAGGCTTACACCCGTGAATGTTCTTTCATTTTCTTCAAACGTCATTGACACTATAACCGGAAGCTCTGAATTTTCCTTCGCTGCGAGCACTGCGGCCCTGACCTCATAAAGGTCTGTCATCGTCTCTATCACTACAAGGTCGGCTCCATGATCTCTCCCGGCTGTTATTATTTCGGCAAATGCATCATATGCCTCCTCAAATGTAAGTGTTCCCATCGGCTCAAGCAGCTCCCCGAGCGGACCGATGCCGAGCGCGACCTTTACATCTCTGCCGCTGCGCAGTGCCGCTGCCTTTCTTGACTCATCAGCTATGTCCATCGTGAACGCCACTGCCTGTCCGACCGGCATCCCGAGTTCATCAGCCTTGAATCTGTTTATCCCGAATGTTCCCGCATAAATTATATCAGAGCCCGCATCTATATACTGCGTGTAAATATCGCGCCATATATCAGGATGCGCAAGTCCGAACTGTGTAGTCGTTTCTTCCGGGGACATTCCGGCTCTTTGAAGCATCGTCCCCATCGCTCCGTCAAGAATATATATTTTTTCATTAAAATCAATCGCCACAGAATTTCCCCTCTCTTTTAAGTAAACATTTATCCTTCAGCACGCATTCTCCGCAGGTGGCAAGCCGCCCCTTCACCGGATGGTCAGCCACCCCGATAATTGCTGTAACAGACTTCCGCGGTATCAGCAGATATTCTGACGTGACATTCAGCCCTATCTTACGCTGCCCGTCTACATACGATACCAGTGATTTCTGCATTTCCAGCGGACAGTCACCGTAACCCGGACTGAAACGGGCGTTCTTAAAACCTCTGACAGCTGACTTGATATCCTTCTCGTATCTGTCGCACAGACACTCTGTAAGCACCGACGCCCCGCTGTCCGCCATGACAGCCTTTGCCATATCCGTAACCTGCAGCCTTCTGATAAAACTGTCTATACCTGCCCCCAGTGTAAGAGCCATCACAATAACTCTGCTGCATCCTTCCAGATGTCTGCTCAGCGAAAGCCCACGGACTTTTATATCATTTATATCCATAACCCTGTACACAGCCCTTGGTCTTGCGGCCGAAAGCAGTGCGTTCTCCACTTCATCAAGCTCTTCCGGCGCCGCATCATCACATATATCCGGAATACCGAGCGCTGCAAGCCATTTGTCTCTCGGTATTCTTCCTGTTATTTCTATATTCATATCATTAAAGCTTTTTCTGCTGCTGACACGATGTCTTCACTTTATGCTGCAGCGGTCTGCCGCAGCCGCGCGAAGGGCTACAGCAGATCCTTTATATTATCATATACTCTGAGCGCCACATCGGCATTGTTCATTATGTAAAGGTGCACACCGTCCACTCCGTTGGTAATCAGGTCTCTTATCTGATTCGATGCGAACTCAATGCCGGCCTCAAACAGTTCTTCAGGCTTGTTTTCATAAAGACTTATCATCTTCGTGAAATCATGCGGAAGGCTGGCACCGCTCAGTGCCACGGTTCTCTGTATCTGCCGTGCATTCGTTATCGGCATGATTCCGGCCGAAACAGGCACCTCTATTCCCAGCATTCTCGCTTTTCCCATGAACTCATAAAACAGCTGGTTGTCAAAGAAAAGCTGAGAAATCAGCACTTTCACCCCTGCACCTATTTTATACTTCAGATTCTGAATATCCTCATCGAGCGATTTACTTTCAGAGTGTCCCTCTGGATAGCAGGCCCCCAGTATTTCAAGGTCGTCGCTGCATTTTCTCTGCACTTCTATCGCCAGCTCGTTTGCATGATGAAAATCCTTCTTGATTGTACTGTCATCGACAATATCGCCTCTCAGCGTCAGGATATTCTCTATCTCAGCTTCCTGAAATCTGCCTATCATCTCCTTGACATCCTCCCGTGATGAGTTGATGCATGTAAGATGGGCCAGTGTCTCTATACCGAATCTCTTCTTAATAGTCGATGCTATTTCACATGTATAATTATCGTTCATGCTGCCGCCTGCCCCGTATGTAACGCTGATAAAGTCAGGCTCACAGACTGTGATTTTTTCAACTGTATCATATATCGATTCAATATTCGCTTTTTTCTTCGGCGGAAATACTTCCATGGAAAAAACGGGTCTTTTCTGATTGAACAATTCAGGTATTTTCATAATTCAACTCTCTTTCTTTTTTTCTCAGTCAGTTTTTCTGAGCAAAATCTCATACGCTGCAGTTTTCTCTGCTGCGTTTTTTTCTGCATATAATCTGTTCATCCATGCAAAGCATATTTTTTGTCATTTTCAAACATAAAACAACCTGCATTTTATTGTTATACAACAATTAATTATACTGCTTTACTCCAGTCAATGCAATAATTTTGCCAGTGTGATATAATGATTTATTATTGCATATGAAAAAGGAGATACTATGAAAGAATTCAGCAAATATTTTGATCACACGCTTCTTAAGCCTGATGCAAAGCTTACAGATATCCGACAGCTCTGCAGCGAAGCAATCGAACACAACTTTGCCTCGGTCTGCGTGAACGGCTGTTATACCGCCGATGCCGCAAAGCTGCTTGAAGGCAGCGGAGTCAAAGTTTCTGCCGTTGCCGGATTTCCTCTCGGCGCAATGACAACTGCAGCAAAGCTCGCCGAAATCAGCGACGCTATTGAAAATGGTGCTGATGAAATTGATGTTGTGATAAATGTGGGTGCGGTTAAGGAAAAACGCCGTGAATATGTACAGAATGAGCTTTCCGCACTGACTGAGCTGTGCCACGAACACGATACTGTTATCAAGGTTATTATCGAGGCGTGCCTTCTGACAAGTGAAGAGATAATGACAGCGTGCCGTATTGCTGTAAAAGCCGGCGCAGATTATGTGAAAACCTCCACGGGCTTCAGTACCGGCGGTGCAGAGGTTCATCAGATCAGACTGATGAAAAAAATGACCGCAGGCAAGGCCAAGATAAAAGCTGCCGGCGGCATCAGAACACTTGAAGATGCTCAGAAAATGATTGCAGCCGGTGCAGACAGACTCGGCTGCAGTGCCTCGGTGTCAATAATGCGTGAGTACGAGATGAGTAATAAGTGAGTACGGAATCACAGCGGATACAGAATCACACAGCCTTCCACATCATGATTCCGTCTTTTATCTGACAGTCAAGCTCACCGAGGTCCTGAAGATATGTGGCATAGCTTTTTACGGTCGAGCCAAGAAGCGCATGATTGGCGATTCCGGTCCGCATACCCATTGCGTCATACATCTTACTGAGCAGTTCGTCAAAGCCTGTGTATTCTGAACAGATTTCTTTTATTACTGATATGATGTGCTTAACATTTGCAGTATTGAGGTCTGCTGTTTCAGTTATGTCTTCTTCCGCTGTACCGTGTGCCGGTATGAAAAGCCTGCCCTGAAGGGTCTTGATATATTCAAGATTCTTCAGGTATTCACCGACATCGTAAAGATAACCGAAGCTGTGTTTTTCAAGATATTTTTCGCTGAGATACGAATCCGCCAGAAACCAGATGTCATCATCCGTTTTTATTCCGGCCATACCGAATGTGTGACCCGGCAGATACACCCAGCTTATACCGTCAAGGCAGCTCTTTTCCAGCGATGCGAAACCAATCATCCCCGGATGCGAAAATATTTCCCGCAGCTTACGGCATGGATATCCGCCATTCATGTATGCCGCCTCCAGATCCGAGTAATGTGCAAATGCCATATCATAATCTGTACAGTATGCAGGAATATGATATTTGTTCATCAGATACTCGTTTCCGCCGAGGTGGTCTATATGAGTATGGGTATTGATTATATAATCGATTGACCACCCTTGCTTATCAAGCACCTTTTCGATTTTCTCTCCATCGCCCTTGCTGCCCGTATCTATCAGACATACACTGTTTTCCCCGGTTTTATATACACCGATATTTGTACTGTGCTTTATATAATAAGTTTTTTCTCCAACCTGTGTGAGATGCATATTCCGTCTTTTCTCCTCCGTCTAACAGATTCTCGGAAGGCCCTCGCCATACAGCACATCGAATCTTCTTGCCGCTCCGAGTCTCGTTCTGATATATGCTCCGCTGCCTTCCTTTACAGAGCCTATAATCTGTGCATCTTTTCCATGTACTGTATTTCTCATAGCCTCAAGAGCACGTTCCGCTTCATCTCCCGGAACAACAGCAATCATCTTGCCCTCGTTTCCCATATAAAGCGGGTCAAGCCCCAGAATTTCAGTAAAGCCCCGAACCTCATCCAGTACAGGTATGCTCTCCTCGTCAAGCTCTATCATGCAGCCCGAGCTGTCGGCAATCTCGTTAAGAACCGTTCCGAGCCCGCCGCGTGTGACATCTCTCATAGTTCTTACTGTTATATTGTTTTCAAACAGACTGTCCGTCACATCATTAAGTGCTGCACAATCGCTTTTTATATTATTTTCAATCTCCATTCTGTGACTGAGTATGCAGGCATGATGGTCTCCGAGATTTCCCGAAACTATCACGGCATCGCCCGGCCTGCAGTTTCTGCTGCTTACGTCTCTGCCCTCCGGTATCTCGCCTATTCCTGTAGTATTTATGTAAAGTCCGCCGTTTCCTTCTACTACCTTCGTGTCACCCGCTACAACAAGCACGCCTGCTTCCTGCGCCTGCTTTGCCATTGATGCCACAAGTGTTTCCAGGAGTTCCGTATCAAGACCCTCCTCAAGTATGAAACCGCATGTGATATACTTAGGCACTGCGCCCATCATCAGCAGGTCGTTCACAGTGCCGCACACACACAGTTTGCCGATATCTCCGCCTTTAAACACGAGCGGTGTGACTACGAATGAATCTGTGCTGCATGCGATTTTTCCGCTGACCTCAAGAACCGCTGCATCCTCCATCTTATCCAGAATCTGATTTTTAAAATATTTGCCGAATATGTCACTCATCAGCTGAGCTGAGGACTTTCCTCCGCTTCCGTGAGCCATAGTTATTTTCATATATATTACCCGTCTTTCTGTAAATTCTCTGTCTTGATATTATCCACATCTCTGCTTCAGTGCACATTCCTGTACCATATGCCGCAGGACCCTTCAGACGAAACCATGCACGGTCCGAACGGATTCATCGGGCTGCATTTTCTGCCGAACATAGGACACTGATTGGGATTTATCCTGCCCACAATAACATCCCCGCAGCGGCATTCCGCCGGCAGCTCCATATCCTCGTACAGTGCTCTGCTGCCGCCGTCATATGCGCTGAATTTATCTCTGAGATACAGTCCCGATCCTTCAATGACACCCAGCCCTCTCCACATTGCCGGACCTTCTTCAAAAGCAGTATGTATTGCCTCGAGCGCCTTCCTGTTGCCGTCCTCTTTCACAGCATTTCTGTAAAGATTTTCCGCTGCCGGCTTTCCGGTTTCGAGCTGCTTCATTATCCTGTATATCGCTGCCAGGATATGCTCTGCTTCAAATCCTGCTACAACGAAGGGCTTCCCGTACTTTTCCGCAAGCGGTATATATATATTGCTTCCTGTTATTACACTTACATGTCCGGGGCATATGAATCCGTCTACATCTTCCTGATTATCGCAGATCCATTCCAGCGCCGGTATTGCGGTCTTAAGTGCTGTAACGAGCTTTATATTATGCAGGCCTTTTTCTTCTGCTTCCTTAATCATCACAGCATATGCAGGGGCCGTTGTCTCAAACCCCACAGCCGCGATCACGTACGTGATGTCAGGATTCTTCGAGGCCTTCTCCAATGCTTCAAACGGCGAATACATTATGTCTATATTTACATTGCCTCTGCCCTTAGCCTCCGATAAACTTCCCTTGCTTCCCGGAACCTTCATCATATCTCCGAATGTAAGCAGAACATGATTTTCCTTTGAAGCATATTCTATGCATTTATCTATATATGCCGTAGGTGTCACGCATACCGGACACCCCGGTCCCGAAATAAGCTTTATTTTATCGGAAATAAGACTCCTGATTCCATTTTTGAAAATCGCTGCAGTATGTGTGCCGCAGACCTCCATCAGTTTTACCGGTCTGCCGTCATATGCCTGCAGATAATCTATTATCTGTTTTATATCCATTTTTACTGCAGCTCCTCAATCTCCGTAAATAATTCTATGATCTCCTGTGCCTTATCGTGCTCCATCACTTCAATGGCACATCCTGCATGCACAAGTACATACTGACCGATTTCAGGCTCTACAAGCCCTGTATTCACATCAACGAGATTTCCGTTGAAATCCACTTTAGCATTGTTCCCGTCTAATTTCACTACCCTGCCGGGTATAGCTATGCACATATTATCCTCCTCAGTTTTTTCAGAACTGTTTTTTCCGGTTTCAAACCTTAACTATTATACATTTTTTTGTACGATTCGTAAACCATGCCGCTGTTATCTTTCGTATATTTATATG
>CAVECM010000019.1:0-33329 GCA_963614095.1 Bacteroidaceae bacterium
AACCTATGACCCCCTGCTTGTAAGGCAGGTGCTCTCCCAGCTGAGCTAAGCGCCCGTGTTTTTTGTTCGCTCGGAACAGTTACTAACTATACAGTAAAATCGCGAACCTGTCAACACTTTTTTTATATTTTTTTCAGCAAAGTTTTTTCTTCGATGATTTCAGCAGTCCCTGATGTAGTATTTGCAAGCAGTTCAATCACTTTATCTTTTTTCTCCGGAGTTGTAAAAAGATCCATTGTCACTTTATCCGTATACTGTATTTCGTCAATAATAAATTCATATTCAGGCCCGTTTTCATCAAATGTTTCTGAAGCCAGGTTCTGCAGCTTTGATAAGAAAGTATAGTCAGTTTTAATTTTAAGCACACAAATCTCGAAAACACCGCAAACTTGTGCGGCTTCAATTCCGAGTTTTGCACTGCTCGTATATGCCCGCACAAGTCCGCCCGTTCCAAGTTTTATTCCTCCGAAATATCTTGTAACGACTACGACAGCATTTGTTATGCCTTCTTTGACCATCATCTGCACAATCGGAGCTCCCGAAGTACCCTGCGGTTCGCCGTCATCACTGGCCCACTGCACCTGAAATTTATCTCCCAGTACCATCGCCGGAACATTATGGGTTGCGTCTTTAAATCTGCTTTTTACAGTATCTATAAATGCGTCGGCCTCTTCCCTCGTTTCAACAGGCTTCACATGAGCAATAAATCTTGATTTTTCAATTATCTGCTCAACGTCCGCTTCTTTTTTTACGCTCTTATATAATTTCATCTGGCCCTCTCTGTCGTATTTTTACGTATTTGCTCCGTTTATTTTTCTTCGTAGCTTTTGTATTTATTATAGTCTGCCTCTTCAAAATTTCCTTCAAGCATGGTCCCGCCTGCTTCATACTGCATTGATATTATTTCTCCGTTTTCACATAAATACGAAGTTATCCTGCCTTTTTCATACGGAATAAGAAACCTTGCATGCACACGCCCTCCAAAAAGCTTCTTTTTTACAGCAGCAAGCAATTCATGCATATTTTTACCCGTTTTGGCAGAAATATACACCGCATCGTTTCCGCTTACATCAATAGGCAGTTCACTGATAAGATCGATTTTATTATATGCCATCAGTTTTTCTTTTCCGCCTGCCCCTATCTGATTCAGCACGCGTTCCGTAACCTCTGTCTGAAAATCACGTTCCGCATAGGAGCTGTCCACTACGTGTATAAGCAGATCTGCATATTTTACCTCTTCCAGAGTGGATTTGAACGCTTCTATAAGTCCATGGGGCAGTTTGCTTACAAATCCCACCGTATCGATAAGGACAAATTCATTCCCTTTGTCAAGACTTATTCGCCTGTGCTGCGTATCGAGAGTTGCAAAGAGCATATCTTTCGATGCAACTGATTTTTCATCATGTTCACCCATGGAAAGAAGACTGTTCATTATCGCCGATTTTCCTGAATTGGTATATCCTACAAGAGCCACTACAGGAATCTTTGATTTTTCTCTTCCGGTTCTCTGAATACGCCGGTTTTTTTCAGCTTTTCTGAGCTCCGCCTTAATATCATCTATTCTTCTTGTTATATGACGCCTGTCGGTCTCAAGTTTCTTTTCACCCGGACCTCTTGTTCCTATTCCTCCTCCAAGGCGCGAAAGTGATTTCCCGAAACCCGTAAGGCGCGGCATTCTGTACTGCAGCTGAGCAAGCTCAACCTGCAGCTTTCCTTCTTTTGACGCAGCCCTTTCTGCAAAGATATCCAGAATCAGTATCGTTCTGTCAATAATTCTTACTCCTGTGGCCTCTTCAAGATTCCGCAGCTGTACTCCCGACAGTTCATCATTGAACACTACAATATCAATGTCCATAGCTTCACACATTTCAGCCAGCTCCGCCACCTTGCCTTTGCCTATAAAAGTCGCGGTTTCAGGCTTCTCGCGCACCTGCACCATACGACCGGCAACTTCTATTCCGGCAGCTTCCGCAAGTCCGGCAAGCTCGTCCATAGAATATGATATATCCTTATCAAGCTGGACACCTGCAAGAACAGCTCTGTACTCTTCATTCACTATTTCATTTTTTTCATTAAATCTAAGCATATTTTTATATTACCACATTTTCAGCCGAAGTTGCATTTTAAATTCACATACAGATATCATTTCAAAATGCCTTCTGCGGGCTTTGCCTTTCATTTTAAGCTTGTTTTATCGAAAAAACGATATTTTCCTCACATGCATGTTTCCTGCGCCGTCTATCGGATTCAAAACCTGCGCCCGGCAGAATCGTGCGCTGCCCGGCGCACATAAAAACTCCAATTATACCCGTATTCTTATATGGCATAATTGGAGTTTGTGTTCTTTTCTTATTATATGATTTTCAAACAGATATTTTATTGAGTATATGCCTTTTAAATAGACATCTTATTGAGCTCACCCTTGAATTTGGAATTCAGTATCTTGATTCTGGTTCCCTTCATGCCCAGCGATCTTGATTCGACAATGCCGGCACTCTCAAGCTTTCTGAGTGCATTTACAATAACAGACCTTGTTATTCCCGATCTGTCTGCGATTCTGCTTGCTACGAGAAGACCCTCTTCTCCGTCAAGTTCTGCAAAAATCTGCTGTACAGCCTCGATTTCGGAATATGAAAGCGTTCCTATAGCCATCTGTACCATAGCGAGTTCTCTTTCTTCTTCTTCTTTTTCAAGAGATTTCTTTCTCTGAATCTCCATTCCGACTATCGTAGCACCGTATTCGCCAAGTACAAGATCCTCTTCTGTAAACTCAGGAGTATATCTCGTCAGAATCAGTGTTCCCCATCTTTTGCCGCCGCCCAGAATCGGGATAATGGTATGCAGCTTATCCGACGTATCATAATCATACTTGAAAATTTTAAGCGCTGTTTCTCCGGAAAGATTTGCCGTTGTTTCTCTGACACGCATCAGTTCTTCATTATATTCTTCGGGAAATACCTGACTGCCGGTTTCTGCATCTGAGATGGCCATACTGTCAGATTTGATTTTGTACCCTACACCTATTACTTTACCGTGTCTGTTTGCAATATAAACGTTTGCATCCATAAGCTCACTCATCAGTTCGCACATCTCGTCAAACGAAAACGCCCCCGTAGGACTCTCCTGAAGCATCCAGTTCAGCTTTCTGACTTTTGATAAAATGTTCATTTTCTACCTCTTTTATTATTAAATTTTTAAATAGTAATTGAATTTTCTTACATTACATGTATATTATATACATTTATATTCTGCAGTGCAATGCTATTTTCTTATTTTTCCTAAAAATTTCGTTTTTTCACACAAATGACACAAAGATGCTTTTTTTGTGCGTTTAATGTGTTTAATTTGCTATCGGTCAGCCGGCGATAAAAACCGGGTCAAAAACAATAAAACTCCGCTGACATCTGCATTTACAGATATAAGCGGAGCTGCTTTCAAAAGGTCAGTCATAATATCAAAAGTGTACTGCCGAACAACTGTAATATATGATTACAGTATATACTTATCAATATCATCCGGATGTATTTTTTCGGCAAATTTGTCTTTTACATATTGCTGGTCTATTGTGATTTTCTCATCTTCCATGTCAGGTATGTTGAATGAAATATCTTCAAGAAGTTTTTCCAAAATCGTGTGCAGTCTTCTTGCACCGATATTTTCCGTCTGTTCATTCATCAGAAATGCCATGGTAGCAATCTCATCAATAGCTTCATCTGTAAACTCTATTTCTATGCCTTCAGTCTCAAGTAATGCTTTGTGCTGTTTAAGCAGAGCATTTTCCGGTACCGTAAGAATCTTTACAAAAGTATCCTTGTCCAGATTTTCCAGCTCAACTCGAATAGGAAAACGTCCCTGCAGCTCAGGAATGAGATCTGTAGGCTTTGCCGTATGGAACGCCCCCGCACCGATAAAGAGAATATGGTCTGTCTTTACCGGACCGTGCTTTGTATTTATCACGCTGCCCTCTACGATTGGCAGTATATCTCTCTGAACACCTTCCCTGGAGACATCTGCGCCGCTTCGGTAACTTGAGCCTGATGCAATCTTATCAATTTCGTCAATGAATATTATACCGTTTTGTTCGGCATTTTGCAATGCATCATCTGTAACTTGATCCATATCTATAAGATTCTGCGCCTCTTCTTCTCTCAGAATCTTACGTGCATCCTTAACCTTTACTTTTTTGTTCTTCATCCTTTTCGGCGCCATGTCTCCGAAAATATTGCCTATAGCAATGCTCATGCCTTCGTTTCCCATATCAAGAGCATTCGTCTTCGGAGTATCAGTCACCTGTATTTCTATATACTGTTCTTCAAGCAAACCTTCCCTCAGCTGCTGCCTTACCTGTTCTCTGGCGAGCATATCCGGTTCGCTTTTCTGCTCCTCTGCCTGCTGCTGTTCGTACTGCTCCTTCTGGCTGAGATAACCGCTGTTTCCGAGAATAAAATCAAACGGTCCTCTGTTGTTATTTGATGATACATTTTTCTTATTGCCCGGAATTATAGCTTCTATTATTTTTTCTTCAACAATTTCATCAGCAACAGAATATTTTTCTTCAAGCATTGCCTTCTTTGTTATTCTGACTGAAGCCTCCACAAGATCTCTCACCATGGAATCCACATCGCGCCCCACATATCCAACTTCAGTGAACTTTGTGGCTTCAACCTTCACAAAAGGGGCATCCATCAATTTTGCAAGTCTTCTGGCAATCTCTGTCTTGCCGCATCCCGTAGGACCCATCATAAGAATATTTTTCGGAGTTATCTCCTCTCTCATCTCTTCAGAAAGAAGGCTTCTCCTGTAACGGTTTCTCAATGCAATCGCTACGGATTTCTTTGCCTCGTCCTGTCCTATTATATATTTATCCAGTTCAGCTACAATTTCTTTCGGTGTCATCTGATAAAGCTTATTGGCCATCCCCGTACCTCCTATAATTTTTCAACAGAAATGTTGTCATTGGTATAAACGCAGATTGAAGCTGCTATTGCCAGTGATTTTCTTACTATTTCCTCTGCACTCAGATCTGTATTGTTGTAAAGCGCGTTTGCTGCAGAATATGCATAATTACCTCCGGAACCTATAGCCACATACGGCTGATCCGGCTCAATCACTTCCCCGGTTCCCGAAAGAACAAGCATATCATTTTTATCTGCGACAATCATAAGTGCTTCAAGATTCCGCATAGCCTTGTCCGAACGCCACAGCTGTGCCAGTGCCACTGCGGCTCTCTTCAGATTACCTCCGTGTTCATCCAGCTTGCTTTCAAATTTTTCTGTAAGAGAAAATGCATCCGCCACCGATCCTGCAAATCCTGTAACCACTGTATTTTTATAGATTTTTTTTACTTTTTTCGCTCCGTTTTTCATAATAGCCGTCTCACCCATTGTGACCTGACCGTCTCCGCCTATACAGATGTCATCCGGGCCTCTTCTGACTGCTACGATAGTTGTTGCATGAAACTTTACCATATTTCCCTCCTTTGATTACTGTATATAAATATCTCTTTACGCTTTTTTATCATTCAGAATCATCTTGTAGCCGCATTCGCTGTTTGAACATACGAGCTGTGTTTCTCTGCCCTTTTTCTCTGTCAGCAGTTCACCGCACTCAGGGCACTTCTGATTCGTCGGTTTATTCCAGTAGGACTGTGTACATTCCGGATACCCGCTGCATCCGTAAAACACCCTGCCTCTTTTGCTTTTTCTCATCACGATATCTTTACCGCATTTCGGGCATTTAACATTTATGGACCGGGTAAGCGGCTTCGTGTTTTTGCATTCGGGATAACCTGTACATGCTGCAAATGCACCGAACCTGCCGTGTTTTACAGCCATCGGTTTACCGCACTTTTCACAGATTTCACCTGTAAGTTCTTCCTTGAATTCGACTTTTTCTATCTGCTCGTCCGCAGTTTCAAGCTCCTCTTTAAGCGTAGCATAAAAATTTTCTATTACACTCTTCCATCTGACACCCTTTGTTTCAATCTCATCAAGATTATCTTCCATCTGAGCTGTAAACCCTGCATCTACTATTTCCTTAAAATACTGCTCCATCATGTCCGTTACTATAAAGCCGAGCTCCGTCGGAATCAGTGATTTTTTTTCTTTTGAAATATATTTGCGGTCAATAAGAGTTGCGACTATCGGAGCATATGTGCTCGGACGCCCTATATCTTTCTCTTCCAGATCCTTTACAAGGCTTGCCTCGGTAAATCTTGCCGGAGGCTGTGTAAAATTCTGCTGTCCTTCTTCCTTTTCAGCCTCCAGGATTTCTCCTGCTTTCATGTCCGGCAGCCATTTATCCTCTTCCTCATCCCGGGCATGTGAATAAACTTTAAGAAAGCCGTCAAAAACCAGCTTTGAACCGACTGCTTTCAGTCCGTAATCGCCGTTTTCAATTACCGCATTGACTGCCTTGAATCTCGCCGGCGTCATCTGGCTGGCAACAAACCTGTTCCATATGAGCCGATACAGATTGTATTGATCCTTTGTAAGTGAATCCTTTATACTGTCAGGTTCAAGTTCTATGTAACTCGGCCTTATCGCCTCGTGTGCATCCTGAACATCCTTCTTCTTGTTTTTGTATATATTCCCGCCGTAATACTGTTCACCCATTCTGTTTATGATATAATCCTTTGAAGCTGCTCTTGCCTCCTCCGAGATTCTGACTGAATCGGTTCTTATATATGATACGAGTCCTATCGTTCCGCGTCCCTTTACTTCAACACCCTCGTAAAGCTGCTGGGCTATCATCATGGTTTTCTTAGTTGTAAAATTAATCTTGTTTGCCGCATCCTGCTGCAGGCTGCTTGTCGTAAACGGCGGCGCCGCTCTTCGCGTGCGGTCTTTTTCTTCTGTCTTTTTAACGGCATAAGTGCCGGATTTCAGTTCTGAAAGTACAGCATCATTCTGCTCTTTATTCTCAATATGAATCTTCTCGCCTTTATATTCAGTAAGCTTTGCCGTGAATCCCTTTCCCTTTTTAAATTCTGCTGTAATTGTCCAGAATTCCTGCGGTTTGAATTTTGTTATCTCATTTTCCCTGTCGCATATTATCTTGAGTGCCGCCGACTGGACTCTGCCGGCACTGAGACCTCTGCGGATTTTTCTCCATAACAGCGGACTTATCTGATATCCCACAAGTCTGTCCAGAACTCGCCTTGCCTGCTGTGCATCCACCAGTCTGAGATCAAGCGGGCGAGGATTTTTGATTGCGTTTTTTATGGTTCTTTCCGTTATCTCATTAAAAACTATTCTGCACGGGGAGTTTATATCTATGCCCAGAAGAAATGCGAGATGCCATGATATAGCCTCGCCCTCACGGTCCGGGTCAGTCGCAAGATATACTTTAGAAGCATTCTTTGCTTCCTTTTTCAGTTGTTTTATAATGTCACCTTTACCCCTTATAGATATATAACAAGGTTCAAAATCATTCTCTATATCAATTCCCAGTTTGCTTTTCGGAAGATCGCGTACATGGCCGACCGATGCGATTACTTTATAGCGGTTTCCGAGAAACTTTCCTATTGTTTTAGCCTTCGACGGCGATTCAACAATTACCAGTATTTTCTTTGCAGCAGCCAAGAAGACTCCTCCTTTTTAATTAAAATTTGCTTCTAATATTTGATTATAGGTATATTTTCAAGCTTTTGCAATAAAAACTTTACCCATCGCAGAAAAAACAACCCCCTTCATTTCCATTACGGTTACTATTCCCGCCACATATGACGGCGGTTTTCCGATTATTCCGCAAAGCTCATCTGTACTCAATTCTCCATTCTCGCACAGAATCCTGTAAATCCTCATTTCGTTCTCACTGAGAATACGTTCTGCCTCTTTTTCTTCAAGCGTTCCGGCTCCGAGCATTTCCAGCAGATCGCCCGTACTCAGCACGGGAACTGCACCTTCTTTTATAAGTTTATTGCTTCCCATATTATACTGACTGTCTATATTCCCCGGCACAGCACATACCTCTTTTCCCTGCTCAGCTGCCAGATCTGCTGTTATCAGCGCACCGCTGTTATTTCTTGCCTGCACAATGAGCGTTAATTCCGAAAGACCGCTTATTATCCTGTTTCTCTGAGGGAAATAGTAACGCTGCGGCTCGGCGTCAGGCGGATATTCAGAAATCACCAGCCCGTTTTCTTCTATTTCTTTCATTAATTCTGCATTTTCTTTCGGATAGCAGTGGTTCAGGCCGCATCCAAGCACTGCTATTGTACTTCCGCCCGCATTCAATGCTCCCCTGTGTGAACATGTATCAATTCCTCTTGCCATTCCGCTCACTACCGCAAACCCTGCACGGGCAATATCTCCTGCAAATTTCACTGCTGTATTTCTGCCGTATACAGTAGTACTCCTGGAGCCCACAACTGAAACACATCTTTTTTTCAAAAGTGAAATATCCCCCGCACAATACAGCTCCTTAGGATAATTTTTTATTTCCCTGAGAATATCCGGATACTGTACCATCCCGGATGTGATACGTTCTATATTTATTTTTTCTACCATTATATACCCCCCCGCCGCACGCCTGATTGCTTACATCCTGCCTGCTGTTTCATCCTGTTATCCCTGTACGTACATATGATTTTCTCTCATTTCTCCCGTTCGGTACATCAGAGCCTCTGCGATATGCTCCTCTTTTATTTCCTCGCTGCCCTCAAGATCGGCTATCGTTCTTGAAACCTTGCGCACTCTTGTATATGCGCGCATCGAAAGCCCCATCCTGCTGTAGGCTTCCCGCATCATTTTCTCTCCGTTTTTATCTGATATACAGAACATCGACACGCCCGCCTCATCAAGCGAACTGTTGCTGCCGTATATTGTTCCCTTATACCGTGCCCTTTGTATTCCGACGGCTGCCTCGACTTTTTCCTTCATTTCAGCAGACGAAGCGCCTCCTGTGTACGTCATAGTATTCTCGGCAGACAATTTTTCTGCCTTGCCTGCTGTGTATTTTTCAATTTCCTCTTCAGGAACAGAGTGCATTTTTATATGCATATCTATTCTGTCTGAAAACGGCCCCGACAATTTACGCATATAATTCTCAATCTGCCGCGGCGTACAGGTGCATATTTTGTTTTCACTCCACAAATTGCCGCATTTACACGGATTTGCCGCCGCTACAAGCATAACATCTGCAGGGAAAACAACTTCTTCAAGATTCCTGTGTATCCTTACCCGGCCGTCTTCCACCGGCTGCCTCATAGCATCGATAACTCTGCTGTCGAATTCCCCCAGCTCATCAAGGAACAGGACTCCGTGATGAGCCAGCGTCAGTTCTCCCGGTCTCGGTCTTATACCGCCTCCTATAAGTGCCGCTGCAGAAATCGTGTGATGCGGACTTCTGAACGGCCGCTGCTGTATAATCGGCTCTTTTTCTCCCAGCAGTCCGGCAACGCTGTATATACCGGTTATTTCAAGTTTTTCCTCGTATGTCAAATTCGGAAGAATAGTAGGTATGCGCTTTGCCAGCATTGTTTTCCCGCATCCCGGATCGCCAATCATCAATACGCCATGATTTCCTGCTGCACCTATCATCAATGCTCTTTTTGCAAACTCCTGTCCCAGCACCTGTGAAAAATCGCAGTTCCATTTTTTCATATCAAATGAAAGGCCTGATTCATATGCCGGAATACGTTCAAGTCCCGTTATATGATTCACAACACTGCACAGATCTGATGCCGGCAGTATCTGTACATCCCGAAGCATCGCCACCTCCTCTGCATTAGCCCGGGGTATGACAATATTCTTCACACCGGCCTTCCGAAGGCTCATTGCAAGCGGCAGCGCACCGTTTATCCTGTTGATTCTGCCGTCCAGCGAAACCTCCCCGAGAAATGCAGTCTCATTCATGTCATCCTCAATCACCATCAGTGACGACGCTATAATGCCTACCGCTATAGGGAGGTCAAAATGACTTCCCTCCTTCGGCTTGCCTGCGGGCGCAAGATTTACCGTAACTCTTTCATTCGGAAATTCATATCCTGAATTCATTATCGCAGGACGAATTCTGCGGCACGCTTCCTTTATTGTTGTGTCCGCCAGACCCACCACCATAAACAGCGGCAGACCGCGCCTTATATCAGTTTCAACAACGACAACACTTCCTTCAACCCCCGAAAGCGTTGCAGTCTTTATCTTTGACAACATATATCTGTCCCCTCCCGGATTTCACGATTCAAAAGCTTCCTTTGATATGATTAATCATTATTTCTATCACGTCAAAATTCATTCTGGCATATCCGCCTCGCTGCGCGCAATCTTCTCTCAGATAAAAGATAGCTGTATCTCTTATATGCCTCTGTTTGCGATAGTCCACCGATTCGCACGGCCTGCCGTAGTCAGCGTTTCTACGGGTTTTTACCTCTATAAAGCTTATCTCTGCATCCTTTTCTGCAATTATGTCTATTTCACCGCAGCTGCGTCTGTAATTACGCTCAAGAACTTCATATCCCTTCGCTTCCAGAAGTTTCACTGCAGCATCCTCACCAATCCTTCCCAGTTCAATATTATTCAGCATAAAGCCTTCCTCCTGAATCCGTATTTACATTATTTTACTTTTTTATATTAATATGTAAAGTGCGCCGCGTCAAGTATTTTTTCCCATTTATGTAATCAAAAGGATACTGTTAAGCGTTCAAAGCTGAAATAAACATAACTCGTCACAAAAAAATATCATATCAGCAGATTTTTTCCGCCGGTATGATATCCTCATTCATATATAATAACCTGGTTGTCTATAGTGGTCTAGTTGTCAAGACAAAAGTTCAAAATAATTTTAATGAACCATCTATTAACATTCGCTGTGCCGCGTAATATATACTAAGCTTTATTCCATATTGATCAATTTCAGAATCGCTCCAGCACAGCATATTGTTTAATTTTCAGTTTTTTCGTTCTCCTCCGTTTTATTTTCAGTTTCTCAGCACTTCTCAGTTTTATTTCCTGTCCTTCAGTACGAATCGTCTGACTGCATCAGCAACTCCTCCATTGTAATTCTCCGGAGCCACATAACATGCGGCGGCTTTTACTTCTTCCTTCGCATTACCTACTGCAACAGGCGTACCGGAGGCTCTGAGCATTGCAATATCATTCGGGCTGTCACCAATCGCCATCATTTCCGCAGTATCAATCCCCAGTATGCCGCACATACACCTGAGTGCCTCTGCTTTACTTGTCGTTGCTCCGCCTATTTCCAGATTGTGATTAAACGAGCTTGTTATCGTAGCTCCCGGTATTTTCAGCATTTTATCACGCATAGCAGGCTTCTGAGATATATCATCGAAATTAACATTTATATTTTCAATCGATCTTTTGTGTTCCAGAATAAACTGATAAATATCCTCGACAGGATTTCTTGTTTCAAGTATATACTTCACACTCCTGAAAGATTGTCCCGTTGCTTTTACCTTTTCATAATAATTCTTTTCAATATATGCTATGCCGTTTATGAAACACTCCAGCACATAATCATATTGTCTCAGAAGCTCCACAGACTTTTCCGCTGTTATCGGGGACATGCAGTTTTCATAAATGCTTTCTCCTTTTTTCAGATCTGTTATGCGCGCCCCGTTTGATGTCAGAACATATCTTATCGAATCTATTTCAAAAACATCCTTCGGCAGCGCTGAATAAGGTCTTCCCGTAGCTATGACAATATTCACTCCCTGCTCCGCAGCCTCTGCAAGAGCCGTCCTGTTTTCTTCATCTATGACGCCTTCATTATTAAGCGTTGTTCCGTCAAGATCAAGCGCTATCAGCTTTACCATTATGTCACCTTCCTTCATTTTTTCATGTATTATTCTAATCTATTTGAACCCTTCTTGCAAATAAATGTTGAAATTACAGCGATTAGTGGTAGAATTAGTATAGTTATTCACAACTATATATCCGTTTGGCGGCTCGCATATATTTTTTACTTATTAGATTGTATACAGTATTATCTGTGCGAATGTGCCTTTTACATATCCGAAGACAGCTCACAAGCATTTATGCATGCAGTACTAAACTGAGTGTGTTCGGTGTTTCTGAAATAAAACGGATGCAATTTAAGGAGATTTTATGAAAATAGTTATAGTCGGCGCCGGAAAGCTTGGTGTTAATGTTGCGAAAGCTCTGCTCGGCGGCGACCATTCGGTTACGATTATCGATACGCAGGACTGGGTACTCCAGAAAATCACTTCTCAGATGGATGTAATGACCATCATCGGAAATGCCAAAGAAATAAAATTACTCAAAACACTTCATATTGACTCATATGATTTTCTCATTGCCGTAACAGGAAATGATGAGACAAATCTTGTTGTTGCTTCATTTGCAAAAAAACTCGGATGCAGCAAAGTTGTAGCCCGAATACGCGACCCGGAGCACATGCAGCAGATTAATTTTATAAAGGAGACGCTCGATATAGACCATCTTGTCAATCCCGATCAGGGAATCACAGTGGAAATATACAAATATCTTGCCGAAAAGTATACCCTCAGCAATGGTATTTTTTCGTCAGGAAAAGTATCCCTTGTCGAATTTACTGTGAATCGCTATCCAAAGCTTATCGGCAAGTCCATGCAGGATATCCCTAAAATTCTTCCTAACATGCTTGTTGTAGCTATATCAAGAAACGGTAAGGTTATCATTCCGCACGGCGATGATGTAATATGTGACGGGGATTTTGTCTATGTTATCGGAGAAAAAGCACCCATCCTTGCACTGAATTCAAAGGTACATGAAAGAGGTAAATATACCGACCTTCAGAAGGTAATGATTATAGGCGGCGGAAAAACAGGTTTTTATCTTGCTGAAATGCTGTCTGAATTCGGTGCTGCAGTCAAGATTATAGAGATAATGAAGGAAAGATGCCAGTACCTGTCCACACACCTTGAGGATGTTATGATACTTCACGGAGATGCTACTGATCTCAACCTTCTTGAAGAAGAAAATCTGGATACGATGGATGCCGTTGTAACAGCCACCGGCTTTGACGAGGACAATCTGCTTCTTGCGCTTACAGCCAAGCAGCACGGTGTCGACGATGTTATCGCCAAGGTAAGCCGAAGTAGCTATGCCGAAATAATATCCCGTATGGGAATAGATATGGCGCTGAATCCTCTGGATATAACAACCAGCAATATACTTCATTTCGTACAGGGTTCAAAGAAAATACTGTCTTCACAGCTTATTGAAGGTCAGGCCGAGCTGATGGAAATCATCGCAACTCCGCACATGAACATACTGGATACTCCGCTTTCCGAACTTGAACTTCATGATGGAATAATAATCGCAGCCATACACAGAGGCAGCGAAGTAATTATCCCTAACGGTGACACAGAAATACACGAGGACGACAGAGTAATCCTTCTCAGTCTGCTCAGAGACAGAGTCATCACGGAAAGTCTCCTGAAAGATACCGGCAGGCTCGGTTTCTTCAGACGCTAGGGGACAGGTGATTTTATGAATTTAAATTTAAGTTCTGTGTTCAGAATAATAGGTGTAGCCATGGCTGTTATCGGGATTTGTATGCTTCCGTCAGTCATAGTTTCCTTTATATATGATAATTCCTCGGTCTATATACCGTTTCTTATCACAATGCTCTCATCCTGCGCTGCAGGTTTTATTCTGATGGCAATATGCAAGTACAGAATGCACCAGCTGAAGGTGCGCGACGGTTTCCTGATAGTTACTCTATGCTGGCTGATATCTGCAGTCCTTGGTGCGATTCCGTTTGTTATAACGGACAGCATACCGCATTTTGCAGATGCATTCTTTGAATCGTGCTCCGGTTTCTCAACTACCGGTTCTACCGTGCTGGCAAAGCCTGAGCTGCTGCCGCGCGGCATCCTGTTCTGGAGATCATTCACTCACTGGATCGGGGGCATGGGTATATTGATTTTTGCCATTGCACTCATGCCGTCACTTGGTATAAGCGGACAGAATATCGCTGTATCTGAAGCTCCCGGACCTTCTCTGGACAAAGTCACTCCGAAAATGTCTGATACAGCCAAGGCACTTTATCTGATATATCTTTTATTCACAATACTGGAAACGATACTGCTTCTGCTTGGGGGAATGAACCTTTACGATTCTCTTATAACAACATTCGGATCTGTCGGAACCGGCGGGCTTTCCAATTATTCAGACAGCCTTGGGCATTTCGACAGTACGTACATAAGAATGGTCGTCACTGCGTTCATGTTTCTGTGCGGCGTTAACTTCAACCTGTATTACATCTCGATGAAACGCGGTCTGAAAACATTCACGCGTGATTCAGAATTCAAGATGTATCTGCTGATTTTTGCGGCTGCATCGGTGTTTATTTTCGCTGCACTGCTTATAAGCGGATGCTATAACAGTGCGCTTCCTGCATTCAGCGACTCTGTTTTCCAGGTTTCATCCATACTGACAACCACCGGATTCATTACGGCCGATTATGAAACATGGCCTATGATATGTCAGATGGTTCTGCTCATGCTGATGTTTATCGGCGGCTGTTCATCATCAACCGGCGGCGGCCTCAAGGTAGTGAGAATTCTTATACTGCTGAAGCTGATAAAACGCGGTATTTCGACCAGACTGCATCCTAATATTGTTGAGTCCATAAAGCTTGATGGAAAAACCATACCGGCCGACGCTGTTTCCGCCATTGTAAACCACTTTTTTCTCTATCTTGCGATGCTTTTTGCAGGTGCTTTTATTGTATCCTTTGAAAATGCCGACATAATAACCTGTTTTTCTTCGGTTATTACCTGTCTGGGAAATATAGGCCCCGGATTCGGAGCTGTCGGTCCGACTGACAATTTCGGTACTCTTTCCGTACTTTCAAAGTATCTGCTTTCGATATACATGCTTGCAGGAAGACTTGAATTATATACAATGTTCATTATACTGACTCCGCGCTTCTGGAATCCGGACAGATAATGAATATCAGGAGAATTTAAATGTCTAAAGTATTACTGAATTACAAAGTCATAGCAAAAATACTCGGAATCATTATCCTGGTTCTGGGAATATCCATGCTTATCCCATGGATTTTTTCAGAGAAAACGGGCGACACAGATGCTGCATATGCTTTCAGAATCTGCTGCCCCGCAGCCATTGCCCTCGGGCTTTTAATAATAATTCTGATTAAATCGAATAAGATAAAGCTGCACGTAAGAGAAGGGTATATAATTGTGGCTGCAGCATGGATTGCGGCCTCGATAATCGGCGCCTTTCCATATTATATTGCGGGATTTGCAGAAAACTATATTGATGCATTTTTCGAATCAACGTCAGGTTTTACAACAACAGGCTGTTCAGTTGTTGACGGTAAATTTCTTTCAGGCGGACTGCTGCTGTGGAAGGCCATCTCAAACTGGCTCGGCGGCATGGGAATACTGCTGTTTGTCATTTCCATACTGCCTGCACTGGGCATAAACGGACAGCTGATTGCCAAAGCCGAAGCTCCCGGACCGGTACTGGAGAAAATGACCGTCCGAATGAGTGACTCCGCTAAAATTCTGTATATAACCTATATATCGTTCACAATTCTGGAGATAATACTGCTCATGCTGTCCGGAAAGGTGCCGTTTTTTGATGCCGTAATCAATACACTCGGAAGCATCAGCACCGGCGGCGTTCTCGTTCACCCTGACGGAATAGCACATTATGACAGTGTATACGTTGAGGTAGTCATCGGTGTGTTCTGCATACTTTCATCAATCAACTTTGTATTATATCACTACCTTATTACCGGAAAGTTCGCAGAATTCCTCAAGGATATAGAACTGAGAGCATTTCTTATCATAATGGCTGTATCGATATCCGTATGTACTATTGCACTTATGGCTTCATCTGATACCACATTCGGATCTGCACTTCGCGATTCATTCTTCCAGGTAGTCAGCATGAGTACAACTGCCGGTTATACAAGGTCCCCATATATGACATGGCCGTCCACGTGCCAGATAGTTCTTATTATGCTGATGTTTATCGGAGGCTGTGCATCGTCAACCTCGGGATCACTCAAAGTCGTCCGTGTACTTGTCATGATAAAGCTTATCTGGCGAGGATGCATCAAGCGAATACATCCCCGTTCAGTAGTAGCCGTCAAACTGGGGAAAACTGCTGTTCCTGCACCTGTAGTGTCACAGATAACCACGTTTGTCCTGACATACATGGCACTTTTTCTGTTTTCTTCATTTATTGTATCGTTTCAGGGCTTCAGTCTCTACACGACTCTTACGTCTGTGCTTGCCATGCTCTCCAACACCGGATCGGCCTTCGGTGAAACTGCTTCACTCGGCAATTTCTCAGCGTTTCATCCGCTGCTGAAGCTTTACATGAGCGGGCTTATGATTGTAGGCCGACTTGAGCTTTTCACAATTATAATCCTCTTCAGCAGAACATTCTGGGGGCGCAACCGATAGCCGGATATTTCATGAAAGAGGCTTGACAGTGCTTCTGTCTCTGCCTCCGGCAGCCCTGTCCGGGGCTGCAGAAGTCAGATTTAATCTGCGATTGCAAAATCTATCTCGTGCCTGTCCATATCCACATGCTCCACAACTATACGCACTTCATCGCCCAGTCTGTATACATTACCTGTACGCCTGCCCACAAGCGCATATTTCTCCTTGTGAAAGTCATAATAATCATCTCTGAGTTCATCTATCCGGATTAATCCCTCAACGGTGTTATCAAGCTGGACATATATCCCGAAGCCTGTTACCCCGCTTATCACGCCGTCAAATATTTCACCCACATGATAACTTATATATTCAGCCTTTTTCAGCTTCTCAACTTCCCGTTCTGCTTCCACAGCTTTTCTCTCCGCAACAGATGACTGATCTGCTGCATATACAGCTTTTTTTCTGAAATGCTTCGCAGTTTTTTCATTCAGCCCCGCGTGCAGACTTTCCTTTATTATTCTGTGTATCATCAGATCCGGATATCTTCTGATAGGAGATGTAAAGTGGCAGTAATATTTCAGAGCAAGGCCGAAATGTCCTTCGCACGATGTACTGTAAAACGCTTTCTGCATCGACCTCAGTGTTACGGAATTAACCACGTCTTCACCCGGCTTCCCCTTGGCGCTGTCCAGGACTGAGCATATCGCTTTCGGATGTATTCCGCCCGGTGTTCCTCTAAGCGTGATTCCGAACCCCTTAAGAAATATTTTCAGCTGTTCTATCTTATCTGCCGCAGGCTGTTCATGCACTCTGTATACGAAAGGTGCATCCATCCAGTAAAAATGCTCTGCCACCGTCTCATTGGCAAGAAGCATAAATTCCTCAATAAGCTTGTTCGCACTTCTTCTTTCTGCCACACTTATACTTGACGGGATTCCGTTTTTATCAAGAACGATATATGCCTCATCAAGATCAAAGTCAAGGCTGCCTCTGTCATGTCTGAGCTTTGAAAGCCTTACTGCAAGGTTATGCATCATAAATAATTCATCGCGGATATGTGAGTATCTCTCACCTGTCTGTCTGTCATTTTTTTCTATTAGATTCGATATATCATCGTATACAAGTCTTTCGACTGAATTTATTACGCTCTCATATATTTCATGCCTGACCATAGTGCCGTCCGGTGTCATTTCCATATCTACCGAAAGCGCAAGTCGGTCTTCATGGGGGTTAAGACTGCATATACCGTTCGACAGGGACTTGGGGAGCATCGGTATCACCTGATCCAGCAGATATACACTCGTGCCTCTTTCAAGAGCCTCCTGATCAAGCGGTCCGTCTTCTTTTACATAATGTGCCACATCGGCTATATGGACTCCGAGCAGATAGTTGCCGTTTTCCAGCATCTCTATGGATACAGCGTCATCAAAATCCTTCGAATCCGCACCGTCTATTGTAAAAATTTTTTTACCGCGCAGGTCTCGTCTTCCCTTTATATCATCTGCCGTGATTTTCCTGCGGCTTACAGCCTTTGCCTCGGCATTTACTTTAGATGGAAAGGTTTCCCGCATATTGTAGTTTCTCGCAATTGCCTTGATATCTCCCCCGGGCTGTCCGGCACGGCTGATAATCTCAACAATTTTACCCTCAGCGCTGTTATGTTTATCAGGATATCTTATAATCTGCGCTACAACCTTGTCTCCTTTTTTCGCACCCGAAAAATATTTTTTCCTGATAAAAATGTCTTCATTCAGCTTCTTGCCGTCAGGCACGACAAAGCCGAATTTCTTGCTTTTCTCAAAAGTCCCTGCAACCTCGGTAAGCTTTCTGTTCAATACTTTTGTAACTATCCCCTCGGGCGAGTCCTGCCACAGATATTCGGGAATAAGATCGATTTCTACCTCGTCACCGTTCATTGCACCGCCCATGGAATCCGGTGAAATAAAAATGTCTTTCTCCATATTCTCACATGTTACGAATCCAAAGCCGCGCCTGTGCTTTTTCATGACGCCCGTCAGATATTTTCTTTTTTTCTTTTTTGCCATTTATCTTTAATTACGTTCCGCACCATCCGCTGATTCTTTTCAACCCGGTCCGTTCGTATCCTCCTTTGTAAATTCATGAACCTATAAGCTGCTCCGGCATGCAGATTTCAGATTCGCTTTGTCCGATATAGATTTCAGATTTGCTCTGTCCGATACAGAACAGCTGCGCGTATTTCCGCATAAACCGACCCGGTTTATTATCGCTTGCTGTTTCTTCATCTTTTATTTTACAGCAAAAAAGGCAGCTTCGCTACCTTTAAAAAAACAGCCGCCTGCATATGCAGACAGCTGCTGTTTTTTAATCAGAATATGCATTTGTTCTTAGAACAGTGCATTAATAACTCCGCCAACCTGTACGAATACCGGTGCAAATACCAGTGAAACGATAGTCATCAGCTTGATGAGGATGTTGATTGAAGGACCGGATGTATCCTTGAACGGGTCACCTACAGTGTCTCCGACAACTGCAGCCTTGTGAGGATCTGAACCCTTGCCTCCGAAGTGACCTTCTTCGATGTACTTCTTGGCATTGTCCCATGCTCCGCCTGCGTTAGCCATCATAAGAGCCATAAGAACTCCGGATGATAATGCTCCGCCCAGCATTCCGCCGAGAGCAGCAGGTCCTAACAGCAGACCAACAAGCAGCGGTGCGATAACAGCCATAAGACCCGGAACAATCATTTCCTTAAGAGCAGCCTGAGTTGAAATGTCAACGCAGTGTGCATAGTCAGGCTTTGAAGTTCCCTCGAGAATACCTTTGTCAGCTCTGAACTGTCTTCTTACTTCTTCAATCATCTGATTTGCAGCCTTACCTACAGAGTTCATAGTGAACGCTGAGAACAGGAACGGCAGCATTGCTCCGATGAACAGACCTATAACAACTACAGGATCGAGAAGGTCTACTGCTTCAAGACCGGTAACCTCTGCATATGATGCGAACAGTGCCAGAGCAGTAAGTGCTGCGGAACCGATAGCAAATCCTTTACCGATAGCTGCTGTAGTGTTTCCTACGGAGTCAAGTTTGTCTGTAATTTCTCTTACGCTTTCAGGAAGCTCTGACATCTCAGCGATACCGCCGGCATTGTCAGATACAGGACCGTAAGCATCTACTGCTACAGTCATTCCTGTAGTTGAAAGCATACCTACAGCTGAAAGAGCGATTCCATACATTCCTGCAGTGTAGTAAGCAACGAATATACCTACTGCGATGCAGATAATAGGCCATAATGTTGACATCATACCAACACCGAGACCGCTTATGATAGTAGTAGCTGAACCTGTCTGTGACTGTTCTGCGATTTTCTTAACTGAACCGTAATCTGCTGATGTGTAAATCTCAGTAATCTTACCGATAGCAACGCCGACTACCAGACCTGCAATGATTGCAATCGCATAGTTGAACGATCCGAGCATTGCCTTTGAAAGAATGATAGTAGCGATAATAACTATGATACTTGCCACATATGTACCCATGTTAAGTGCATTGGCAGGGTTCTTGCCTTCCTTGCCTCTTACCATGAAGATACCGATAACTGATGAAAGAATACCTATACCTGAAAGGATAAGCGGAAATACTGCTGCTGTAGTCTCATCAAACAGTCCGCCTGAGTTTGCAGCTGCAACTGCTGCAAGAGTAACTGCTGAGATAATCGATCCTACGTATGATTCGAACAGGTCAGAACCCATTCCGGCAACGTCTCCTACGTTGTCACCTACGTTATCAGCGATAACTGCAGGGTTTCTAGGGTCATCTTCAGGGATTCCTGCTTCTACCTTACCAACAAGGTCTGCACCAACGTCAGCAGCCTTTGTATATATACCGCCGCCTACACGTCCGAACAGTGCCATTGATGATGCACCAAATCCGAAACCTGTGATACATTCAACTACTGTAGCCAGATCCAGTGCGCAGATAACTGCACTGAGTCCGAGCAGTCCGAGACCTGATACAGCAAGACCCATTACAGCACCCGATCTGAATGCAATCTTGAGAGCCTTGTTCATGCCTGACTGCTGAGCTGCGTTGGCTGTTCTTACATTACCGAGTGTAGCAACCTTCATTCCGAAGAATCCTGCCAGTACCGACAGCAGTGCGCCGATTACATAAAGGATGGCAGTAGTCACACTCTGCAGGCCGAAGCCTATGAGCAGTGCCAGAACGATGATTACGATTGCCATGATCTTGTACTCTCTTGTCAAGAATGCCATAGCGCCCTCTCTGATGTATCCGGCGATTTCCTTCATTCTGTCATTTCCTTCTTCAGCCTTGCTGATCCATGAAGCCAGGCCGACAGCCACAACGAGACCGATTGCCGCTGCAACTAAGGAAATAATTGCAATAACGTTCATTTTAATGATACCTCCCCCTCGCACTTGTGCATTCACAAGTTTAAGAGGCGCCAATGACACCTCTTAAATCTGCATGCGTAAGCACGAAATATTAAAATTGATATTTGAAAAACAAATATTATATCTTCCGTATCCTGAAGCCGTATCCTATTCGATGGCAACAAGAACGAGAGACAGTATAATAAACAATACTGCCGTAACAGCTGATATCTTGCTTAAGATTGCATCGTATCCCTGACTCTTTTTCTTACCGAAAAGCTGTTCCGCTCCTCCGGCTATCGAGCCTGAAAGACCTGCGCTGTTGCTTGACTGCAGCAGAATCGTTACTATTAAAATCACACTTGCCAATGCAAGTACTATTTTCAGAGCTATTCCCATTCTGATATCCTCCTCGTATACTAACCTCTTGAGTTTATCATAGTGCCTGAAAAAAATCAATAATTTTGATGCCGCACGATGCTATTTTTTGCTTATATTGTAAAATGCGCTCTTTCCGGCATACTGAGCGGATGCATCAAGCAGTTCCTCGATTCTGAGCAGCTGGTTGTATTTCGCGATTCTGTCAGTTCTTGAAAGTGATCCTGTCTTTATCTGTCCTGCATTCAGACCTACAACTATATCAGCAATCGTAGTATCCTCTGTTTCTCCGCTTCTGTGGGAAACAACTGCTGTATAGCCTGCCTTCTTAGCCATTTCGATAGCATCAAATGTCTCTGTAAGAGTTCCGATCTGGTTCACCTTGATGAGAATTGAATTTGCGATGCCCTTTTCGATACCCTGAGCAAGTCTTTCTGTGTTTGTTACGAAAAGATCGTCTCCTACGAGCTGAATCTTATCGCCGAGCTTTTCCGTAAGGATTGCCCATCCGTCCCAGTCGTCCTCAGCAAGACCGTCTTCAATCGAAATAACAGGATACTTCTCGCAGAGCATTTCGTAGTAAGCAACCATTTCTTCGGCAGTTCTGCTTACTCCCTCGCCTGTAAGATTGTATATATCCTTTTCTGCATCATAAAATTCGCTTGCTGCAACGTCGAGTGCGATTCTTACATCATCGCCCGGCTTGTAGCCTGCTTTTTCGATAGCCTCGATTATTACCTGTATAGCCTCCTCGTTTGTCGAAAGGTTAGGTGCGAATCCGCCTTCATCTCCTACTGCTGTATTGAGGCCCTTGCCCTTAAGTACGCTCTTGAGATTGTGGAAAACCTCAGCACCCATTCTCAGTGCTTCTCTGAATGTCTCTGCTCCTACAGGCATAATCATGAATTCCTGAATATCAACTGTATTATCCGCGTGTGATCCGCCGTTGAGGATATTCATCATCGGTGTAGGAAGAACCTTGCCGTTAACTCCGCCCAGATACTGGAAAAGCGGCAGTCCCAGTGATTCTGCTGCTGCTCTTGCAACTGCCATCGATACTCCGAGAATAGCATTTGCTCCGAGTTTTCCTTTGTTCGGTGTTCCGTCCAGAGCTATAAGCATATTGTCGAGACCTACCTGATCGAATGCATCCCATCCGAGAATTTCATCAGCGATGATGCCGTTTACATTGTCCACTGCCTTGAGTGTACCCTTGCCGAGATATCTGGATTTATCTCCGTCTCTGAGCTCTACTGCCTCATGAACACCCGTCGATGCACCCGACGGAACGATTGCTCTGCCTACGCTGCCGTCTCCGAGCATTACTTCAACTTCTACTGTAGGGTTGCCTCTTGAATCGAGGACCTCTCTTGCTATCACATCTTCGATATAAGCCATTTTCTGCCTCCTGTTAATTATTTCTAACTGTTTCTGCTGCCGTCTTCTCCTGCTTCTGTTTTTTTCTGACTGCCGCCGCAGAAATTCTAAAAATCTATTATTTCCATGAAATCTTTCGCCTTGAGGCTTGCTCCGCCGACAAGGGCTCCGTCGATTTCATCCATATTCATTATTTCCGTTGCATTTGCAGGCTTTACACTGCCGCCGTACTGGATTATTACCTGATCTGCGGTTTCCTCGTCATAAAGCCCAATTAATGTCTTTCGTATAAAAGCGCACATTTCTTCAGCCTGCTCCGGCGTTGCTGTTCTTCCTGTGCCTATAGCCCATATAGGTTCATAAGCTATAACCAGCTTTGCCGCATCGCTGCCGCTGATGCCTGCAAGACCCAGCTCCAGCTGTGACTTAACTCTGTCAAAAGCTTTCCCTGCATCACGCTCTTCAAGACTTTCACCGACGCACACTATCGGTGTGATGCTTCCTGTAAACAGCTTCTTGAGCTTGAGATTCACAGTCTCATCGGTTTCACCGAAATACTGTCTTCTTTCCGAGTGCCCTATTATGCAGAAATCAACTCCGATTTCCTCGAGCATTTCCATGGAGATTTCTCCTGTGTATGCCCCGTTATCGGCAAAATGCATATTCTGTGCGCCTACCTTTATATCTGTGCCCGCAAACGCATCAACCAGCGTCTGCAGATCTGTAAACGGTGCACATATCGCTGTACGAACATCAGTATCCTTGTACAGCTCTTTGAACTCTTCTGCAAATTCAAGTGCTTCTTTTCTTGTCTTGAACATTTTCCAATTACCTGCAATGAACGGTATTCTCATTATTTTTCCTCCAGACATGATATACCCGGCAGATCCTTGCCCTCAAGGAATTCAAGGGAAGCTCCGCCTCCTGTTGAAATATGTGTCATTTTATCTGCAAGGCCGAACTGTTCAACAGCTGCTGCTGAATCGCCGCCCCCGATTATCGTAACCGCATCGCTCGAAGCCAGTGCCTCTGCTATAGCTCTGGTACCTTCTGCGAAAGCAGGCATCTCAAATACGCCTGCAGGTCCGTTCCATACCACAGTTTTTGCTTTAGCAATCGCATTTCTGTAAAGCTCAACTGTCTTCGGACCTATATCCATACCCATCATGTCAGCAGGGATGCTTTCTCTTGCAAATATGCCTTTCTCGCTGTCATTGCTGAATTCTTTCGCACATACGGCGTCTGTCGGCAGAAGTATTTCAACGCCTGCAGCTTCAGCCTTCGCCATAAGCTCTTTTGCAAGACCGATACTCTCCTCATCGAGAATCGATGTTCCGATTTCGTATCCCATAGCCTTGAAGAATGTGTAGCTCATTCCCCCTGCGATTATCAGTGCATCCACTTTCTTAATCAGATTCTCTATCACCGGAATCTTGTCTCCGACCTTAGCGCCGCCCATAATGGCGAGGAAAGGTCTTTCCGGATTCTCCAGAGCCTCTCCGAGGAATTTCACTTCTTTTTCAATCAGGAAACCCGATACGCTCGGCATATATTCGGCTATGCCGGCAGTTGAGCAGTGTGCCCTGTGAGCTGTGCCGAAAGCGTCATTTACAAAAATATCTCCCAGCGATGCGAGCTCACCGGTAAACGGTTCCTCGTTCTTAGTCTCTTCTTTTCTGTATCTTACATTTTCAAGCAGCATCACCTGACCCGGTTCAAGTGCTTCAGCCGCAGCACGCACTTTATCGTCAACAACTGAATCAGATGCCGCGAAAACAATATCCTTGCCGAGAAGCTCCGACAGCCGGTCAGCAACAGGTTTCAGTGAGAACTCAGGCTTCGGTTCACCCTTCGGTCTTCCCATATGCGACATCAGTATTACCTTCGCATTGTTTTCAATCAGATATCTGACAGTAGGCAGTGCGGATGTTATTCTTATATCATCTGTTATCACGCCATCATTCATAGGTACATTAAAATCACATCTTACAAGTACACGCTTACCTGAAACATCAATGTCTCTAACTGTTTTTTTCATTTGAAACCCTTCCTTATTCAATAATTCTGACCGTCTCAACTTCAATGACCGACAGCCGGCACTAGGTCGGCTGTCAGTCTGATATCATATCATTATAGTTTACTGTGCATTATCCACACTGTACATATGCTTGATAAGCTCAAGCACCTTTGTGGAGTAACCGTACTCATTGTCATAGAATGCAATCAGCTTGAAGAACTTGTCATTGAGCTGAATACCTTCCCTTGCATCGAATATCGATGTGTGCGGATCTCCTATGAAATCGCTTGAAACAACTTCATCATCGACATATTCAATGATTCCCTTCATTGAACCTTCTGATGCTTCCTTGACTTTTCTGCAGATCTCCTCATAGCTTGCTGATTTCTTAAGCTGGATATTGAGGTCGATAACCGAAACATCATTGGTAGGAACACGGTAAGCTATACCTGTCATCTTTCCTACCATCGAAGGAATAACAAGTCCTACAGCCTTTGCTGCGCCTGTGCTTGTCGGGATGATATTGCCGAATGCCGATCTGCCTGTTCTCCAGTCTTTCTGTGAACGTGCATCAACAACCTTCTGCTTTGCAGTAGCTGCGTGGATAGTGGACATAAGTCCCTGCTCGATGCCCCAGTTGTCCTCGATTACTTTGGCAAGAGGCGCCAGGCAGTTTGTTGTACATGAAGCGTTTGAAACAATCGTCATGTCTTTTTTGTACTCTTCATGGTTTACACCCATAACGAACGTCGGTGTTGTCTTGTCTTTGGCAGGAGCAGTAATTATAACTTTCTTTGCGCCCTGGTTTATATGCACCATAGCTTTTTCTGTAGTGTTGTATGCGCCTGTTCCCTCTACGATATATTCAGCACCGCATTCGCCCCAAGGAATATTGGAAGCATCGCTCTCACTGTATACCGGGATTTTCTTTCCGTCAATTACCAGTCCGTTTTCGTATACTGCGAGATCTTTCGGAAAACGTCCAAATACTGTATCGTATTTCAGCATGTATACCATGTACTCTTTGTCAGCATTACGAACATTTATGCCTGCGATTTCAATTTCAGGCATGTCCATTGCTGCGCGAATAACCACACGCGAAATACGACCAAAGCCGCTGATTCCGATTTTAATTGCCATTTTTAATTTCCTCCTAAAAATACCATTAAATTAATTTAATTCATTTATATCAACCGTCTATAGTAAACAATCTCTGATTTTACTGAGATATCGGTATGCACTGACACTGTATGCGCAGTGCAGCATAAAATTGATTATTAATGTTTACTATAAGATTAATATCTCCTTCGCTTGGATGAGGATAGAATATTAAGCTCATCCCTGTATTTTGCTACTGTTCTTCTCGAAATGTTTATGCCTTTTTCCTCAAGCATTCCGACCATTGCCTGATCACTGTACGGTGATTTCGGGTCCTCGCTGTCAACAATCTCTTTAATGAATTCCTTTATGCTGTTTGATGAGATACCCTCTCCGTCGCTTCCCGACACTCCCGCCGAAAAGAAATACTTTATTTCAAACACACCCTTAGGACACTGCAGATATTTGCCGTTTATCGATCGGGATACCGTTGACTCGTGTATGCCGAGTTCTTCTGCTATGTCTTTAAGTGTGAGGGTCTTCAGATATTTACTGCCTTTGTCCAGAAAGTCTCTCTGGTGCTTTACCACCGATGTGACTACATTGAATATTGTCTGTTTTCTCTGTTCTATACTCTTAATCAGCCAGAGCGCCGAATTGACTCTGTCCGAAAGATATTCCGATAGATTATCGTCTTTCTCTGCCTGGTGCATGAGCTTTCTGTAATAAGAGCTCACCATGAGCTTCGGAGAACTGCTTTCATTCACAGTAACGATATACTCATCGTCTACCCGCTCCACTGTCACATCGGGAACAATGTATTTTGTATCGCCCTGTGATGCGAAAAGTCTGCCGGGTTTAGGCTCAAGCGTGCGTATGATATCACTCATTTCCTGCACATTCTGAGGCGTTATTCCCATTTCCTTCGCTATCGCACTGAACCTGCTGTCTGCAAGCTCTTCAAGATGTTCGTTGATTACTTTTTCAAATATATCCGTCAGCTGCCCTGTCTGTCTCAGCTGTATGATAAGACATTCTGCCAGATTTCTCGCTCCGACACCGACCGGATCGAATCCGTGAATTACTTCCAGAACCTCCTCGACCTTTTCTGCCGGTGCACCCGTAGCTGCAGCAATTTCCTCAACCGTTGATGTCATATAACCATTCTCGTCAAGAGACTCTATGATATACTGACCGACCTTCATGCGGCAGGCTTTCCTGCCGTATACCAGCTGAAGCTGAAACATCAGGTGCTCGGGCAATGTGACGTCTGAAGAAGTATACTGTTCATAAGTATTCTCTTTTTCTTCTCCGTTTCTGTCCTCCCACTGCCTGTAGCTTATGTCGTCATACTGTCTGTCTTTGATATATTCCTTCCAGTCAAACTCGTCGTCCTTGCGGCTCGCACTCTCGCGCTTATCCATCACCGGTTCTTCTGTGTGTGAGGGGCCGCTTTCACCCGCACCGTGTTCGGTGCCGTCGTTTGCTTCCCCATGCGCCTGCTCAAGAACAGGGTTCGCCAGAAGCTGCTCCTGGACATAGGAATCCAGCTCCTGCGTATTGAACTGCAGAATCTGTATCGCCTGTATCAGCTCCGGAGTCATGACCAGCTTCTGAGTCTGCTCAATTTTCAAATCATAACCAAGTCTCATACTCATCTCTTAAATACCTCGACTCATATTATATCATATCGGTGTTTTTTTGTCAGTGTCTGTCTGAAATTTTGATTTCTTAATTTCAGACTATTAATTCAAACCACAGCTTCAGGCTCAGGAATCCGAGCGCCCTGCCGAAGCATTCGGGTCTGAAATGCCGCTGCCCTGCTGCGCCGCTTCAGTCTGCGGACAACACATCGCCGCACCGTTTCAATAACATAATGGCATGCCGCATATTATTGAATATTTAAGATTTAACGCCTCGGCACATTATTTCAGATCCGGAAATCCGAGCTGTCTGAGTGCCTCGAAAAGAATTATATTTACTGAGTTTGCCAGATTCAGCGATCTGAGTCTGGTATCTCTGCTCATAGGAATCCTTATCGCATTTTCCTTATGCTCCTCAATAAACGGACGCGGCAGTCCCGCGGTTTCTCTGCCGAACAGTATCATATCCTCGTCCCTGAAATCTATATCAGTATATTTCTGCCCGCCTTTTGTCGTCGCAAGAAACATGCGTCTTTCTCCGCCGCCGTACTCCTTCATGAATTCGTCCAGACTGTCGTGCACCTGCAGCTTTACAAAGGGCCAGTAATCAAGACCCGCCCTCTTCAGGCTTTTATCATCTATTGAAAATCCCAACGGCTTCACCAGATGCAGAATGCTGCCCGTAGCCGCACAGCTTCGTGCGATATTGCCTGTATTAGGCGGTATTTCCGGTTCAACCAGTACTATATGTATTGCCATTTTATTCCTTCTTTCTCCGGATTTCTTCATAATAATCCATATTATTTCTTAACAGTTTTCCGGCTTGTTTCATAATTGTTCTGCGGTCAGACAGTTTCCCGGCCCTGCGGTTTTTACATCTTAAAACTGTCCTCAGGCACATGCATACTTAAACTGTACCGTTCCCTGACCCCGGCCGGACAAGCCAATATCATTTTACTTGCTCTTCTTAAAAAGTTCAACACTATAAAGCCGGATTTCAATTAAGCCGGCTTTCAGGAATCCGGATTCCGGCAGTCCGTTCCGGAAACTTTCCGCTGCCGCTGCATTTAAAACACAGCCGTACTCAAAAACAGAAACAGATGCCGCAGGGCATTCCCGTACAGCATCCGCTTCTGTTACTATTGATTGTTATGAGTCTATATTCTTATATGCTTCACTACAGTCTTTATGATGCAGGAGATTTTCGCCTTTTCTCCTGTAAATGTCACGCTGAAACGCTTCTCACGTGTATTTGAATCATTTAGAAGCAATATATTCCGCACGTTTCCGGTATCGTACATAAATACATTCTCACTCACTGAAATATACTGCGGTCCGGCTTCATTGATTATCTTCTGTATGTAAAACTTCTGTGTCGGAATACGATTCCCATCAAAACTGCACTTGTATTTTTATTTGCCGTTTTCCGCCCCGCCGGTCCATTCTATGACGGAAACATCATCATGGCAGCCGCAATAACAACTCCGGCAGCCGATATCAGGTAATCTCTTCTGTGCAGCTTTACGACTTCATATGCGGTACGTTCCGATGTCTCCGAAAACCCTTTTGATTTCATCGCTATTGACAGCTCCTCAGACCATCGTATCGTCTTCACCAGCAGCGGCACAAGCAGCCTCGGAGAGACGAACATCACACTCTGGCCTCTGGCCCGGAATGCAGCTTTAGTTCTCCTGTACTCCTTTGCCATGCCCGGAAATATCCCCCACGCCGCCAGTATTCCGTACGCAAATGCCTGCGGCAGATGAAGCTGCTGCTGTGCCGCTCTCATCATATATATCTTGTCAGTTGTCAGTGCGAACAGAAGCCCCGCTCCCGCATATGCGGCTACTCTGCTCGCATGTATCATCCCGTTCCAGACCGCCGTACTGCCGACATCAAACACGTCTGCACTCACAGGCATCGAATCCAGTGCAGAAAATCTGTATCCCGTAAAAAACATGCACACCGCCAGCAGCGCCACGGGAACCATGAGCGCCGCCAGCATCTTCATATTGACACGCGATACAATCATCAGTATCAGCGACAATATGAAAACAGCTGTGCTGAGAACCGGATCATGCTTATACGACAGAATCAGCGTGAACGCCAGAAGAAGCGCGAATTTGCATATCGGATTAAACAGCCTCATAAAGCCGGCTTCTCTGAATGATTCCCCGGCGCAGGTTTCATCATTTCCGTACGATTTCATAAAGTCTGCCCTCCCTCATTTCGTAAACAACGTCCGCATATTCAAACGCCAGCTGCCTGTCATGTGTTGAAAACACAAGAGCTGCGCCCTTTTCCGCGGTCTGCCCGCAGAGCATATCCATTATCGCCATGGTGTTGATGCGGTCCTGCGCATATGTCGGCTCGTCGCAGAAAAGCACCTCGCACGGATAAGCCATCAGCGCTGCAGTGCCAAGCCGCCTCTGCTGCCCCTGACTCAGCATATACGGTGAAACATCTCTGTAACGCCACAGGGAAATTCCCCGCAGAATCTGCTCACACAGCTTCTCTGCGTCCGGGCATCTGCCGAGACTTGCCAGTATTTCATCCTTCACCGTCCCGCCGACAAACTGATCCTGCGGATTCTGGGTTACGAAGCCGACTCTTCCGATGTCCTTTTTCTTCAGCCTGCGGAATTCATTATTGTAAAGCCGCGCACTTCCGCTGTATCTGTATACTCCTGACAGCGCTCCGAAAAGCGTGCTTTTACCGCATCCGCTTTCACCCAGAATCGCATAGCTGACGCCCCTTCGAAAATCAGCATCAATCCCCCTGACAATCTCCTTTTCCCCTATGCGTACCGAAAATCCCCGCAGACTGACTGCGGTTTCTCCCGGTCTGCGTACCGGCAGAGATGGTGAATACGGACGCCCCGGCAGCGACACCCCCGACTCTATCAGAAAATCCATGTCTGCTTTACAGAGACCGCCGTCTTTTAAAGCATCCGTTCTGCTGTCTTCAGGTTTACCCGTGCCGCCGTTTTTCGCAATAATCTCCCGCTCAATTCTGCCGTTCTTCATCACAAGTATGCGGTCTGCTATTCCTATCCAGTGGTCAAGCCGGTGATCAACCGCAATTATACCTGTCCCATGCTCACGGTTCAGCGCCGCCAGTTTCCCGGCGATATGCCTTGCTGAATCCTCATCCACATTCGCAAACGGTTCATCAAGCAGCATCCACTCGGGATTTATGAGCGTCATGCATGCCAGCATCACCTTCTGCTTTTCGCCGCCCGAAAGGCTCTGCAGTCTGCGGTGCTTCAGACCGGATATACCGCAGAAATTCAGTGCATCATCCATTCTGTCGTCCATTTCCCGGGGATCGATTCCGATGTTCTCCATGCAGAAAATCATCTCGTTAAATACGGTATCCATACAGAACTGCAGCTCCGTATTCTGAAACATCATCCCGGCCCTGCGGCATCTTACCTGCGGCGGAATCTGAGCAGGATTTTCCCCGTTCAGAAGTATTTCTCCGCCTCGTATGAAGCCCGCCTCCTGCGGATAAATTCCGGCAATCAGATAAAGCAGCGTGGATTTCCCGCATCCCGATGCGCCGGTCAGGATTGTCACGTCCGAACGGCGAAACTCTGCACTGATCTTGTCTGTCACATTGCGGCTTTCTTCAAAATATGTGAACTCCAGACTGCTGATCTTAAGCTCCGGGTCATTAATATTTTCCGGGGCTTTAATATGTTCCGAGGCATTAATATTTTCCGATTCATTAATCTTCAAAGAATGCATTTGTCCACTCATTCTCCCTGCGAGTCGAAATCACGCCGCTCTGCATAACAAAATCTGCCATTCTGTCCCATCTCTCAGCACGGATTCGTCCCCATCTGCCCTTCTCATCAAGAAAAATAGGAGCCAGATGCTTCTGGCTGGCGATAAGCATCTCATCGCTTGAGCCTGCCGGCAGCAGTTCCTTTACCTCCAGCACAGTGCCCGCCGGGTCTGCAGCTGCAGCTCTGTAGCCCCTGTCCATCGCACGCAGCATAGCCTTCACCGCTTCGGGTCTGTTCTGAAGCACCTCATGCGTCGCTGCCATCGCCGGCGCACAGAAATCAAATATCGGATCAACGTCTCCGAGATTGAAATAGTTTATCTCCTTGCCCGCCGCCATGAGCTCATAATTTTCCCAGTTTTCGTATACCCATGTTGCATCGGCATCTTTGCCCAGCGTCCCGACAATATCACCCACATCCATCTGAACCTTTATAACCTTGTCATAATCACCGCCGTCTTCATTGACAAGTTTGCCTATGGCTGCATGGTACCACGCCGGCGACCAGTGCGAAAGACGCTTGCCTTCAAGCTCGCGGGGACGCGTTATTCCTGCTTCCTTGAGTGAAACGATTCCCGAATCACATTTCTGCGTAAGCGTCGCTATCCCTGTGATGCCGATACCGTGCTCCATCAGATCCAGCATTGAGATTTCCGGTCCGCATACAAAATCCGCACCGTGCAGCCCCATGGCGCCGTGCACTTCTCCGAAAATCTCCAGATCGATGCCTTCCTCGGCAAACCAGCCTCTCTTCTTTGCAATCAGCATTCCTGTATGATTTGTGTTAGGGAACCAGTCCAGTACTATTTTCAATTTTTCCATTTTAATCACCTTTCTGTTATACCCGGCCGGAAGCTGTTGTCTTTCCCGGCTCCGGGTCGTTTTTATCTTTTAAACTTTCTGCTGTTTTATGTGTTTATGCAAAGCGCACATCTGCCGTGCCGCAGCCTTCTGTAATGCACACTCTCATCGTGCAGCTGCCTGCCGACTGCCTGCCGCTATTCCTCGTCATAAACACGGCTCGCACGTATTTCTTTTCCTATGGCGTAATTCCTCACCACACCTGTCTTTGCCAGTCCGTCACCTGCGAGTTTGCATACCAGACCTGAAAATACGAAGGCACTGATGAAACGTACGCAAAGCTGAGCAGCTATCAGGCCGATTGCAAGCGTGGCATAATTGAGATAATAAAGCTCATAGCAGAAAATAAACGCAGCGGCCAGAATTCCGCCTAATGTCATCGATGCAAGATTCCACCTTCTGTAGCGGAAAGCCGCAAATCCCAGCTCGATGCCGACCCCTTGGATAAGCCCGGTAAGAACTACCGTCAGACCGCCTGAATTCCCCAGGAGCAGTTCTATGGCAGCCGCCAGAAGCTCGGCCACAAGTCCTGCGCCCGGCTTTCTGATGATGTAGGCTGCGAGAGTCCCCGCCATGAACCATACACCGTATACAATCTCAAATGCGAAATTTGACAGTCCGAACGGTGCCAGCCCCGTTGATATGACAGTTCCCAGATTGAATACAGCCATATAAACGGCTGCGAAAACCACTCCGAGGACAGCCATCATGATTACATCCTTGAGTTCCCAGTAATACTTCTTTTCTGATTTCATTTAAAATACAGTCTCCTTTCTGTGTTCGAATTAAGCCCTGCTTTGTTACCCGCAGGCTTTGAATACGTCCGGGAGCCATATGAATATCCGGTGCCGTTTTATCGGCGGCGGGCGTGCCTCTCTATACAAAAAAGCCGCCCGCCTTCGCGAGCGACTTCTGAAATCAAAAAAACAGAATCAGTATTTAATCTCCCTACGATGGCATTATCCAACAGGTTCAACGGGTCGGGAATCATCAATTCCGCCTCTCAGCCGGATTTTGTCCGGCTCCCCACGCTTTTGTCAACAACAGTTTTAGCACAAACTCACGCTGCTGTCAAGTGAATTAAAACCTGATACATCAGGCAAATTCTTTTTTCATTATTATCGGGAAGCAGCTGACATGAAAGTTTTCACAGTCCTGACAGACTGAAATCGGCGGAGCCGACTCATTGTCAACAGGCTCCCAGTCATACTTCTTGTAAAATTCCGGTACTTTCCCGCAAAGCCACAGTGTCCTGACATTTATTGCTTTCGCTTCCTCCTCGGCAATATGAAGCAGTTCACTGCCTAAACCGCTGCCCCTCATATCCTCAGCAACAGCGATATACTCGACTACACAGAGCTCACCCTTGTACATCAGCGTTGCCCCGGCTATGAGCCTGCCGTTCTCAT
>CAVECM010000020.1:0-32804 GCA_963614095.1 Bacteroidaceae bacterium
AGGCGCAGCCGTAGGAGCGGCTTTGCCGCGTTGCGCGCCGTATCAGAGATACGGGCAGCTCATAAAACTGAAAAATCGCCACGCAGCACAGCTGCTGCGATTTCTGTATTTGAGCTGCGCGCTAAATCAAAGATTTAGGCAGCTCATAAAAAAATTCAGTAAGGCTATACCTTACTGACTAATCGAATAATATCAAGGTCATATAAGGATAGCTCAACTGCCGGTTTTCCCGACAGACAGTCATACAGCTGTTCGCTGTATGCCCACCGGGAACTCACGCCTGCGAACCCGATTCGGCGGAAGCACCTCCGGGTAAGTCACTGCCTGCCGGCTACTTATCCCTTCATTTTATCCGCGCCTCTATCTGCTGTTATCGTTGTAAGTATACTAAAAATCGGCGGATTATGCAAGCGTATCTTACATTTCCGCCGGCAGTGCGGACTATGAATTACGAGGAAAATCAGGGCAAAATGTTACACAGGTGCCTGACCACAATCGACAGCTGCGGCAGCAGACGACCGGATATTTATATATAGGCAGATAGACAGTAACAGGAAATTTTCTGCTCAGAATACTGATTTTAAAATGTATTGACAGACAATCAAATAAGCGGTATATTCTTATTAGAAAAGAGAAGCCGATGAACGGCTGCTCCCATAATTTTTTTGAGTAAATACTCCGTCACACTATGGGTTCAGAGGACGGAGTTTTTACTTTGTGTAAAAACTAATGCTTGTCTTGCAGCAAGGCAATAACTGCGACTATCAAAAGTCCGGCAGTGCAGAATGCACTCAGGGCTTCATATGTAATCATAGCATCACCTCCCTTTCCAGGGAGCTTCCGTCCACCGTGTCTCAGGCTTCTCCGCCTTCATTGTATCATCGTTATGATTGTTTTACAATATTTTTCTTTTTTTCTTTTTTATTCCATTCGGTTTTGTCTTACTCCCGCAAAACCCGCATGAACACTTTTTTACGATGTAACACCCGGACGATTTCTCTGCTCAGCGCAGCACAGCATGCCATATTAAATCACCCTCGCCAAACTAAAATATGAACCTTGAAAAACATTGACAGACAACCAAAGAAGCGGTATATTCTTATTAGAAAAGAGAAGCCGATGAACGGCTGCTCCCATGATATTTAGAAGTAAACACTCCGCCACATTATAGGATTTAGGGACGGAGTTTTTACTTTGTGTAAAAACTAATGCTTGTCTTGCAGCAAGGCAATAACTGCGACTATCAAAAGTCCGGCAGTGCAGAATGCACTCAGGGCTTCATATGTAATCATAGCATCACCTCCCTTTCCAGGGAGCTTCCGTCCACCGTGTCTCAGGCTTCTCCGCTTTCATTGTATCATCATTATAATCGTTTTACATTTTTTTCTTTTTTGCTTTTTAATTCCATTCACATTTTAACTAATTCTCTGTATTCTGAATTAATTGTGTACAGCAGGATCAACTCTCTTTATACCTCAGCATCACATTATTCGTCTCCGCAAAAAAGAATACCGACTGCAAATCTCGAATGACTAAATTCCACTGAGTCGAGTTTTTCTTCTCCGAAGGAACTGTTTTGCTTTCCCTCGGTTTCATTTCCTCAAACTCACTTCACGAGCACCTGCAGCCGGTATCCCTGTTCAGTTGTCTTTTCCATTTCTGGCGGAATCACTTCCCTTCTTTAACTTGCTGACTTTCATTACTACAAGTTTTATTTTCTCAAAGGATGTTTTCCTTTGCTTGACTATATTATAGTACTGCGTCCGATATTTTGCAAGAATTTTTTGAAATTTTTAAAACTTTTTAAAGCAGCTTACCAAGGTTCGCCGCCGGGCTGCTGCCTGACTGAGATTCACTGCCGAATCGCTGCTCTCTGCTGACGCCTCACTTTTGTTCGCTGCCGGCTTTGCCATTTGTCTGAATACAACCGGATGCGGCAGCCTGCCTCAGCGCACGAAAAAACGGCGAGACCCATTTTATCTCAATGGTTCTCGCCGCTTCGCTTATTTCCGGCCGCTGAAGCCGGAGTATCAATTCATCTTTTGCTTCAGAGCAGCGCTCAGCTTCTGATGTCCGGTTTCCGATCCGGATTCAGACAAACGCCCTATCTCTGATATTTCAGTCCTGTTGTTTCAGACCTGTTGTTTCAGGCCTGATATTTCATTTCTGACAGTGCTCTATTTATCAGCCGGGTCGAACTTCTTTCCGACGAAATAGAGTATTACTCCGAGAACGAGCATTATCACGCCGCCCCAGCGAGCGATGCTGAGCATCAGGTCGAAGTTGCTCATGATTCCCGAGCCGTATGTCTCAAGATAATATGCAGGGCCCCAGCTGCCTTCATACCATGCCAGGAAGAACGAACCTGCGAATGCCAGGAATCCGAACAGCAGGAAGAATATACCGAATCTGCCGAGGTCACCCTTTGCGAGCTTTGTCTTAGGGTTGATCGGATTTGCTTCAGGATCCTTCTTGTAAAGTCCGCCGTATATCCATTTGCAGATAGGATATGCGATTACTGCCGCAATGATTGCGATGAATCCGAGCAGGAAGTAGTTTGTTCCGTTTACGAGGAAGCTGATGATTCCTACGATCAGCGGACCGCCGCAGATGTAAACAACTGCCAGCTTGCCGCCCTTTACAGCATAAAGTCCTCTCTTCTCAACCGGATAGTCTTTTCTCAGCTTAGCATATGCGAATGCCAGACCTACGTAAATAACAAAGAGAACCGGTGAAAGTATAGTTACCAGCACCTCGAAGTCAATGTTTACGAGGATAAGGTTTACTACTGCGAGAATAAGTATCGGTGCTACAGGAACGCCTCTCTTAGGTGAAAGCTTTGCAAGGAACTTCGGGCAGAGATTGTCCTGAGCCATAGGCAGGAACGATCTTGTTGCCGATGTGATGGCAGCATTGAAAATCGAGCACTGTGCGATTACCGCAGCAATCATGAATGCAACGCCTGCCCACGGTGCCACGTGCTGTGTGAGAACTGATGCATAGTCAATGCTGATGCCCCATTCTTCCCACGGACCTGTGGATACGATACCTGCGAGAGTAGGAAGTACATAGCTGAGTGTGATGAGCACGATACAGATCTTCATTCCCTTAGGGATGACTTCCGGATTTGCCACCTCACCGCCTATATACGCTATGGCTACATAACCGCAGTACATCCATACGCCGATGGCGATTCCTGTACCCCAGCTGGAGAATGCGTTGTCTCCCTCAACCATGATAGGATCGAACGGATTGTATGTCCAGTTAGCCAGACCAACTACTGCTACTGCAGCGAATGCCAACAGAATGATGATGCAGAAAATCGTACTGAGCGTACTTACTTCTTCAAGTCCTCTGAGGTTTACAATTGTAAATATGATTATGAATGCAGCCTTTATAAGGAATGCCGCCACAGGTGAGAGCGGAATGATGTTTCCGATGTAATTTACAGCAAGAACAACATATGCAGCTCCTGTAAGATACATAGCCAGTGCCATCCAGAATCCGAATGCGAATCCCCAGAATTCACCGAATGCGGATTTTGTCCATACATATGGACCCGCATCAACAGGCATCAGGTTAGTCAGCTCTGAGCAGTAAAGTCCCAGCGGGAAAGCCCAGAGTAAAGGAATAAGTATAAGTAAGATGATTGTGAGTCCCGGACCCGATGACGAAATCATCGACTCAACTCCGAATGCGCCGCCTGCGCATGCACAATAGAGGAAAAAGATCATCGCCGGAAGCGAGAAGTTCTTTTTCTTCAGACCGGGGGTCACGTCCGTCAGTATCTGACCGCCCGTGTAGTTAGGTTTAGCCATATTCAGTCTCCTTTCCAGAAAAAACTAAAAATACTATGTAAGTAATAATTGCAGGTCACCCCCAAACAACAAAGAGTGACCTTTTTATACAAACCCGACGCGGAGTGTGTTCAGGTTCCGCGCAGGGCTGCGTACATGTTTTATGCAAAGCGCACGCTGTGCTGCGTTATGCCTTGTATGTCGTGCGTCCGTCCATGACAGTTTCGCAGATTTTTACATTATGAATGTTTTCGGCCGGTATTTCAAGTATATTTTCTTCAAGAATCACATAATCCGCATATTTACCGGCTTCGATGGAGCCGATGACATCGTCCATGTGCATCTGGTATGCATTGTTTATCGTAAAGCCCTCGATTGCCTCCTTTACAGTAGTCGCCTCGTCTGCCGGCTGGAGCACCGGTGCATCCTGCTGACCGTACATCTTTCTGGTCACGCACATCTCTATGCTCTTCAGCGGCTCTCTGCCGTATTCATCCACCGGGAAGTCACTGCCCAGCGCCATCCTTGCGCCGCCGTCTATCAGGCTTCTCATACGGAATGTTTCATTGTTTATATGTCCGAGCACCTTGTCCATCAGCGGATTGCCGTAGAACCAGACACCCGTGGAATTGGCAATAATATTGTATCTGCCGAAAAGCGCAATGTCGTCAGGTGCGACATACTGTGAATGCGAGCACGTGATGCGGCAGTCGTCATATCCCGCCTCGCGCACGGCCTTCGCCATGGCGATTACTGATTTGACAGCGACATCACCTATCGCATGCATATTGATATCAAAGCCCGCCTCAGCAGCCTTCAGACCCGTCTCAACGGCCAGCGCCTCGTCCATCAGCGGCTTTACAACAGAACCGTCTTCAGGATACGGCTCGCTGAGCGCAGCAGTACGGCTCTCCATTGTTCCGTCATTTATAAGCTTGAGGAAATTCATTCGGAACAGATCGTCGTTGTACTTTTCACGGGCCTTCTTCAGAGCCTCCAGTCTGTTGTCCACGGCTCCCTTATCGTCCACGTGACATGTGCATCCCACGAATCTCTGGAGATACTTTCCGTTTTCTCTGAGTTTATCCAGTGCTTCATAATACTGTTTTTCCAGGTAAGTGTACATTCCCATGTCGGCTGTGCCTGTAACGCCCATCGCCGCATAGTCTGCAGAATTCTGAAGCAGCATATTCATCACCACATCGGCGTCAAAGAAATTGACTCTCGAAAGAATTATAGCCTCGCTCATGCCCTCAACTATATGACCCGCAGGATTCCCCTCTGCATCTCGAGAGAAATAATGCAGTCCCGGGAGCGGGTCCGGCGTATCCTTCGTCACTCCTGCCGCCTCGAAGCATTTCGTGTTGCCCCATGCCTCGTGTCCGCCGCTGCCCATGAAAAACATCGGCTTGTCCGCACAGATATCATCGAGCAGCTCCTTCTTCGGGCCCTTCTCATCGAACATCCATTCCGCATATCCCAGTCCGAAATACGTCTCATTGTCAGGATGCTCAGCCACATATCTTTTTATTTCATCCAGGCACTCGTCGAGTGTCCAGTCTATGTCAAATACCACGCCGGACAGCACATGCGCCGCCATTATAGGGTGACAGTGTCCGTCTATAAAGCCCGGCAGCATCATTTTCCCTTCAAGATCACAGATTTCCGTGTTCTCATCACAAAACTTCTCAGCATCTGCCCTGTTACCGGCGAAAACGAATCTGTTTCCCTCGACAGCGACCGCCTCGACCCATTCCTGAGCTTTATCCGCAGTAAAGATTTTTCCGTTTACATAAAGCTTGCTTGCGCTCATTGTTTCCCTCCTGTGATTCCTGTCAGTGATTCCTGTAATTAATATAGTGCAGTCAGTCCGCGATGCCCGGTTCAGGCCGTTCGCTTTTTCCGAACTGTGCGGCTTTTGTGTAATTTTATAAAAATTACAACTTTTTGTAGAATTATAATACGTTGCCCATAGGTTAAGTCAAGGCGTATTTTGTGCCCCTTGAGAAAAAATCTAAACCTATAGTTCACGTTTTTGCCGGAAAATGTGTTATACTGTCAGTATGATATGCAAAGCACGCATTGCCGTCTGCGTCGGCGCAGGCATTCGGTTCTGTACGGGGCCGGCCGCCGCACACAGGGGCTGTACATATATAACGCTTCAGAAGGGGCTTGACTTATCAGAAAGGAGCCGCATATGAAAATCGGAGAATTCTCGCAGAAATTCAATACTTCCGTTTCCACCGTCAGACACTATATCAATCTCGGACTTCTCGTTCCTGAAAAGGACGGCTTTCAGTACAGCTTCACGGAAGACGACTGCCGCGAAATGGAAATAATATTATCCATGAAAGAGGCCGGACTCAAGCTGAATGAGCTGAATAAATACCTCAGCTATTTTCGCTTTTACAACAAGGACGACTACCTTCTCTACGAGAAACTCATCGAATATCTGCGCAGCAAGAAAGCTGATCTTTATGCCGAACGCGAACAGATTGACAAATATATTAAGCTCATCGGCGGTAAAATCAAGGAAATCGAAAGCATGCGCATTTACTCTGACGGTCAGACCTCAGACAGCAATACAGACAATGCTCCGGGGCAGCTGCCCGGCTTCCCGCTTTCTGCCGTGGATCTGCTGCGCTGCCCGCACTGCCAGAGCAGGCTCACTCTTTCCGGTGTTGAAATCACAGGCGATTCGATGATAAGCGGCAAGCTCCGCTGCAGCTGCGGATACCATGCCGAGCTGCGTGACGGCGTGCTTTTCACGGAACTGTTAAAAGACCTGGATAATGATACGAAATTTCTTTACAATTACTTCGGTGAAGAAAATATACTGATAAATGAAGACGGCATGCTGCTGACCGGTTTTAATGAATACAGCAATGATTTCCTGACGAATCTGCACAAATGCAGCCTCTGGATTCACCGCGAGATGAGCTTCGCTGATCTGCGCAATAAAGTCATCCTGTTTCCGGAGATGGCGATTCAGTATCTCTACAGCCACTGCGATGACAATGATACGGACGGCAGCCTGTTTATTGTGACATCGCCGAGCGTCAGAACGATTAAGACCATGCGCCGCCATATCGCGAACGCTGCGCCGCACCTTAAGATAGCGTACATTATCAATCAGGACGGGAAGCTCCCTCTCCGGACCGGATGCATCGATACTATTATCGATTACATGGGCTCCTGCAACCTGGGATTTTTCGAGAAGCGGCACTATTTCGACATGATAGCGCCTTATATAGCGGACAAGGCGATTATTGCCGGAGTTTCCGAATATTACGACAGGCATGCTGTCTCTCTGCGCAAAATACACGAAAACTACCCGGATGCCGCCGATGATGTCTTCACGCTCGGTTTTCTGAACGGTACGCTCGAGCGAAACGGCTTCAGTATAGTAAAGTCGCAGATAATCAATGCCGGCTTTGATCCCGGCGAGTTTTTTGAATACCACACGGCGGGCGATATCCGCACGAATATGGTTTATACTGCAAAGCGCGAGTAATTCGGGCCGCATTCACGGACTACGCTGCGTCCGCTGCGGCACATCCGGCTGCATCTGCGCCGACGCTTAACAACGCTGCGCCGCAGTTCAGCCGGACTTCTCCGCCCGTTAAGCCGGCGCTATTTCGCCATTCGGTACAGCGCCTCCGCATATATCTTCGCGGTTCTGAACAAATCCTCTATTACCACGCATTCGTTTTCCACATGGAACGGCAGCGTGCCGCTCTGCACAGCCATGCCGTACGGGATAAAGCCGTCCAGCAGACGCGCATACGATCCGCAGCCGTTTGCAAACGGCTGTGACTCATTATCGCCTGTCTCCTCGCGGTAAACCTCAAGCAGCGTCTTTGCAGGCTCTTCTTCCGGACTTCTGTAAAATCCGTCCATGAACCCTGTTGTCCTGAAGCTCCAGCTGCTGCCCTCAAGAGCGTCCGATATGCGCTTTTCCATTTTCGGGCGGTCGAGTGAAAGCGGCAAGCGCGCGTTTGTGATTATGGAAAGTCTGCCGTTTTCGTATTTTATCAGCGCCACGTTATTTGTCGTTTCGCCGGTGATGTCGCTGACTGCGATGCCAATCCCGCTGCCGTCGGTGTCGCGGCACATCAGCTCCGGCAGCTCTTTTACTGCGCTGCAGATGTCGGCCGGCTCGAACTCCATCTGCGCGAGCCTGTCAATCAGCTTTGTGATTGCGTTGACGCCCTGCTCCGGTATAGATGCATGAGCGGCAATACCGCTTTCTTTTATTGTTTCGATAATATTTCCGTTTTCGTCACAGAATACAGCCTCTGCCCACGGCGGCACTATGTTGGCCGCATCACCGCCGCTGATGGACTTGAGAATTCGCCTGCCGCCTGCGGAACCGGAATCTGCTGCGGACTTGCCTGCGGCGGCAGATTCGGTGCATGACTCTGATGCACCGCCGGCCATTGCTGCCGACTGCTGATTTATATACTCTGCCGGCTGCTGTTTTGTCTCTGCCGTGAACTGCAGCCCTACGAAATGCTTCTCAGAAAAGCAGAGCGGAAAATACGAATCCGGAACAATCCCGCAGCCCGGAATGCGCTCTGCCTTTTCGATATAATGTCTCAGGCACGGGAAGTAGCCGCCCTCCTCATGGCCTCCGACAATCTGCGTGATATTCTTCGAAAGCGGCAGACCACTCTCTTTTATGGCAAGCACCGCATAAAAAGCCGCTAATGTCGGTCCCTTGTCGTCCACAGCTCCGCGTCCGTATACCTTGCCGTCGTGTATTTCTCCCCCGTAAGGCGGATATTCCCATACACCGGCCGCCGGTACAACGTCCGCATGACCCACCGTGCCTACGGCCTCGTCCTTTCGTTCTCCGAAATTCAGCTCGCATATCATATTGTCATAATTAATGACATCAAAGCCCTTTTCGGATGCCAGATTCATCATGAAACGCAGAGCCCGCGCAGGACCCTTCCCGAAGGGTGTCTCCTCTGTGCACTCCTCCCCCCTGCTGACTGCCACAGACTCTATTCTGATGAATTCCTGCAGCTTTTCCACCATTTCATCCTTATAACCTTCAAGTATTTTTTCCAATTCTCTGTTCATATCTGCCCTCCTGCTTACTTTCTTATGATAGCACTTTCTCTGCAGCAAAAGAAGGGCAGTATGGCATCTGCCCCTCAGATAAAATACATACCCTGTCTGCAGACAGGCTTTAATCGCTGATACAGCTTTAATCGCAGACGTATGTCGTTTCGCCGTTCATGATCGTTTCGCAGACCTTTACATTGTGAATCTCATTCTGCGGAACCTCGAACAGGTTTTTCTCCAGAATCACGAGGTCTGCATATTTTCCCGGTTCAATCGAGCCAAGCACATCGTCCTTGTGCATCTGATACGCATTGTTTATCGTATAGCTTCTGATTCCGTCATCAACGGAGAGCTTTTCCTCGTACGGCTTGAGCACCGGCAGCTCCGGATGATCAAACAGCTGTCTCGTGCAGCCCATTTCTATTCCCTTGAGCGGCTCTCTGCCGAATTCGTCTACCGGGAAGTCCGAGCCCTGGCCCATGCGGCATCCGCCGTTTATCATTGTCTTTATTCTGAACGTATGGTTCTGTCTGTCCCCGATTACAGCCTCCATGTCAGGATTGCCGTAATGCCATACGCACGTCGTGTTTGCGACTACATCGTATTTGCCGAACAGCTCGAGCTCTGCATCCTTTACATAATCGCAGTGCGAGTTGGTGATTCTGCAGTCGTCGTAGCCCGCTTCGCGTATTGCCTTCGCCATTGCCAGCGTGCCGCTTATCGCCTCATCGCCGATTCCGTGAACATTGATGTCAAGCCCCGCCTCAGCTGCTCTCAGACCGATGGCCGCGATTTCTTCTCTCGTAAAGAGCGGTTTAACGACCGATCCGTCTTCGTTATACGGCTCGAGGAGTGCTGCCGATCTTGTCTCCAGCGTTCCATCGTTTATTATCTTTAAGAAATGTATATTGAACTTGTCCGAATTGTATTTTTTTCTGTACTCAATCAGGCGCGGAATTATGATATCCTCCTCGCCCTTGTCCGCAACCATGCGTCCGCAGCCGAAAAAGCGCTGTCTGTATTCGCCGCTCGCTATCATTTCCGGAATTTTTTCAAAGTAAACCTTCAGTCCGAATTCGCTCATGCCCATGTCGCAGGTTGATGTTACACCCATCGATGCATATTCCTCGGATGCGTTTTTTATCACGCCCTCGATTGTGTCCGGATCAAAGAAATTGACTCTGTCCATGATCATTGTCTCCGGGCCCATCTCCAGCAGATGACCGGTCGGGTTGCCGCCTGCGTCCCGGTGGAAATAATGGAATCCAGGTATCGGATCCGGCGTTTCCTTCGTTATATTCGCAAGCTCGAGTGTTTTAGTGTTGACCCATGCCTCGTGGGCGCTGCTGCCGAGAATCATCATCGGCTTGTCGGCACAGATGGCATCGAGCATTTCCTTTTTCGGTCCTGTCTCGTCAAAGATCCATTCAGCATAGCCGATGCCGAAATATGTCTTGTTGTCAGGGTTAGCCTTGACGTATTCCTCGATTGCCTTCAGGCATTCCTCCACGCCCCACTCAATCTGAAGATAAACTCCGCAGAGGTAGTGCGCCGCAAGCACCGGATGGCAGTGACCGTCGATGAATCCCGGCAGCATCATCCTGCCCGCCAGGTCTGTTACCACGGTATTTTCACCGCAAAGCGCACGTGCTCCGTCCTCATCTCCGGTGTATATTATTCTGTCGCCCTGTATTGCAGCGGCACTCACCCATTCGCTCTTGTCATTTACGGTATAAATCTGTCCGTTAATAAAGATTCTGTCTGCTTTCATGTGGACCTCCTTTTTTAATCGAGAGACAGCGGGCAGCGGCAGATTGACCTGCGTTCATGCACTGCACTCGAATGCCGGCCTGTCTGCCGTTTCTCGGCTCTGAGCTGAGCCGGCTGCGGTTCACACAGCTCACAGCATGCAGCAGGCTTGACCCCCCGCACGAGTTCCGTACCGCTTCAGCCGTTCGCTGCCGTTTCTCGAATTTTCGAACAATTATATATTGACTAGATTATAAAATGTTGCCCACGGGGTAGGTCAACATATTTTTCAAAGATTTTACAGTAAAATCTAAAGCTGTGGTTTACGTTTTTGGTGACACCCCGCGGCAAACACGGATTAAAGCTCAGCAATTCCTGCAGCCACGGCAGAATTCATATGATTTACCGATCTGCTTACCAATCAGCAAACAAGCAGAAAATGTAAAACCCATTGGATTTTGCAGCTAAAATCCAAATATCTGCTCTTAGTTGAAATTTTTTCAATGATTGCAGACAGGGGGGAACTGCGCAGAGGTCAAAATCAAAGCGTATTTGCCGGAAAATTTTTCATCTGAACACCTTCAGACTCCGGAACCCATTGGATTTTACAACTAAGCAGCGATAAAAAGCTTGTAGTTGCAGAATTTCTCCGCTTTTGCTTTTTCAGCATGATTTTCAGGGCGATTAATTTGAATCGTTCTCCTTTCTCCATTTTTTACCATATCCTTCAAGCAGCTGACTCGCAGCACGCAAAGCTTTTATATTTTCAGCCGGGCTTTTAGCTGAACTTTTGATTCTGTCAGCAGATTCTGTTCGGCAGATTCCCTGATTTCAGCACTTCTCCGCTTTTAAAATCTTTCTGTGCCTTCATAATCTCTCTGTAAATCCGCCCGCATTTATGGCATAATAAATCTGTTCACTGATTCGGAACAAATACAGAGCACACCTGAAAAATGCAACTGGAGGACTAAACCATGTATATCGCGATCTGCGATGACCATATAGAAACAGCACGTGATCTGCAGCAGAAAATACTGCAGCTGCCCCTGCGCAATATCAGCGGCATCGATATTTTCACCGATTCCGCTGAGCTCATGTTTGCTGCGGGAGGCTCCCGCTATGATATCGTTTTCATGGACATCGAGCTGGGAAACGTTTCGGGAATTGAGCTTTCCGCTGAACTGCTGCGGGCTCATCCCGACATACAGATTATCTTTATCTCAGGCTATGATGATTACTATCTGCAGGTTTACGATGTAAAACACGTATTTTTTCTTCGCAAGCCGATTGAGCTGCCTCGGCTGCAGGCTGCACTCGAATCAGCCCAGAGCCGCATTGAAGCCGGCCGCAGCGAGTTCCTGCTGATAGAAAACAAGCAGTGCTCTCTTCGCGTTCCGCAGTCCGGCATCATGTATATGGAAAAGAACCGCCGGCTGATACAGATTCATATGGCAGACGGCGAGATTTACAGCACATACGGAAAGCTCCCCGAGCTTCTCGAAGCCCTGAACGGTTTTTTCTTTCAGTGCCACACAAGCTTTATCGTAAATTTCAGATATATAAGGGAAATGGCAGGAAAGAAATTCATTCTTTCTCCGAGCTATGCCGACGCCGCCGTAAAAAGCGGCCGTCCGGAAGAAATCGAAATCCCGGTCAGCCGGAAATACTATAACGAGGCGAGGGAGAAATTTCTCCGATACCTTGCCTGATGGTCAGCCGGCCGCTGTCCGAACAGTCAATCTATGGCGGCTTATATTCAGCCGCCTCAGCAACCGGCTCTGCCGGCCGTTCAAAACATATCCGGCCGGCAATTGATAAACCGACACTGAACCAGACCGCCCTGAAACAGGAGGAAAACTCAAATGCTTAAATGGGAAATCATGGATATGACGATATCCGCTGCAGCTCACACGTGTATGCAGCTGTTCTTTTTATTCAAATGCGTGGGAATAAAAGAAGAGCGTTACCGCCGGCCATGTTTCTGGCTGATAATTATATATTCAATGATATTTTATATAGCGGAGGACGTCATTTATTATCTGCCGGAATATGTGAACTCACTGCCGCTGCAGACGGCTCATTCTCTCATCCACGCGGTAAATACATTTATAATGTTCGGAATCTGCGGCGTCTGCGGCAGCGGATATCTGCCGCGAAACTTTATAAAGGCTGAAATTTATTATGATCTGCTCTCTACAATTCCTGTCATGCCTATGTTCCTTGTCGCCGACGTACTGAAACGCATATTTCTCCCGCCGGGAACAACTGTGTATACCAACTATCCCGCAGGTTATGTGATAACCTCTGTCTGCACAGTAATCGGCCTTTTTCAGGTGATTGCGCTCTATTACCTCTGCGGCCGGAAAATCGATATGCTCCTGCAGAAAATACCCGATAAAGTCTGCCTGATATTCTTCGTGCTGACATTTTTCGCATTCGTCACCAAGGAAGCTGTTCTGCTTAAAACAGGAACGTATTACTATGCCAATTCTCCGGATATTACTTATATGGTGAAATGTACATTCCTCTGTGCCGTCGCACTGTTCTATATGACTATCCTTTTTATTATCATGCTGCTTCTCACAACCATTAATTACCGGCGCCTCCAGTATCTGCAGTCTCTTGAAAACAGCATGCTGCTTGGTTACTACACAAGTGTATCCGCCCTGCACAACAGCATCAGGTCGCTCCGCCACGATTTGTCCAATCATCTCGCTGCGCTTTCTTTTATGGAAAATTCTGCACCTGCCGCTTCGCAGGCTGCTATGGACGATGCAGACATGCCGGGCAGCTCCGGCGCTGCCGCCTCATACCGCAGTTCACTGCTTGACATATGCGATGAAATCAATGCCGAAATGAAAAAACAGATTTCGTGGCAGCAGATACAGACTGACCTGCTTTCAAGCCGCGAAAAATACGAACTTTACCACTGTATAATGACTGTGATAAAGAAACACAGGCTGCCCGAGAGTGCGCTCTGCATATCTTCCGCGGCATACGGAAATGTTACGGAAATTCGACTCGCCGTCCGTGAGGACACTGCTCCGGAAAATGAACAGACATCCCGTTCGAGACCTCTGCACCTGCTGACATTAAGACACGGCATGCTTTTTTACATGATAAAAACCATCGCGCGAGCTCACAACGGACACGCCGTCTGGAAAAGAAACGGCAGCACATTTATGCTGTCACTGACGCTTCCGCAGGCAAATTAATCAGAGACTCGAACCAATCAGAAGTCCGGACTGATTAAGGGGCCGGACTGATTGACCGGAAAAACCGGTCCGCTGTCCGGACGCATCTGCCGGACACAACATACTTCCGACGGCAAAAGGAGATTGACATGTACACATCAGCCACACTTATAACGGTTCTTATTTTCCTCATTATTGTGAATTTAATCGCAGTAATTGTGCTTTTCAGAGTGAACAGCAGGCGAAAAAAACAAAACGAAAAACTGATTGCCGGATGGCAGCAGGAAAATCAATACATGGATCATACCGTGGAATTCTGCCGTGAAGCAGGTAAGCTTACTGAAATGGTGCGCCTTTCCATTGAAAACTCCGGTTCACAGACAGCTGAGCAGAACTGCCTCGATGAGTGCAGCCAGCTGCTCGGCAGCATTCACGGCGGCAGCAGTGCACAGGAGGCTCTGATAATTGAAAAGAAGAGCCGCTGTGATGCATTGGGAATCCGCTTCATCGATGAAATCCGTGCGCTGCCCGAGGACGACATGATACAGGAAATCGATATTATCTCACTGATGGGGAATCTTCTCGACAATGCAGTGGAAGCGTGCGCAGCCTGCATTTCCGCTGACACCGGCATGCCCTTCATCCGCGTGGAAAGCGAAATCAGAAAGAAGGTCTGGTGCTTTACGGTAACCAACAGCAAGAATCCCGCCATTGACCTGAAGGACGGCGCAATGCCGACAACAAAAGAAGACACCCGAAATCACGGCCTCGGTGTCGGCATTGTTAAATCAACGGTTTCCAGGTACAACGGTGTTTTGAAAATGAACGACCTCGGCAGCACATTCAAGGCCGAGGCGCAGCTCTTTACGAGAAAAAAACGCCGCGGAAGAAAACAATAGTGTTCAAATAATCCGGAAAATGCAAAAGGACCTTTAGTTTTACCCCCGCATGCGCTTCCTTTCTGTCTGCATATTTTAACGCAGAAGCACAGATTTGTGATGCGAAATGTAACAATCGACACTTTAAATGTAATAATCGGCACTCATATTCATTTTTTCACCGCTCTTTGCTGCTTTCTTCTAAGATTAGGAATGTCCGCTTCATAGTAAAAAGGTCTTGCCCTCAGCAAAATCATACCTGCGTCGCTTGGGCATTTATATTGACAACGTGCGCACATTGTGATATATTTTGTTAAATATAAGTGGAGGTGATTGAAATGGCTAACCAGACAAATTTAAACATTCGTACCGATGCTGAGGTAAAAGCAAATGCCGAAAAAATCTTCGAACAATTAGGGCTTAATATGTCTACCGCTGTTAACATCTTTCTGCGTCAGGCAATAAGATACGGCGGCCTTCCTTTTGAGGTAAAACTGGATATTCCCAATGATGCGACCGCGGCTGCAATTGCAGAGGGCAAGGCAATGCTCAAGGACAAAACTGCTGCCGGCTGTAAAAGCATTGATGAATTAAAGGCGGCACTCGAAATATGAAATATGAAATTCGTTTTACAAATCAATTTAAGAGAGATGTCAAACTTGCAAAAAAACAGGGAAAGGACCTCGATAAACTTCTTTCAGTTGTCAGCACTTTAGCAAGCGGCGAAACTCTTGAATCAAGATTTCACGACCATGAATTGTCGGGAAATTACAAAAGCTGCAGAGAATGTCATATCGAACCCGACTGGCTGCTCATATATGAAATCGATAACGGTATTCTGGTTCTGATGCTGAACCGTGTCGGCACTCATTCGGAGCTGTTCAGATAAAACAGAATAAAACTGGGCTTTAAAAAAGACGGCAGGTTTTCTCCATGCCGTCTTTTCTTATATCATATTTATCGTATCAATTAAAGCCTCCCGCCCGTAAAGCATCAATCCTGCTGCCGTGCTGAGTCGAGCAGCTTCATCAGATCTCAAATTTATTCATAGCTTCAATCTCTGATTCAACCGCTTTTTTCATCAGCTCACGCTGCGCCTCCAGTGCCTTGCTGTAAACCGCGGTCTCGTCGGCAAACTGCGCACCGGACGCCGGATTGCCGTCAGCTGCAGCACCGTCAGTTCCCGCATCGCCGCCGGCTGCCGCCTTTGCAAGAAGCGAAACCGTCGCCTTGCTCGTATCCGCAAACGTGAAGCCCTTGCCGGTTCCCCAGAAAAGCCTGCCCGGATTCGTCTCCTCAAACAGCATTACATTCGCTGTGTCACAGGTCTGCGGGCTGAACGAATAATATCCGAACTCTCCGCTGCCGTTGAGCTGCCAAGCCAGGTCGAGCGCACCCGGATCCTTCTCGCTGCCCGAAAGCTTCCCTTCCTTAATCGCATTTATTATACCGTCCAGCAGCTCGATGTTTCTCTGATACGGCTCGTGCTTAATGCAAATCTCGAATACGAGAATAATCCCGATAAAATAATCCTGCATATATTTAAAGGCCTTCAGCGTCTGTCTGTTCAGTTCGCGGCCCTCAGCGCGTACGGCATCAAGCTTCATCTGCAGCTCATCCCGATCTGCACCGCCGCATGCCTGATTGTCCGAGTCTGCACAGCCGGCTGCCGTCTTATCGCTGCGGTACTCTTCAAGAAGCTCTGCATATCTGCCGTTAACGTCTGCAATCTGCGCATTGTGCTCCTCCACCTTACCGCGCATCTTTGCAAGAGCAGCATCAAACACCGCTGTGTCAATACCTGCGGCCTTTGCAGTATCCGCATTAAACGACTCCGCTATATCATCGCACGTCGCAGTCAGATCCATCTCCAGCGCCGGCTTCTGATCCACATACATCATCATCGCACCGTATGCCTTGAGGTTCGTCATCATCACGTCCGCATTGTACGTGCTTCGGTCGTCCGACTTCGTGTGATAATGCTGCCTGTTCCAGTTCGCATGCTCCGGCGTATCCTCTGCAAAGCCCGGCACATTTATAAAATGCGGCACGCCGCTCGCTCTGTACGACACTCCGTCCTCCAGACAGAAGCTGTCAACCGAAACACTGTTGTACCCCTTCGGATACACATTGTTTACCGGCGGCTCGAGAAGACCCGAGTTTTCCACGAAATCCTTCACGATACCTGCAAACTCCGGTTCGCACTGCACCGCGAACTGCTCTTCCCCATCGTAAAGCGCAGGCAGCTCGAAGTTGAACATCGCTATGGTCTTTCCGGCCCATTCCGGTCTCGCGTGATTAATCATCTCCCATGCACCTGTCGTCCAGTCAAACTGTGAGCCGATTTTTCCCCACTCTTCAGCCGCATGAGCCACGAACACGATATCGTTTTCCGGTACGTAGCCCGACTCTATCATTCCGGATGCCATCGCCAGGATAAGACCTATCGCACAGCTGTCATCCTGAAAACCGTTGAAATACACATCATAATGGCCCGCTGCCATAATCTGCTGCTCCGACGACCTTCCCTTGATTTTTCCTATTACATTGTATGAAGTTCCCTCGCCCGGGAGCATCACGTTGTCAACCTTCAGAACCGCTTCACTGTGACCGCCCTTAATCGCCTCTGCGATTTCGCGGTACTGGTTCCTGCTGATGCTGACGCACGGCATCACATCCTTCGAACAGAGATCCTGCATGTTGATCATATCATCAGAAAACGCAGCGTATCCGCTCTCTCTGCTGTATGTCACGATTGCCGCAGCACCATGCAGATCTGCTTCAATCATATATTTGTCAATCCATGCCTCGTTCCACTGATCGACACCGGCAACTACGATTTTTCCCTTAACGTCTTTGCCTTCATAATCGGCAGCCTTTCCCATTCCCACGTCGACAATCTCCGCTGTGATTCCCGCAGCATCCGTTCCGTTTGTCGCATACGAGGCGGGCATTATGTTCACGTCCGTGCCCTTTATAGTAAGTGACGCACCGTTAAACTGCCATTTATCTACATTTATTGCGACTTTCTCGACATCCGTGAGTCCTATCTCACGCATCTTCTCTGCCAGATAATCCGCCGCTCTGTGCTCGGCATCCGAGCCCGCTGTTCTCCATCCCAGCGCATTTGACAGATATTTTTCATCAAAAGCCAGCGTCTCGGCGATATCATATGCCTTCTGATGGTCGACCGCATCAATGTACTTCTTCACGCTCTCCTTCAGCGTAATTTTCGGCGTGCAAAGGCTCCCGTTTTCTCTGTTCATCTTAATTGCTCCCTTCCAAATGCTTCCCTGCTGCGCTTCTGTCCTATACCGGACTGGGCAGGCTGACGACATTCGGCTCATGTTTTCACAGCCGCCTCTGCCGCTCCCGTCACTATTCTGCGCAGCTTTTCATATTAACTCTACTATATTTCCGAGCCGCATTCAATAGTCCCCGGGGCACTATTCTTATCCGGAGCACAGCACGAAACGATCTGCAGCCGTGGGCAGTCTGCAGAACGCAGCATTCTGACGCCGGCTGCATGCCTGCCGCATATCCCGTGCCCGCGCGTCCGGAGCACTATTCGTCCTTGTCGATGAACATAATCAGGTCCGTCCGCGTCGAAATATCGAGCTTTTCAAAGATATTGTGCATGTGATTCTTAACAGTATATTTGGAAATGCACAGCTTGTCGGCGATCTCAGGGTTTGTCAGCTTCTCATATGCCAGCTCCATGACCTCGCGCTCCCGTTCCGTCAGAAAATGTGTCTCAGCGATATAATCAAGCCGCCTCTGCAGGTTATCCGCAGGAGCCTCCACCTCGGCATCGTGCCTGAAAATCGCCGAAAAATCCTCACTGAGAATCAGCAGTATCGTAATAATGTTCGTTGCGAGCAGCAGCACCGGCGTCAGGTCCACCGTCTTCTCCATCATGATATTCAGGTCATCGTTAAGTATAACTATAACAAGGAATCCGTTCCACAGACCGTTCACCACGAGAAGCGCCGTTATCCACATTATATAGCGCCTGCGCTTCTGCAGCAGTATCTCGCAAAGCGCACTCCGCATGTTCCACAGGTTCACAAACGTCAGCACTGTCATCAGAATTATTTCGATGATGCAGGCGCTCGTGCGTTCGTATCCGGCCTCCGCATGATAATAATCAGTCATCAGAAATCCATACCCGATTACGGCCAGCACAATACATACCGCAGAACAGATACGCGTGCCCTTCTGCATTATCCTCAGCGACTCGCTTTTTTCCATTTTTATGCGCAGATATGCGCCCCAGAAGTAAACCTGCCCTATAAAGAGGCATATATCAATCACACGGCAGAATGCATTTGTTCCGTATTCTCCGTTTATCAGCATGTCGTAGTCAAAATAAAAATACAGCGCATCTATCAGCGCCGTGCATATCATGAAATTCCGTATCGCCGCCAGCAGCTCCTTGTTGCCGGACGACCAGTATTTTATCAGCAGCACTGCCATCAGTATGGCGAGCCCTCCTGCAAATCCCGCAAATATATATATGAAGAAAAAAATATTACTGAACATACCGAAGCACTCTCCTTGCTCTGAATAAATTCCGCCGAACACAAATCCCTCTTATTCGACTAAAGGATAACACATGAATTGTGAAAATTCAAACTCGAATCTGTGCACGCTGTAATTCAGCGGCCTTTTCCTGCTGTTATCACAGGGTATGAACATCGATCTTCTTTTGCGCTGTTATCACATGATCTGAACTCCAATTTTTTCCTGTCGCTGTTATCACCGAGGCTGAATGTCAATCTTTTCTTCATATCAAAAGAGGGCCCCGGCCTTTTACGGTCAGAGCCCTGATTATTGCTGCTGTCTGATTATTGCTGCTGTCTGATTATAATTACCGCCCGGTTATAACTGATAGTCGACCCGAGTTCTGAAACTTCAATCACGAATCCGCTTACGATTCCGAAATCTGTGCTGAGTTCTGAATCCGGATTTGTTTCTGAGTTCTGTGCCCGTTCTGATTCTAGAGATGTGCTTCAGAATCGCTCTGTTTCGAAGCCACGTCTGCCCGTAATTCGCACAGAACCCGAATTCACCTGAAGCCGTCCGGCTTATTTCAGTATATCAGCAAATGCGTTCATCGCATCCGTCTCGCCGGCCATAGTCTGCTTGAGCAGCTCCTTCTGGGCAGCTGCAGCCTTTTCATAAACCGCGATTTCTTCATCATAAGTCACATCATCTCCGCCTGCTGCAGCTTTTTCCAGCAGCGACAGAGTAGCACTGCTCGTATCGGCAAACGTGAAGCCTTTGCCTGTTCCCCAGAAAATATTGCCCGGGTTCGATGTTTCGAGAAGTGTATCTATCGATGCCTGACTCGTCTCAACGCTGAAGTTGTAGTATCCGAACTCGGATCCGCCGTTGAGCTGCCATGCGAGATCAAGAGCGCCCGATTCGCCGTCCTCAGCGGAAAGCTCGCCGTTTTCGAGTGCTGCGGTTATTCCTTCAAGCACACCGATGTTGTTCTGATAGCCGACATGCTTAATTGTGATATCAGATGTAAGTATTATTCCGATAAAATTATCCTGAATGTACTTGAATGCTTCCAGAGTTGTCTTGTTCAGCTCTCTGCCCTCTGCTCTGATTTTTTCGAGCTTCTTCTCAGATGCACCTTCTGCAGCCGCATTCTCATATCTTGTGTTTATATCTTCAATCTGTGCATTCAGATCCTCAAGAGCCGCACGCATCTCCTTCGATGCAGCCTTGTATGCCTTCACATCGGCACCTGCAGCCTTTGCAGTATCCTTATCGAGCGCCTCATCAATATCGTCGCATGTTGCTGTCATGTCCAGCTCGAGTGCCGGAGTCTGGTCAATGTAAATCGCCAGTGTTCCGAACATATTGAGGTTTGTTGTCATGACGTCGGCATCATATGTGTCCTTGTCATCAGCAACTGTGTGGTAGCGCTGTCTGTTCCAGTTAGCGTTTTCTTCAGTATCCTCTGCAAAGCCCGGCATATTTACAAAATGAGGAACGCCGCTGGCTCTGTATGATACTCCGTCCTCCAGACAGAATGTGTCAACTGATGTGCTGTCATACCCTTCTGAGTATACATTGTTCGATGTCTCAACCAGAAGATCTGTCTCATCTACAAACTTCTTCACGAGATTTGCAAAATCAGGATCGCACTGGATTACTGCCTGGTCGGCTCCGTCGTAAAGTGCCGGCAGCTCGAAGTTAAGCATTGCCAGGGTCTTGCCTGCCCATTCAGGCTTGGCGTTGTTTATAGTCTCCCATGCTCCTGTCGTCCAGTCGAACTGGCTGCCTATAGCGCCCCATTCCTCTGAACCGTGAGCAACAAAGAGGATATCATTTTCAGGTGTGTATCCGGAATCCTTCATTGCCTTTGCCATTGCCAGCACGAGACCGATGGCGCAGCTGTCATCCTGGAATCCGTTGAAATATACATCATAGTGACCGGAAACCATTATCTGCTGATCGGAGGATTTGCCTTTGATTTTACCTGCGATTGTGTAGCTTGTGCCCTGATCCGGCAGCATTTCGTTGTCAACTATGAGAGTAGCTTCTGTATTGCCCTTCTTTATGGCTTTCTTTATCTGCTTGTACTGGTTTCTGCTGATGCTCACGCACGGCATAACGTCATCCGCGCAAAGATCCTGCATGTTGATCATGTCATCTGAATATGCAGCGTAGCCTGTCTTTGCGTTATATGTTACTATTGCGGATGCTCCGTGGAGGGCTGCCTCGTTCATGTACTGGTCTATCCATGCCACGTTCCACTGGTCAACCTCGGCAAGCGCGATTTTTCCGTTTACGTCCTTGCCTTCATATGCAGCTGCTGTACCGTCTCCAACGTCAACGATTTCTGCGGTGATGCCGTCTTCATCTGTGCCGTTTGTGGCGTATGATGCCGGCATGATATCGATATCAGTGCCTGCAATCGTCAGCGACGCATCGTTGAACTGCCACTTGTCGACTGTAGTCGGTATTTTTTCCACATCTTCAAGGCCGATTGCTTCCATTTCATCTGCCAGATAATCGGCTGCCTTGTGCTCAGCGTCTGAGCCTGCTGTTCTCCAGCCGAGGTCATTTGACAGATATTCTTCATCATATGCCAGCGTCTCTGCGATGCCGTATGCATATTCCTGATCGACTGCATCGACGTAGCTCTGCACTTCATCCGCCATGGAAAGCTCAGATTCTACGGTTGAACTCCCGCATCCTGCCATTGTCGTCAGGAGCATTGCGGCGGCCGCTGTCACACACAGCAGCTTCCTGAATCTTCTTTTTTTCATTTGTGATCCCTCCATTTTCCTGAGTTCATGCAAAAGCGCAGTGCTGTTTGGCGTGCCGTCTTTTCTGCGTACCGTCCTCGCGGGCCCGCATTCTGCTGCCAGACCGGTTCGGCGGCTTGTATTTTCGGTCAATCCGGGTGCCGGGCCAGTTCGGCGGGGCGTCTTTTCTGCGTACCGTCCTTGCGGGCCCGCATTCTGCTGCCAGACCGGTTCGGAATTTCTTTCGCCGATTCTGCCGGGCCGGCAGGGTGGTGCCGCGTGCTTGTTTCCGCGGAGCCGCCTGCTTCTGCATTCTGCTCAGAAAATATAAATGTGAATTAGAATTTTCTGACTACTCACAATTTACACAATTTCCTGCCGTGCGGCAATAGTCCACTGTGGACTATTTTACCCATACCCATATGGTCCGCCCCGGAAATATTCTGCATTTACCAAATCTATACATTGATGCTGCACATTTTGGTAAAATTATTGGCATAACCCCCCGTATAATTAATGCCGTTTACCAAAAGCACCGCTTCGAGTATATGCTTTTGGTAATTTTTTTCGAGAAAAGGCGGCTTTTACATATCATTTGCATATCAGATGTACCAAAATTCATACCCTTGAAATCATCTTTTGGTATTCTGCGGAAAAAAGCAGCCGGATAACTGCTCTTTTTTACCAAAAGCAGTCATCCGGCAAGCGGATTTTGGTATATTTCTATTTAACGATGCGAAAATCTCCTGTGATGCCAGAATGTCAGAACAGATAATCAGCTTATGGATGCAAAAGCCTCCTGTGATGCCGGAATGCCGAATCGGCCGAGGCAAAAGATCTGCGCATTGCAGCAGCTTCACCCGTCGAGGGCGGCTCATATGAATCCATTCACAAAAGCAGTGCCAAAAGAAAAAGCAAAGTCAAAAGAACTGAATCCGGTAAATATTTCTCCTGCCGCAAGAGGCCAAGAGGCACCGGACTGCTGTCCTAACGGTTCCGTGGCGGAAATGCCGAGAGTATTTTTCCTCCGGCACAAAAGATACCGGACTGCTGTCCTAAGAGCTTAATCAGGAGAATATTCCCCCTGTTACAAGAAGAAGCAGATTGTTGTCATACAATGTTCCGGCAATTGCTGAATTCTGAAGAGCGTTTACCGTTGATGCCGCTGCGCTGTCAGATACGAGATTGATGAACGGCACCAGCAGCGCCAGAAATACGAATACCAGCAGCAGCCCCTGTATTCCGCCCGCAATCATCCCCAGCAGCTTATCACCGTGCGAAATTACCGAATCACGGCCGAGCCTTGCCGCCGGCCTCACCAGAACCCGCAGCACCAGCTTTACAAGAAAAATAATAATAAGAAAACTGATTACCGAAATTACCATTGCGGCGAGCATTTCTGCAAAAATATCCGATGTGGTTTCCGATGCGGAGGCAAGCCCTCCTCGGATAAGATCCGGCATGCCGCTGATTGCTGCATCGAGCGCTGTAACCGATGTGTTCACTTTATCCGAAATCGCGGATGTTACCGTTTCCCCGATAAAGCTGTCCTGCAGCATTCCATTCATCGTGCTGTTGAGGAAAACCGCTGCAGTCACCGCGGCCACCCAGCTGAGCGCATGAACCGCCGAATAAATAAACCCTCTGTACAGGCCCGCTGCCATCGGAATTATAAGAATCAGAACTACTGTAATATCTAAAATCATGGCTTTCACCTCTGCGTTTATTTTACTGTAAAACGCGGCGTCATACAAGGCAGGTGCTGTGAAATTCACAGAGATTACTTAATCGGTCCGGACCCTCCCGCAGCCCCAAAAATACCTTGATAGGCTCGGCAAAATATGATACCATTGTTAAGTATATGAGAAAGTATATGCTTGAAGCTCTTGAGGAGGCTAAAAAAGCCGCTGCCATGGGAGAGGTTCCCGTCGGAGCCGTTATAGTTCACGACGGAAAGATTATCGGCAGAGGCCATAACGAAACAGAATCCCGCAGGGATCCCACCGCCCATGCAGAGATGACTGCCATCAGGCAGGCCGCTGCAGAGCTCGGCGGATGGAGACTCCCCGACTGTTCCATGTTTGTCACAGTGGAACCCTGCAGTATGTGCGCAGGAGCCATAGTATGGTCTCGGATCAGCAGACTTTACATCGGAACAATGGATCCGAAGGGCGGCGCCTGCGGATCAGTTTTCAACATCCCACAGGAACGCAGACTCAATCATTTTACAGAAATAGAAACCGGCCTGATGCAGGAGGAATGCGCAGGTCTCATGAAAGACTTTTTCAGAGAGCTGAGAAGGAGAAAATCGGAGGGTAAAAAGTAATGAAAAGAATAGGGGCTTTAATCTGCCTGATCGTCATAACAATGTGCATGCTCGCACCTGCAAGCTTTGCAGCAAACAATTCTGCTGACAGTGGCTTCAAGATTGATTCATCCACGCCTGCAGACAATGCGACAGGTGTTTCAGTGGAAAACCTCAGTGTCAAGATTTACTTCAGCAAAGAGGTGCTGCCTGATTCGTCAGATTCGAAAACGGCTAAGGCAATAAGAAAAGCCAATGCCAAAGCTTTTAAACTCACTGACAACAAGGGCAACAAGATTCCTATCAGCGTATACTACAGCCACAAGGAGAAAAAAGACGGTCTCCTGATGGTAGTCTCGGACACAATCGACTCTGATATTACTATAAAGGGCGATACTGAATATACGCTCACAATCGGTAAAAACCTGCAGGCCACCGACGGAACAAAGCTCGGGAAAACGCAGACTATCACATTCAGAACGCTGGATCAGTCAAAATCAACACGAGTTTATACAATAATGATGGTTGTAATGATTGTCGGAATGATATTCTTCACAAGCCGCAGCGCTAAAAAGGCCGCTGAAAAGGAGCAGCAGGAGAAGAAGGGCAAGACCGAAACCGTAAATCCGTATAAAGAAGCGAAGAGAACGGGCAAATCCGTAGAAGAGATTGTGGAAAAAGACCAGAAGCGAAAAGCCAAGCTGGCTGAGGCCGAGGCAAAGAAGAAGGAAAAAGAAGCAAAGTGGGAGGCTGAGGAACTCGCAAGAGAAAAGGCAGCTCACACAAAGAAGGTTTCTGCAAGACGACCGATTTCTGCAGCAGGAAGCACATACAAGCATGCGGTAAAGGTTCAGAAGCCGGCAGAACAGAAGCACACTAACAAGGGCACCACAAACCCGAAGAACCAGAGCGCTAAGCAGAAAAACAAACAGAAGAACAAGAAGAAATAGCCGGAATACGGCATCACAGGATGACCTGTTTACAGAAATTTAAAGGTGAGCTTCCGGCTCACCTTTTTCATTCTCACCTTTTTCATTTGAAAGGAGCCGATAATTTTGAAAAGAGTGCAGCTGAATGCTTATGCTAAAATAAATCTTTCCCTTGACGTTCTCGGACTGCTGGACAACGGCTTTCACGAGGTCGAAATGGTTATGCAGCAGATTCTGCTGAGCGATGATGTGCTGATTCGCTGGAAGCCCGGGGCCGGTGCCGGCTCCGATAATCGCTCACGTGCAAATACCGGAGCCGATGCCCATGCGCAGACGAATGCCGGTATCCCGACTCATGCACCGGCAAATGCAGAATTTCCGTCAGTAACCATAACTCTTTCCACAAACAAATACTTCCTGCCGACGGATGAACGCAACCTCGCATACAAGGCTGCTGCGCTCATGATATGCAAATATGCAGAGGGCCGCTCCGGTTCTATCCGTATTGACATTAAGAAACGCATTCCCGTAGCAGCCGGCCTGGCGGGCGGCAGCAGCAATGCCGCTGCAGTCATCCATGGTATCCGTAAGCTCTGGAACCTCGATATATCTCTCGCCGAAATGTGTGAAACAGGCGCACAGCTCGGATCGGACGTGCCGTTCTGCATAATGGGTCAGGCAGCAGCCGACAAAACACTGAGACCCGATTTCAAGGATGACCCGCTTGCCTGCCACTGCGCTCTTGCGACCGGTACCGGCACAGAGCTGCGGCCTCTGAAGGGTCTGCACAGCCACCTTGTGCTTTCGAAGCCTGATCTGAGTGTTTCCACTGCAAAGGTATACCGCGGAATAGACAGCGTGGAAATTCCCGTGCATCCCGATAACAACGAACTGATTCGCGGCCTCAAAACGGGCTCTCTTGATCTTGTTCGAAAAAATATGATTAATGTACTTGAAAACTTCACATTAAAGCATTATCCTATAGTTATGTATACAAAGAACAAAATGAAGGAGCTGTGCTCTCCCGAAAATGTTCTTATGAGTGGGAGTGGCCCCACTGTTTTCGGTCTCTGCAGAAATGCCGATCAGGCAAAGCAGATATGCCAGAAAATGCTGCGTGAAAACAAAGCAAGCTTCTGGACTCGAACTACCCGATAAGCGCGCTTTGCAAAAGCCGCAGATATATTAAAAAAACTCAGACAGAATTAATTAAAACTCCCCCGGCGGGAACTCAGAAAAGGATGAATTATGTTGAATTTTGATATTCAGAATCATAAACCTCTCAGAGAAATGGTTTATGAAGAACTTAAAATGCAGATACTTACAGGTGCAATCGTACCGGGCACAAGAATGATGGAAGTGGAGCTCGCCAACCAGATCGGCGTCAGCAGAACACCTATACGGGAGGCCATCCGAAAGCTTGAGAAGGAAGGTCTTGTTGTCATTGAGCCGCGAAGAGGCGCTTATGCTTCACAGATTTCCACAAAGGATATGGTGGAAATCCTGGAAGTACGACAGAATATGGAAGGACTCGCAGCGTTTTTCGCAGCGTCAAGGATGCAGCCCGAACAGCTTCAGGAGCTGAAAGATGTCTCCGCTAAGTATAACAAGGCTGTTGCCGAGGGAAGCATGGAGGACATGATTGCTTATGATACAAAATTTCACAGGGTTATCGTCGAATCATGCAATAATAAGATTCTTGTGCAGATGATTGAGCAGCTGACGGAGCTGGTGCTCAGATTCCGTTACATATATTATGATAATTTCAAGCGTGCCGAAAACATGCCGGAGGAGCATCAGGTGATACTCGATGCCATTGAAAGCGGCGATGCCATTGCCGCTCGTGAGGCTGCCGACATGCATATCGCACGTCTCAAGGAGCTGGTTATCAGCGAAGACGTACACGGCAAATCCGTTGATAACGCTTAGCCTGAGCCGAGCTTAATCTGCGCCGAGCGTAGTCTAAGCCGGAGGGTAAAAATGCGCCGCCGGGCGCACTGAAAAAAGGGCTGCTGTGCTTCAGACATGCACAGCAGCCCCTTCTGTATGAATAAATATCAATATATCACATTGAGAATTCAAATTCCGTTATAATCAGACTTCACAGCCCAGCTCTCAGTTGAGTTCTTTCACAATGGTGTTGAGCGTTATGTCAAGCTCGGCCGCATAGTCGAAATATGTGTCTACCTGGTCAAAGCTCAGCATGTCAGATGAAATCAATCCCTTCTGGTCCAGCTTGTCATTCACGAACAGCTTCGAGAACAGGTATCCGCCCTGGCCGGTAAGATACATTTCTCCGGTTATCCCCGCTTTTTCGAACGACTCTACAAACCCCGGCGCCATTACATGAGTCTCAACGAGAACATCTTTGCCATCTTTCTGACCGTATGCCTCAATTACCATGCATCCGGAGTCTACCTTGAGCCCCTCGTTGATTATCTCCTGTATCTCATCCCTGTATTTCGGTGCCGGCGGTATATGGCTCAGGATGAAATCGAACGGCACAACCTTCATTCCGTTGAATTCCTTCTCCTCGCGGCTCAGAAGCCCGGCTTCGCTGAGCGGTTTGGCAAAATCCATGCCTGCGCCTGCATACTTGAAATACACATTTCTGCACCCTTTGAAATATTTCTCGGCATTGAAGCCGTACTGCAGCGGCTCATCGTGTGAGTGATCCAGGAATGTGATTTCCTCATCCATGTAATCATACTTTCTCTTTGTTTCGCCGCCGAATGCCGGAACATTTACAAACTGGCCGTTTTCGAAGACTACAGCCGGCTCGCTCATGTCTGTCAGTGCTGTCACCGGCGACCACCAGAACGGCTGGAATCTCTTTGCCACAGCCCCTTCCCATACAAAATTGTATATCGTATCGCACTTATCGAGATATTTCATGGCATTCCTGGTCGCACAGCATATGAGCCCCGGCGCCGATCCTGTTCCTACCATTGCCAGCCTGTCAATCGCTTCAAACTTCGGTCCGTAAATCTCAAACTGTGCCTTGAGGCTGTCGAACCACTTCTGTGTTCCGGGTGCTGTGATTTTCTCGCCAAGCACGCCGTCGTATTTCTTCGCCTCTTCACTTTCGCGCCAGACATTTTCCATATTTATGGTCGATGCATAATCCTGGTAATTTGCCTTTACCTCCAGAGCGGCATCCAGAACGTTCTGCGTGCATTCGAGCGGCAGCCCGTTGAGAATCAGATCCACTCCCTGCGCCGCAGCCACTATGCTGTCCTTGTCATGAGCGTCAACCTGCACGCCTCTGCCCTTTGTAAGCGATGCCACTATGCTTTCCACAGCTCTCGGATCATAATCCGCGCATATTATTTCACCGACATTCGGTTCCTTGTCAAGTCTCTTTGCAGCTGCACTTCCCTGTGCTCCAACACCTAATACTAATACCTTTTTCATAATTCACCTCAAAATATTTCACGTAATATCTGTCACGCAAGATATTCTCAGGCCATAAATACAACAGCCGGATTTCCTGCAGATATTACATTTCTGAATTCAATTCGTTCAATTCGCTTTTTAAACTTCTAATCGGATTTTTAATCATTATGTATATCTTCTTCATAAATCTATCTGTCATTTCTCAGCAGGGACTTTCTGTCCCATGCTTTTCCACCTCCAAATTCACTGTGCCTGCGGCATCCGGCTGCATCTGTCTGCTCCGGTATGCCTATCTCTGCCGCGGCTGTGCGAGCCTGTATGTCCATGCCGCGGTACCGCGATTTCTGCCATAAGGTGGTTTCCACGCTCCCTTCCTGATCTGTTGTAATCTCATGTAAAGTGCAGGTGAAAGAGTTTTCTCTGCATTCACATATAGCTCTTTGTGTTTATACAATACAGCATGGACACCCAAAAACGCAATACCATTATCGATTTTCCGCAAGATAATACATCGTTAATTAGTTGACAACCGCTCGCAGAAAATATCCTGAGAGCTGAAGTTTCAGTATCTGCCGCAATTTTTTGACTTTTTGCAAGATTGCATACTTTCTTCTGCCGATGCGCAAGATAGTTATGCGATTCAAGCCGAATAATTGCAGCCGTTGAATCTCTATCATGTTTCACTGAGCCGGCCCGGCACACACTGCAGGCGCGGTATATATACTGCAAATGTAAAAAAAACCTGGTGTTTGTTCGAAATATAAAATCAAACAAACACCAGGTATCCTTATACCATAGATTCCCTCTGCAGGCTGTACCCTTATGAATCCTATATCGCCTCGACGATAAGGTCGCCGGCCTTTACAGTACCGATGGCTGTCTCGCCTTCCTTGGCGATGTCAGGCGTCCTGTATCCGTCAGCGAGCACCTTCTTAACCGCAGCTTCAATTGCATCTGCCTCTTCACCGAGACCGAATGTATATCTCAGCATCATCGCAGCCGAAAGAATCGTGGCCATAGGATTTGCCATATCCTTGCCTGCGATGTCAGGCGCCGAACCGTGAACCGGCTCATACATACCGAAGTTGCCCGTTGCCAGGCTGGCCGACGGCAGCATTCCAATTGATCCTGTTATCATGCTCGCCTCATCCGAAAGAATGTCGCCGAAGATATTGCTCGTAACGATCACGTCAAACTGCTTCGGATTTCTCACCATCTGCATTGCAGCATTGTCTATGTAAAGGTTATTCAGCTCGACTTCAGGGTACTTTTCGCCGACTTCAGCGACTACTCTTCTCCACAGGCGCGAGCTTTCCAGTACGTTGGCCTTGTCAACGCTGGTAACCTTCTTGTTTCTCTTCATAGCCATGTCAAATGCAACCTCTGCGATACGGCGCACCTCTTCCTCCGCGTACTGCTCCACGTCATATGCTGCAGGACCCATGTCAGTGTCCTTCGTGCCCTTTTCACCGAAGTAAATACCGCCTGTGAGCTCGCGCACTACCACGATGTCGAGTCCGCCTTCAACGATTTCAGGTTTGAGCGGGCATGCCTCTGCAAGCTGCTCGAATAAAAGCGCAGGTCTGAGGTTTGCGAAGAGGCCGAGTTCTTTTCGCAGACCGAGAAGAGCCATTTCAGGTCTTTCACTGCCCGGGAGAGTATCCCATTTCCAGCCGCCGACAGCACCGAGAAGCACCGCATCACTGGCTTTACAAGTATCAATGGTTTCCTGCGGCAGACATTTTCCTGCCGCATCTATGGCGCATCCGCCTGCCAGTACTTTAGTGTATTCGAATGTATGTCCGTATTTTTCCCCGATTTTGTCCAGGACCCTGAGTGCCTGTCCAACGACTTCAGGACCGATGCCGTCTCCGGGAACGACTGCGATTTTGTAATTCATATCAATTCTCCTTGTTTTTATGCAACTTTTGCGATTATGCCGCTTCTGCGTCTTTGCGATTATGCTCCGCGGCTGCATGTTTTGTCAGCCTTTGATACTGTTCATCAGGCAACGGCAGATGCACAGCCTCTGCCTCCGACTCGAGCTGCGAAGCTGCAACCGCTTCTTGCTCTCCCTTGCTGTCCGGATTGCCGACTACAAATCTCTTCCAGAGATTTGGGCAATCAGGCAACGGCAGATGCACAGCCTCTGCCTCCGACTCGAGCTGCGAAGCTGCAACCGCTTCTTGCTCTCCCTTGCTGTCCGGATTGCCGACTACAAATCTCTTCCAGAGATTTGGGCAATCAGGCCGCCCTTTGCCATTATATCCTTGATGAAATCAGGGAACGGGTGCGCTTTATATGTCTCACCCTTTGTCTCGTTGGTGATAATTCCCGTATCAAAATCAATTGACACTGTATCGCCCGCATCTATTCCCTCGCTTGCTTCCGGGCACTCCAGAATCGGCAGGCCGATGTTAATCGAGTTTCTGTAAAAAATCCTCGCGAATGTCTTTGCGATGACACAGTCTATACCGCTGGCTTTGATTGCAATCGGTGCATGCTCTCTCGATGAACCGCATCCGAAGTTTTCGCCGCCTACCATGATATCGCCCTTCTTTACTTTATTTACAAAATCTGCATCTATATCCTCCATGCAGTGGCTTGCCAGCTCCTTGTGATCTGCTGTGTTCAGATGTCTTGCAGGGATTATAACGTCAGTGTCGACGTTGTCCCCGTATTTATGTACAGTTCCTTTTGCTTTCATATCATATCCTCCTTACGATTGCCCGTTTCTGTTCGGCAATTAATGTCTGCATCCTGTAAAATCCGCCCGGTCGGCGATTCGAGTGTTTCGTGCTTTTTCAATACGAACGTTCCGCTGTTTCGTGCGGCCCGCCGGCTCTGCAGCTCGTCCGGCCCGCTGATTTTACAGCTCATCCGATTCGCCTGCTTTACAGCTCGTCCGGTCCGCTGATTTTTCCGGCAACTGCCGACGCTGCCGCTACAGCCGGACTTGCCAGATATACCTCGGATTTTACATGGCCCATTCTGCCGACAAAATTCCTGTTTGTCGTAGCGACGCATCTTTCTCCCGCAGCCAGGATACCCATGTGTCCGCCGAGACATGGACCGCATGTAGGAGTCGAAACCACGCATCCCGCATCGATGAACGTATCGATATATCCGGCCTTGATGCAGTCCTTGTAAATCTGCTGCGTAGCCGGAATGATAATCGCTCTCACGTCGCTGTGCACCCTTCTGCCTTTGAGAATCTTAGCCGCAAGCGCCATATCCTCAAGTCTGCCGTTAGTGCATGAACCGATTACAACCTGCTGAATCGGCACATCTCCGACCTCGTCAATCGTCTTTGTGTTCTCCGGAAGATGCGGGAACGAAACCGTCGGCTTCAGTGCAGAGAGATCAATCTCATATTCTGCAGCATACTCCGCATCCTCATCAGGCGTATAAACCTTCCACTCGCCCTGAACTCTGTCTTTCATATAGTTTTCTGTGATTTCGTCGACCATGAATATGCCGTTCTTTGCGCCGGCCTCGATTGCCATGTTCGCGATGCAGAGTCTGTCGTCCATGGAAAGGCTCGCCAGTCCTTCTCCCATGAATTCCATTGATTTGTAAAGCGCACCGTCTACTCCGATCATGCCGATTATGTGCAGTATCACGTCTTTTCCTGTTACGTTTTCACTGAGTCTGCCCTTGAGAGTGAATTTTATCGCCTCGGGAATCTTGAACCATGCCTCGCCGGTCGCCATTCCCGCTGCCATATCTGTGCTGCCGACTCCGGTCGAGAATGCACCGAGTGCTCCGTATGTGCATGTGTGCGAATCTGCTCCGATGATGCAGTCGCCGGCCTTTACAATTCCCTGCTCAGGAAGAAGCGCATGCTCGATTCCCATTCTGCCGACATCAAAGAAGTTCTTAACGTCAAATCTTTTTGCAAAGATTCTGCACTTCATGCACTGCTCTGCGGCTTTTATATCTTTGTTCGGTGTGAAATGGTCCATTACCAGTGAAATTTTTTCTCTGTCGAAAATGCTGTCGAATCCAGCCTTGTCGAATTCATTCACTGCGACAGGTGTCGTGATATCATTGCCGAGCACCATGTCGAGACGGGCTCTGATCAGCTGTCCTGCCTCGACCTTGTCAAGTCCTGCGTGATCCGCCAGTATTTTCTGGGTCATTGTCATTCCCATATCATTATCCTCCTTCATTTAACTGATATATCAAATCTGTCTGTCCGGTATTTCGTTTCGC
>CAVECM010000021.1:0-31271 GCA_963614095.1 Bacteroidaceae bacterium
AGTTTTTACTTCAAAACCATGGGAGCAGCCGTTCATCGGCTTCTCTTTTAATAAGACTATACAACCGGATTTTCGTTATGTCAATGTTTTTCAACGCATTCTGCACTCGCGTATATTTTTCAAAACATTTCGCGCCTGCGGCAGAGGATTTGTTTGCGGCGGCACTCTTTTTTTCTGCACCGGATTATGGTAGAATTTTAAGGAAGCTGTCCGCAGGTCGGCGGGCATGCAGGATAACCGCTCGGGGAATTCCCATATAGCAGAAAGGCAGAAAAATGGAAACAGTCGATATGAATCCGTGGCTCAAAAGGCTGCATTTACTGAGCAGCAGGCTGATAATGCCTGTGATGGCAGTCTTGTTTATATGCACAAATACGGTTTTTAATTTATGGATAGATGAACACATTGAGACAGTGCAGAATATCCTGGCGCTGGTGACGCTGCTGATAACCGCATGCTGGCTGCTGTCAGCCCCCCGCAGACGCCTTCTGCCCTGGCTCAGAGGCAATATTCTTGTAATTGTTTATTTTATAATAAGGCTGATTTCGCTGTGGCAGTGCGGCTTTGACTACAGTGTTATTCGTACGATATGCTTTGAAATGTTTTTCCTGATAGGTATCTGCGGTTTTACAGTAAATATCACACACCGCAGGACTGATGCACAGATATGCGCTGATGGATACCGAGGGACTGAAGATTCCGCCCCGTCCGGTGCAGGCTCGGGAAAGCAAGGCGCGGAGTACGATTCATCCGCTATGCCGGGTTATGCGTTTTATGTAAAATTCTTCGTATGGTTCGAGGTCATAATGTCGGCATTATGCGTGGTCATTTTCTTTGCGGCCCCGCATATGGGTCAGTCCGTTCAGCAGCTTCTGGCAGACTATACATATTATGAAAAATTCAAGGCAGCTGCGCTTTTCAGCAACATAAACACAGCCGGAATAATGGCTGGATTTTCAATAGTTCTGGCGTTCATTCTTTATCGTAAAGCCGCACAGAATAAAAATTCCGCACAGAACGGCAATTCAGCGGGTGGTTCAGGACCGGCAGCCGGAGCGGTTTTTGGGAAAAGAGCGATTCTCGCTTTCGGACTTTACAATGTATTTGCGCTCATATATTTCGGATCGAGAGCGGCAGATGTGGGAATTCTGGCTGTTATTGCGTTTTTCGCTGTGAAGAAAATATTTCCGAAGATCAATGTCAAAAGGCTCGCTGCTGCAGCGCTGTGTCTGATGGTGCTGACACTTGTGCCGATATACGTGTTCATAGGATATCACGAAAAAGATGCGGATTTATCGTACACTATGCTTGAATACAGAATAGATAAAGTGAGCAGTACCCGTTATGTCATATGGAAAGAGTGCTTTGTCACGCAGCAGGATGACTTGCTGTTCGGAAAGGGCAACCTCAAGCTTGAGCAGCAGGCACGGAAGAATCTGATGAGCGGGTACGAATCCGGCACAGTCGACTACAGATATTTCACGACGGTGGAGCTCGGACCGCATAACGGATATATCGGCATGGTTTCCGGTGCGGGCTGGCTGGGGCTGCTGCTGTTCATCGCGATAATGCTGCAGCGCATCAGGCGTTCGAAAAATCTTGAAAAAGGCAGCTGGTACCTGATGCTGGTATTCTTCTTCGCTATCAACTGCTTTGAGAGCCTGTTCATACTTAACCGGTTCTTCGCGTGCTTCTATGTGTTCCTGATACTGGAAAGCGACTGGGAGCAGGCAGACGACAGCGGGCTGGCAGCTGTCCGCGAACAGGCAGGCGAACATATACTGCGTGCAGGAGAAAATTCGGGAACAGAAAAATGATATACAGCAGAAAATATAATTAAAAAATAAAATTTTATGTGAGCATACAGTGCCGCGGGAATGTTTTTCATTCCCGTTTTTTTATGCCCGCCCGGCAGGGGCTCATTTAATGCAGGAGCTTTTAACATATGTTTTACAAAATGATGGTTTTTCTTTTAACAGACAGATTTTAGAATAATGGCTGTAGATGAGGAGGATGAAAATCATGTTGGAATTGAATCATATAAAAAAATCATTTGACGGAGTTCCTGTACTGAAAGACATTTCACTGAAGGTAGAGGACGGCGAAATTGTTTCTATTCTCGGGCCATCCGGCTGCGGAAAAACCACATTGCTCAACCTTATACTTGGTATCACAGATGTGGATGAAGGAACAATCTGTTATAACGGTGAAGATATAACAAGGGTGTCCATGGAAAAAAGAGGTTTTAATATCGTTTTCCAGGATTATGCGCTTTTTCCGAATCTCAATGTTTACAAGAATATTACCTATGGTTTGAAAAACAAACCCGGAATCTCCTCTGAGGAGGAGGTTGACGAGCTTATCGATCTGCTGGACCTGAGAGAACATCTGAATAAAAAAATCGATCAGCTGTCCGGTGGACAGAAGCAGCGTGTGGCACTGGCAAGAACACTGGTGATGAAGCCGAGAATTCTCCTGCTGGATGAGCCGCTTTCTGCGCTGGACGGAGTAATTAAAGAGTCTATCAAGGAACGTATCCGTACGATTGCAAGAGAGTTCAATCTGACAACCATTATTGTGACACATGATCCGGAAGAGGCCCTTACATTGTCAGACAGCGTTCTCATTATAGAAAACGGCATGATTGCTCAGTTTGATCGGCCGAGCCAGATTATTCACAAACCGCAGAATGATTTTGTCCGCAAATTCATTCTCAATCAGCTGGAAATCAAGCGAAATAATATATATGCGCTCTTTGGAAATATGACAGCTGCGGAAGTGGTGAGTGCATGAGAGTTTCATGTAAAAACAAAGAACTTCGCTGCATTTTTCTGATTATTATTGCCGTCTTTGTTGTTTTCTTAGTCTGTCCTGCTATAGGCGTGCTTTTGAAATCAGTCTGGGACGGATCGCAGCTGACTGCAGACTATTACGTAGATGTATTCACCGGAAGAAACTTTTTAAAAGCGCTGGGGAACAGCTTCTGGGTAGCAGCATGTTCGGCAGCGGCAGCAGTAGCGGCAGCTTTTGTATTTGCATATGCCATTCACTACACAAGGCTTCCGAAGGCATTGAAGAGCATAATCAGTGCAGCTGCAATGCTGCCTATGCTGCTTCCGACCATTACATATGGTTTTGCTATTATTTATTCCTTCGGAAAACAGGGATTAATCACACGACTGCTGGGACATCAGTTTTTTAATCTTTACGGATTCGGCGGGCTCATGCTGGGATATACGATTTATACCGTGCCGGTTGCCTTTCTGCTGATTCACAACACTATGGATTATGTGGATAAAAAAACCATGGTTGTATCCAAAGCGATGGGAGATAATGCACTGGCGACCTTCAGAATTGCGGTGCTGCGGCCGCTGCTCGGTACTCTGGCGGGAGCATTTATTCAGGCGTTTTTCCTGAGCTTTACTGACTTTGGTATTCCGGCTTCAGTCGGAGGAAAGTACGATGTGATTGCTACCGTACTATACAATGAGATGCTCGGCGGAGTGCCGGATTTTCACAAAGGAGCAGTTGTTGCTGTAACAATGCTGCTGCCGTCTGTGGTCAGCGTTCTGCTGCTGCGTTATCTGGAGCGGTACAATATTCGCTATGACCGCATTCTGGACGCTGAGCTTGCAAAGAATCCTCTGAGGGATGGTCTCTGGGGAGTGGTAAGCGGCATTTTCGTGCTCTGTATTCTGTCTGTATTTGCAGTAATATTTGTCATTCCGCTGGTGAAAAACTGGCCGTTTCAGACGGTCTTTACCACAGAACATTTCAGCGCGGTATTCTCGGATTATGAGCTCAGGAATGTATATAAGAATTCTATAGTAATGTCGCTTCTGACAGCATTTCTTGGTGTGCTGACTGCATACGGGTCCGCTCTTATTACAACACGCGGGCACTTTTCCGGGGGCGGCCGTCAGGTTATAGATGCGATCGCATTGGTTACTAATACAATTCCCGGCATGGTGCTGGGTCTGGCATTCTTATTTCAGTTTTCGGGCAGTACGCTGCAGAACACGATGATACTGATGGTTTTGTGCAACATAGTGCACTATTTTTCCACGCCGTATCTTATGATAAAAAACGCACTGGCAAAGATGAATGCCGGATGGGAAACAACCGGCATGTTGATGGGAGACAGCTGGATGAAAACAATCGTGAGAATAATCACGCCCAATGCGGCATCCAGTCTGATAGAAGCCTTCAGTTATTATTTCGTCAATGCGATGGTTACAATCAGTGCTCTGATATTTCTGGCAGGAGCTGAGACCATGGTATTGACTACCAAAATCAAGCAGCTGCAGTATGTGAATAAGTACAATGAGGCTTTTGTGCTTTCGCTGCTGATTCTGGCCACTAATTTAGTCGCAAAAGCTGTATTTTCACAGCTTGCAAAGCACGGCCGCAGGAAGGGATAAAAGAGTACCTGTATCGGCCGGATATAAAAACGAGAAAAAAAGGAAGAGGAGTACAAAATTATGAAAAGAAATCGAATTGCAGCCGCTTGTTTAGTAGCTGTACTCAGTCTGGGAATGATTGCCGGATGCGGCAGCGAAGCAGGAAATGAAACGGCTTCAGACGCGGAGCAGGTTGTTATTTATTCAAATGCGGATGACGAGGCAATTACAGCAATGAGTAATGCGCTGGATTCAAACGGTTATGAGAATCAGTATGTGTTTGAAACATATGGAACATCTGAACTCGGCGGTAAGCTGCTGGCAGAGGGAACAAATCTGGAAGCAGATATGGTAACGATGAGTACCTTCTATTTAAAGAGTGCTCAGGAAGAACAGAATATGTTCCTTCCACTGGAATTTGATGTTAATACATTAGAAGAAGTACCGGACTACACGGCACCGATTACATCTCAGGAAGGTGCGATTATTATCAATACTACACTCATGGAAGAAAACGGACTGCCGACACCGACTTGTCTGAAGGACCTGGCAGATCCTGTATATAAGGATTATCTGGCAGTAACTGATGTTGCATCTTCTTCTACAGCATGGCTTCTGCTGCAGGCACTGGTATCAGAGTATGGAGAAGATGAAGCGCAGACTATACTTCATGACATCTATGAAAATGCAGGGGATCATGTGGAATCTTCGGGATCCGCACCGCTTAAGCTGTGTGAAGCCGGTGAGGCTGCTGTTGGATTTGGTCTGAGACATCAGGCAGTAGCAGCTAAGGCAGAAGGACTTCCTATCGATTATGTTGATCCGACTGAGGGTAATTTCTCACTTACAGAGTCAGTTGCAGTGCTGGATAAGGGTGATGAAACAAATTCGCTTGCAATGGAAATGGCACAGTGCATTATTGAAAAAGGTCGTTCCGAGCTCCAGTCATATTATCCTAATGCTCTTTATGAAGGAGAAACTTCAGACAGTGAAAATAAGTCTGCATATCCTAAGACATTCAGCGAGGAACTGACATTTGAGCTTTATGAGCATCATCAGGAAATTTCCGAAGCGGCAAAAGAGTAAGAAACACAGATGGGGAATATCCGAAAAAGCAAAAGATAAATATCAGAGACAGAAAATCTCTGAAAAAGCAGAAGATAAACATCAGAGACAGAAAAACAGAAAATATGAACACATATAAATTATTAACACCGGGTCCGTTGACTACAACGGACTCCGTAAAAAAAGAAATGCTGGTCGATCATTGTACCTGGGATGATGACTACAAGCAGATTACACAGAAAATCAGGAAAGGATTACTGTCACTGGGGCACGTGTCAGAGCCCGAGTATACAGCGGTTCTGATGCAGGGAAGCGGAAGCTTTGGAGTAGAGTCTGTGCTTACCAGTGTAATCGGAAAAGATGAGAAGCTCCTGATTGCAGCTAATGGTGCATACGGAAGGCGCATGGCCGATATCTGCCGGCATGCAGATATTCAGTTTACTCTTTATGAGGAAAGAAACGACCGCCGTCCTGATCCTGAAATGATAGCGGATTTACTGGCAGGCGATTCGGCCATTACTCATGTGGCCATGGTGCACAGTGAAACGACAAGCGGAATCCTGAACGATATCGAGGCGGCAGGCAAGGCAGTTAAGGCAGCAGGCAGAACTTTTATTGTGGATGCAATGTCAAGCTTTGCAGGCGTGGATATACCGATTAAGGACTGGGGAATTGATTTTCTCATATCCAGTGCAAACAAGTGCATACAGGGTGTGCCGGGCTTTTCATTCATCATAGCTGACAGAGAAAAGCTGATTGAAAGCGCAGGGAAAGCCAGATCTCTTTCGCTGGATCTTTATGACCAGTGGAAGGGCATGGAAGAAGGACATGGAAAGTGGCGCTTTACATCACCGACGCATGTTGTACTTGCTTTTGCCAGGGCAATGGAGGAACTGAGGGAAGAAGGCGGCATTCCTGCAAGGCAGGCGCGTTATGAAAATAACCAGAAGCTTTTGGCAGAGCGTCTGGGGGCTCTGGGATTTCGTCCTTATCTGAATCCTGATGTGCAGGGACCAATCATCACTAGCTTTTGTTATCCGGAGAATGCCGGATTTTCATTTCAGCAAATGTACGATTATATAAAGGAACGGGGCTATGTGTTGTATCCCGGCAAGGTTATGGAGGCCGATACCTTCCGTGTGGGCAATATCGGTGAGATATATCCTGAGGATATTGAAAAGCTTGCTGTTATCATGGAGGATTTTTTAAATGAGGTATAGAGCATGAAGACGAAATTAGTTATTCTTGACTGGGCGGGCACCGCAGTGGATTACGGCTGTTTTGCACCGGTAAATGCCTTTGCGCTGGCATTCCGTTCATTTGGGATTGAACCTTCAGTGGATGAAATCCGTGCTCCAATGGGACTCCTTAAGAGGGATCATATTCGAACTATGCTGAATATGGAGCGACTCAGAGGGCAATGGATACAGATAAACAAAAGTGAGCCGGACGATAAGTCAGTGGAAAAAATCTACAGCGTTTTTGAGGACTCACTGATGAAGAGCCTTGAGGATTACGCTGCGCCGAAACCCGGAACAGTGGAAACTGTGAAGCTGCTTCATGAAATGGACATTAAGATTGGATCCACAACAGGATATACCGATAAAATGATGGATATTGTGACCCGAAGTGCAGCGGAACAGGGCTATGTACCCGACGCGTGGTTTTCTCCGGATGCAGCAGGAGGGCTGGGGCGTCCGTATCCGTATATGATTTATGAAAATATGCGCCGATTTAAGATTGCTTCTGTTGAGGAAGTTGTCAAGGTAGGCGATACCGTTTCTGATATCCGGGAAGGAAAGCAGGCCGGAGTTCGTTCACTGGGAGTGCTCGAGGGCAGCAGTGTGCTTGGACTCAGCCAGGCAGAGTATGAGGCAATGCCGGAGACAACCAGGCAGAACCTGCTGAAAACGGCGAAAGAAAAGCTGCTGGAAGCAGGAGCAGACGATGTTCTTCTGAATCTGCAGGAACTTCCGGAATGGATAAAGCAGCACGATCAGGCATAGGCTGCAGCGAATAAGCAGTCGTCACTCAACTTCGATTGAGTGACGACTGCTTTCCTGTTTCAGCACCCTGTTCTGTCTGAATTTAAAAGTCGTATGATTGATTCTATCTGAATTTAAAGCACTTGCCGCAGACCTCAGGTGACGGGATATATTCGTCAATTGTTCTGCAGTGCTCCTGGCATTTCGCGCGGTCGATTCCGTTTACGGAAATCGCATGTCCGGGACAGGCATCGATCATTTCCTGAGAGCATGAAACATCCGCAGCACCCTCATAGCAGCACTGTGTGTGCAGCTTTGCATAAATCTCATCGAGCTGCTCTGCGCTGAGCGGCTCTGAAATCTCAGCATAATTACCGTCGGTGGATACCGCACTGAGTCTGCCGCCGTATTTGCCGTTTATATGGAAAGAGCCTCCCGGACCGAATTCGCCCATTCCTGCCGCATAGGCAGCCATCTTGTGTGAGAATTCCTCGTGATGCAGATTCTCATCCCAGTCCGTAGGAGTATTGAGAGCGGAGGAAAGACGACCGATTGTGTCGAGCGTCCCTCTTATGACTCTGTTGAGCTGCATCGAAAGCCACAGTGATTCGGTAAATGCTCTGGTCCACTGCGGTGAAGGTTTGTCACCGGATTCGTTGCTGAGAGCGACTTCATCTGCAAATGGCACATAGTGTACAATCACAGTGTTTCCGGGCTGATAAACAGCCTTCGGATGCTTGCAGAGCTGCCTTTCGTAAAACATTTCAAAGAGCGGATCCTTTGCATATACATATGCGATTACGGGCTCTCCGAATTTCGTCGTAATATCGTCTCTTTCCTGAAATTCAGCGACAGCTTTTTTCACATTTCGTTCTATTTTTTCTTTGATATCAAATCCGGCCATATAATAACACACCTTTCCTGACCTTTAAAATACTGATTATGTTCTGGTTTGATTTTATTGTTTTATTTTTAAAATTATGATGTATCCTGAAACTAAGAGCAGCGCTTTATTCCACGCGGTTGAGTCTGCCGCCGTGAAGCCAGCTCTGCAGGTTGTCTGTCAGCACATCGATGATAGTCTGACGCATTTCCTGCGGGGCCCATGCCATATGCGGCGTGATAATGCAGTTGTCCAGCGTTGTGAGCGGGCTGTCATAGGCAGGCGGTTCTGTCTCAAGTACATCCAGTGCAGCACCGCCGAGAAATCCGGAGTGCAGCGCATCATACAGCGACCGTTCATTCACCAGGCCGCCGCGTGCAGTATTTATAAGAACAGCGCCCGGCTTCATGCGAACAAGAAATTCTGTATTGACCATTCCGCGGTTTTCCTCAGTCAGCGGACAGTGAAGAGATACGAAGTCTGATTTCATTGCGCCCTCGGGGTCTTCTCTGTAAATGTTCACCTTCATCCCGAGCGCCTCTGCAATAGCCGCAACTCTTTTGCCTATGGAGCCGTAGCCGATTATTCCGAGCGACTTTCCTGCCAGAAGCGTGACCGGCTTTTTCCAGTAGCAGAAATAGTCGCAGTCAGCCCATTCTCCGGCATGTACGGATGCGTTGTGCAGTCCCACGTTATTCGTAAATTCGAGAATCAGCGCAATAGTATGCTGCGCGACTGCGTCTGTCGAATATTTAGGAATGTTTGTCACAGCAATTCCGAGGTCTGCAGCGGCAGATATATCAACATTGTTGTAGCCGGTTGCTGTCACACCGATATATTTGAGGTCCGGGCACTGCTCCATGATATCTCTTGTGATATGGCATTTGCTTGTCATCATTACTTCGCAGCCCTCAGTTCTCGGCATAATCAGATCCGCCGGCGTCGAGTCATAGACGGTGAATCTTCTGCACAGTTTTTCAAGCGGTTCCCAGCTAAGGTCACCGGGATTGATGGTATATCCATCCAGAATTACAATATCCATATGATAACCTCCGAATTTATGAATAACTTTTCACAGTAATTGCTGAAGTCTCTGCCTGCGGGCGCAGGCAAATCGTTACTGCTATTTTACACTATAAGCGTTGGAAAGTCCAGTTTGTGTATGGTATAATCATCTATGTATAGGTTCAGTACGGCCGAATGCAGACCGTTCTGCCCGGCCGGTGCCGGCAGAGAATTCCGACCGCAGTGCTGAGAGAGTGCTTATCCCGCAGAAGCGGCAGAACCACTGTGGATTACTCCCGTGAAGCGGCACAGCAGTGTGCCGGGCAGGATGAGCTGAACAGAAAAAAACAATGGATAAAGAGGGTAAAAAAATGAATGATAAATCAAAGAGCAATTCATCTGCTGCAGCAGAAAATGCATCCGGCAGTAAGGAAGCTGTCAAAGCAGATAAGGTAATTGTTGCAGCTACACAGAACAGGCATAAGATAACGGAAATCGAGGCGATACTGCAGGAATTCGGCATGTCCGTGATTTCGCGCAAAGATGCAGGTGTTCCGGATGTCGAGATTGTGGAGGACGGCAGTACGTTTGAGGAGAATTCATACAAGAAGGCTTATGAAATAATGAAGCTCTGCGGAAAGGTGACGATTGCAGATGATTCGGGAATCGTTGTGGATTGCCTCGGCGGAGCTCCGGGAATATATTCGGCGCGCTTTGCAGGAGAAGACGGGGACGATGATGCGAACAATCAGAAGCTCATAAACCTGATAAAGGATGTGCCGTATGAAGAACGTACAGCCAGATATGTTTCAGTGATAACTATGGTATACCCGGACGGCAGAACCATTACAGCGAGAGGCGAGATTGAAGGACATCTGCTGACAGAGCTGCAGGGGACAAACGGTTTCGGATACGATCCGCTGTTTGTGCCGGTCGGATACAAGGACTCGTTCGGAGTGATAGACGCCGAGACTAAGAACCGCATCAGCCACAGAGCAAATGCGCTGAAGGCTCTGCGGGAAAAGCTTATGGACGGAAAGCATTAAGTCATAAGGCTTGTATGAAGGTGCAGAAGGAGTGCCGGCTGAAAAGGCCGGCGCGAAAGAGGAAAATATTTAATGACTGAATTCAAAACAAGGTTTAAAAAAATGCTGCTGCTCGGCTTCAAGCAGATGCAGGATCCGTATTACCAGGGGTTCGCGGCACAGGTATCGTTTTATCTGCTGCTTTCCATAACTCCTATATTCCTGCTGATGACACAGATTCTCGGCTTTTTTGATATTTCAATAGAAAGCGCGCTTCGTCTGCTGGAAGCGTACACCGGGAAGCAGATGTCAGGCTTTCTCACTGAGCTTTTTAAATTCAAGTCAGCAGGTGCAAGCTCGATAGTATTTGCATGCATAGCACTCTGGGCAGGCTCCAGAGCTTCGTTTTCGATAATGAGAATAACGAACTACACGCTGACAGACGGCAGAAGCACGGGAAAAAATTATTTTATAGAGCGATTCAGAGCTATCAGGACAATACTGGTGACGATTTTCACGATTGCGTTTTCTATAGTGATACTGGCATACGGGAAGCTGATTCTGGAGGTGGTTGTATCGGCGATGGGTCTGAATGCCGTGAAATATGTCGACAGTATATGGATGTGGCTGCGGTGGGTTCTCGGATTCATGCTGTATTTTCTGATGGTGACATATAATTATTATATATTGCCTACAGAGAAAATAAAGCTGAAGAAAGTCATGCCGGGAAGTCTTTTCGCATCAATCGGGATGTTGATTGTAACGCTGTGTTACTCCAAGTACGCCAGCTCGCTCGCGGACTACGATATCCTGTACGGCGCGCTTTCATCGGTTGTGGCAGTGCTGTTCTGGTTTTACCTGCTGTCCTGGGTACTGTTCCTGGGCGTACTGTTTATAAAGGTGTGGGACGAGAGCGGGAAAAAGCCGTCGAAGCGCCGCATGCTGTGAAAAAGTGAATGTCTTATGAAATAAAAAGGCTGCCATGCCGGCGGATTTTACCGCTGATATGACAGCCTTTTGTTTTAATGTATTCTGCCGAAGCACTGAGGCTGCTCGGCAATCCGATTTCCTGAACCGGATTATTTCAGAACTCTGACTCTGATGATTCCCTCGCCTGCAATTGATGACGCATCAACGTCGCCGTCTGCATCAGCAAGAGTGTAAGCATAGTCGCCTCTTACTTTATTTACGACATCTCCGCCGCAGACTGCAGCAACCTTTTCGAGTGCTCCTGCATCAGCCTTTGAGATGACTGCGATTCTTGTGCCCTTCTTAGGTCCGAGTGAGCATGCAGGCATGTTGACTGAATTTACGATATTGCCGTTTTCAAGATAATCCATAACTTGATCAACTGCCATAACTGCGCAGTTTTCTTCTGCTTCCGCTGATGAAGCGCCCAGGTGCGGCAGTGCGATAACACCCTTCTGACCGAGTACTGTATCATTTGCGAAGTCTGTCACGTATTTCTTAACCTTGCCGCTGTTCAGTGCATCAATGAGAGCAGTGTCGTCAACCAGCTTGTCTCTTGCGAAGTTCAGGAAGATTACTCCGTCCTTCATCTGTTCGAAGGCCTCTGCATTAATCATTCCCTTTGTTGAATCCATTACAGGAACGTGAATAGTCACGTAGTCGCATGCAGGCAGCATTGTCTTGAGCGATGATGTGATATCAATTGTGCTTGAAAGACTGTGTGCGGATTTAACCGAAATAAACGGATCGTATCCGATAACCTTCATTCCGAGCTGTTCAGCAGCATTTGCAACGAGAACGCCTATAGCTCCGAGGCCGATTACGCCGAGAGTCTTGCCCTTTATTTCTGTTCCGGCGAACTGACCTTTGCCCTTTTCGATTGCAGGACCTACGTTCTCCGTACCGATAAGTGTCTTCGCCCATTCGTAGCCCTCAGGGATATTTCTTGCAGCCAGCAGCATTCCTGCCAGGCACAGCTCTTTTACTGCGTTTGCATTAGCTCCCGGAGCGTTGAATACTACGATTCCCTTCTCAGCGCATTTGTCGAGCGGGATATTGTTGACGCCTGCGCCGGCTCTGCCGACAGCGAGGAGTTCATCGGAAAGCTCCATCTCATGCATGCTGTAGCTTCTGAGAATGATGCTGTTTGCTTCCTGTACATTTTCTGTAACAGTATAGTCATCAGTAAGACGTCCGAGACCTACCGGTGAAATTTTGTTTAAAGTCGCGATTTTATACATCTTAATACCTCACATTCTTTATTACATATACTAAAAAATATTATACCACTTTAACGGGCTGAGGTAAAGTGCCGTGTGAATGCTTTAATCAGCTCGCTCAGTACGATGACTGTGAAAGCTGTCGCCAGCATCTTGAGCCACATCAGAGCAGAGAGCGGAACTGTTTCGAACACTGCGCTTCCGAACTGCGTGATGGCAAACTGGAGAACAAGCACGAGGAAGAATACTCCGAGCATCAGCTTGTTTTTCAGCAGGTTCCTGTACATCGGCGTCTCATCGAGCTCGCGGCAGTTGAATGCATTCAGCAGCTGGAAGAGTACGAATAATGTAAAGAGCACTGTCGCTTCTTCGGCAGGCGCTGCTCCGAGGAAGTTTGTAAAGTGCTGCAGCATGAATACTACGGAAATATAGACACCGTTTATAAAAATCCTCGTCAGCATATTTTTCGATATGATATTTTCGTTTCGTTTTGTCGGTTTTCGCTTCAGCAGGTCAGGTCTTATCGGTTCAAGTCCCAGCGTCAGTGCAGGAGGTCCGTCCATGATAATGTTTATCCACAGAAGCTCGAGCGCTGTGAACGGTGCCGGGAAGCCCGCCAGTATAGATGCGATAACAACCACAACGGAGGAAACGTTAACCGTGAGCTGAAACTGTATGAAACGCTTGAAGTTTTCGTATATGCCGCGGCCCCACTGCACGGCTTTGATTATTGTCGAGAATGAGTCGTCGAGAAGCACCATGTCGCTGGCCTCCTTTGTGACATCAGTGCCGGCGATACCCATTGCGATGCCGACGTCAGCATTCTTGATGGCAGGTGCGTCATTTATACCGTCTCCCGTAACAGCCACTACGTTGCGTTCTTCCTTGAGAAGCTTCACGACGCGCATCTTTACAAGAGGCGTGCTTCGGGCAATAACCTGAATCTTCTTCAATGCTTCCTTGAGCTCGTCATCAGTCATTTTCTCGATTTCGGACGCCTCAACTGCGATGTGGTCCTCGTCGAGCATGTGGAGTTCGTCGGCGATAGCTCTTGCGGTTCGGATATTGTCGCCGGTGAGCATCTTAACCTCTATGCCGGCGCTGCGGCAGTTCTTGATTGCCTCGTAGACATCCGGGCTCAGCGGATCGGAAATCACAACGAATCCGTCATAAATGAGGTCTGTCTCTACTTCTTCCTGCGGCTCGCCGTTGTATCCGTTAAGCTCCTTGTGTGCGAAAGCCAGCAGTCTTCCGGCTTTGCTCTGGAATTTTTCCATCAGCTTGAAGTTCTGAGCTTTTTCATCCTCGGAAATATCCGAGCAGAGTGAAATGATTTTTTCCGGATTGCCCTTGGTATATATGATGGTTTTATCGCCCTCGCGCACGATGGTGCTCATGTCCTTGTTCTGCGATGAGAACGGGAAAATGCGGACGATGTCTGCATCGCGGCGGAGCTGCTGGTAGTCTGTGCCTGCCTTGTCTGCAGCGGCAAGCAGGGAGCATTCGGTCGGATTGCCGATGAATGACCAGCTGCCGTCCTCCATGGAAATGTTCGCGTTGCTGTTGATGCAGTAGTTTCTGAGAAGAATTTCATCTGTGAGATTTTCCGGATCAATCAGTTCTCCGTTTGTGTAAATCTTCTGCACGGTCATTTTGTTTTCGGTAAGTGTGCCTGTCTTATCCGAGCAGATTATGTTGACGCAGCCGATTGTTTCGCACGCAATCATTTTCTTGACAAGGGCGTTTTCTCTTGACATCTTGATGATGTTGAGTGCCAGTGAAACCGCAACTATTGTCGGCAGTCCCTCGGGAACTGCGGCAACGATGAGGACGATGCTTGTGATGAATGCATCGGATACTGTGTCGAGGCTTATCTGTCCGTTGAATATGAACTGGATTACCTCAATGATGAAGACGATAGCTGCAGCGGATGCGCCGAGTATGGTAATCTGTTTTCCGAGCTTATCCAGCTTCTCCTGCAGCGGTGTCGTTGTTTTCTCGATGGAGGAAAGCTCCTGCGCAATCTGTCCGAACTCGGTGTTGTTGCCGACTCCGGTTACAATCATTCTGCCGCTGCCGCCTGATACGAAGCAGCCTGAGTAGAGCATGTCTGCACGCTCGGCAACCGGTGTCTCAGCGCTGCAGACAGCGCCGGCGTCTTTCCCTGACGGAAGGCTTTCGCCTGTCAGTGCGGATTCGTCGGCGGAGAGTTCATTGCTGTCGATAAGTCTTCCATCGGCTACGATTTTATCTCCTGTTTCGACCATGATGACGTCGCCGACAACTATTTCCTTCTGAGTGACGAGCTGAGGCTCTCCGTTTCGGATGACCTTAATCAGTGTGTCCTCATTGATGCGGTTCAGAGCCTCAAAGGCCTTGGCACTTTTCCCCTCTGTGATAATGGTAATCACGACAGAAAGTGCGATTGCAGCGAAAATGCCGACGCATTCGAGGAAGTTGTATTCGCCTCCTGTGAAATAACGGGTGATGTTCACGACCAGCGTGATGATTGCTGCGAAGATCAGCATCAGGAGCATCGGTTCGGTGGATGCGTCCCATATTCGTTTCGCCAGAGATTCGCGTGCCTGGCCTTTAAATGAGTTTGAGCCGTAAATGCTGCGCGATCTTTCCACCTGCTCCGGTGTAAGACCCTTTTCGCCGTCTGTTCCGGCTGCATGAAGCAGTTCATCGGCTGTCATCATGAACGCCTTCTCCGGCACGAATGCCTTGTCCGATGTGAATGAAGATCCATCGGCGGCATTCATCACGGCAGGCGTTTCAGCTGCGGATGTTTTTCCCATGTTGTTTCCTCCTGTTTTTTCAGTCAATGTTTTTCAGCCGGCATATTTCAGCCGGCATATTTCAGTTGATGTAATGAGACATGTTTTTTATGTAAAGCGCTGCGCTGCTTTCGCGGATCTGTAATGAAGCTGCTGCTTTTATATATTTGCCGCGAAAAAAAACGAGACTTATGCATAGCAAGTAAAGCTATACATGAGTCTCGTTGATTAAGGCAAGCCAGACCGTCAATCGGAAAATTGCCGCCGGTCAGTATGTTGACTTGCCGCGCTGTGCGCCACTACTCCCTCATTGATATGAAGCTTTGTATATTTAAGCATATAAAAGTGCGGTTAGTCAAGGGTAACCAAGAGAGGCGGGGAGTGTTTTCAGGAAAATGATTTTATTTGATCGGTTCGTGTATCGGGAATTGAATTATCTGTTGTTCGGTGAAGGCGTCGGAGACGAAGATGCCGTAAATGTTCATGTGTGAGGTGAGAGTACCTGCACTTTTATATGAGAATGAATTCAGATATAAGAGCGGATTTTTAATTGAAGGCGCCGCGGCGGGGTGATATAATAACGTGTAGCAGAAAAGTCGGGAATAATCGGGAATAAAATGACGGTGATTAAGACAGGCAGATAAAGAGATGAAAATCCACCGGCTTAAGATGAAAGCCCGGGATTATTAAGGAGGAATTCAATATGACATTTAAAGAACTCTTGAATGATGAGAAAACCGCTCGTGAGATAAAGGAAGCTTTGAAGGCATCAGACGCGAAGACAGACAGTGAAAGCATTGCTGTACTGATTGAAGAAGCAAAAAAGCATGGCGTTGATGTGACCGAAAATGAAATCAGATTATACCTGGTATCAAAAATGGAGCTCAGTGAGGACGAAATGGCAAATCTTGCGGGCGGGGCACAATGTACCAGTGACTATGCCGAATATGCTGACGTATGCTGGTTTGCCGAAACATGTTTTGCCACATTTCTGCATCCGGATGGTACATGTGAACATCTGAACAGATGCTGGTCGGACTACTGCTGCTTCAGCGGCGATCACCAAATAAACATGGAGTAGTATTGTGAATCATAACAATGTAATATATTGATAAATCAAAGCCCTCTCTGCCATACAGAGGGGGTTTTGATAGTTCTATAGCTTTTTTCTGTTACTGTTCCATGATGCTTTTCCCACAGCCGTGACGGTTATTTTCGTTCCCATATATTCACGTTCAGAATCGCAAAGGACATATTTATCGTTTATGTTCTTTGAAAAGAATATATCGCTGCATTTGGAATCTGCAGCACGCCTTGATGCTATTTTTTTCAGATCCTGAACAAGTATCTGTTTGGCTTCATCAAGTGTCGGCACAGCTTTTCTGCCGCAGGCTGAGAAAATGATATACATTTGATTGGTGTTGTTGTACCGTATGCTGCCTTCAACAACTTCCTTTATTTCTCCCACAGCGGCACCCACAGCATTTGCAACCTCTGAATATTCAGGAACGATTGCTGATATTCCGAGTGTCTCTTTAAGTTTTTCTGCCCACGTCTCGGCAGGGGCTCCAACCATGACGGCAGGATAATTACGGTCTATATTAGCCTCAAGAGTCCTGCACAACGCTGAAATAATTTCATCTGTGATTTGCCCTTCGGTATACTTGTATTTATCAGCAAGGAGCTTCAGTGCCAATGAAGGAAGGGTTGTGTCCCAGTATACAAAGCTCTTTTCGGCATGGAAAATATCAGTGGGTGTAAGACACGTCTGTATACTGTCATCTGACCAGCTGATGATTTTGTCATGCATCATTTTTTCATATAAAACAGGATGCGATGATTTAATACGGCAAAGAGGCGTCACCTTGTTAGGACCTATAGTGACGCTGCTCGGAACATAGTCAATGCGGCTGTCTCCTCCAAGTCCAAATGTATTTATATCTGCAGCTCTTACCCTTGTACGCCAGTTGTTTACAAGAGCTCCCTCGCTGCATATATCAACCTGCCCATTGCGTACATGTGCGATATCTGTTGTTGTTCCTCCTATATCAATAACATCGCAGTTTTCCATATTACTTAGAAACAGAGAGCCTGTTATACTGGCAGCAGGGCCTGAAAGGATCGTTTCTATCGGCCTTTTTCGTGCTGCATTTTCATGAATCAAGCAGCCGTCGCCTTTCATTACCATTATCGGAGCATCGATGGAATGCTCCGATAATGATTTTTTCATAGCATCCAGCCAATCATTGATGATAGGAATAAGTCTGGCATTCAGTACAGCTGTGACTGTTCTTTCGTAAAACCCGAGAGTGCTTGTAAGTTCATGAGCACATACGGAAGGGGTCTGAAACACATTTTCGACAGCTTCCTTTATCAGGAGTTCGTGCTCCGGATTTCTTGCAGAGGCATATCCTGATATTGCGACTGTGTCAAATGACTTGTCCAGGCTTTTCAGCATGCTGATGACAGATTCGGTACTGAGTGTTTTTATGACTCTGCCTTTTATGTCGATTCTGCCCCCGACACAGAGTGTTTCTTCTGCCGGATACGTACAGTCACTTTCGGCTCCTGATAATATAAGCAGGGTTTTGCCCCCCTTGTTTTCAACAACAGCATTGGTGGCAAGTGTGGTTGAAAGAGAAACAAACTTTATAGAGGAGCTGTCGATATTTCCAAGAGAACGTATGCTGCTGCTGATACCGATAATCAGATCGCTCGGAGTTGTAAGTGCCTTGCCTGTTTTCAGAATCTGTTTTGTCTGCATATCAAGCAAGACACTGTCAGTATAAGTGCCGCCGGTATCGATTCCTAATATATATTCCATATACATATCTCCTTGCAGTTTACTTTTCGGACAGCAGTTTTATTGAGTCCTCAATATTATTTGTGGCAAGAATCCCCATATCTTTAATCATATCGGAAACGTCAACAGGTTCTGACTGCGAAGGCAGAATTGTGTTGAGTGTACCTCCCATAAAAATAGTATATTCATTCACATCAACAAGCTTTGAAAATTTCTCTGCCAAACCGAGAGCCTGTCCGTTGTGGGTGCTGATACCTATAAGTCGTGTACCCTCCTCTTTGGCTGTATCTATAAGGTCCGGTATGGAACAGTCTACACCTATGTCAACTACTGCTGCACCCATTTCCTGAAGAATGCTTTTGACATATCTGACTCCATATGCATGACAGTCAGCGGAACCGACAACTATTTTTTTGCCGGTCAGAACCTTTTGCGTGTATTTGCTTTTTAATGAAAGCATTTCCTCGTCTATCATTTTATTTGTAAGCAATCCCAGGTCGGTTGGGTAATAAAGATCCAGTTTGTCAGAATTCTTTGCTGATGGATGAAAGGCCTCTTCAAAAAAACCGCCATTGAAATTTTTCATAAACATGAGCATCTGCATTGGATCTTTGATATCAATGCCGCCCTCGACAAGTGTATCAAGTATGTTGTGAAACATTTCGGTTCCTTTGGCTTTCATCAGTTCAGCCATTTCATCGATTTCTGTAAAATCAATGACAGATTCAAAGGACTTTATTTTTTCAAGCATTCTTGAAGTTGCACCCATAATGTTTTTAATGGATTCGAGTGTAGGTACACATACTTTTTCTGTAATCGGGACAGTAATCATATTGGCTGCTGTTTTGTATCTCCTTTCGGCAAGAAGCATAAAAAGCAGTTCTTCCAGTGAAGCTCCGTAGTTTGAATGTATATCATGATCCCACTGACTCACCGTTGCAGCATGGTATAGAATAATTCCGGGCTGTTCCGGGCTGCTGAGGACATCATCTAAGGCCTTCAGCAAAGCGGCCTTATATTTGCCGTCAGTTATAAGATTACCAAAGCCAACCATATAACGGACTCCGCACAAATCTGTTATGATGTATTTTTCCAGAAGAGCATGTGCCACGTATGAGATACAGTCTCCGCAATAGCCGGAAAATCCGTCATCAAGGTAGCCGTTTACAACCACTCCTTCGTCATATTTAGTTGACAGAATACCCAGGCATCTTACAATATCTGCAACATATTCCTCGTGATTGTCGCATCCCTCAAAATCCCACATAATCTGGTCAAAGGAGCCGAATACAGCGGTTCCTGTTTTGAGACAGTTCAGTGTGTTTTCCATGGCGTTGGGTACAAACGTGATCTGATTGCATTGAAGGCATTCGACACCTTCTAATTCAGCGAATGCTTTATAATCATCAAATGTTTCCATGGTATAACTTGTTGCATCAACTGCGTCAGCACGTTTTGCTCTTGGAATCCCCTGGTTAATGCTGGGAATAACTAGAGGAGAGTGAAAATATACATTATTTTCCGCTGACCAGTTGTAAAGATCAGCTATTCCCTCCAATTGCTCTTTCACAGTAGCGAGTCCTATGTTAGTAGATATTTCGATATTGTCGGTGTTTTTTTTATCAATTAAATATTGGACATAATTATCATATTTGGAATCTCTTATGAATTTGCTTCGACCTGCATTTACTGTTTTACCTATCTTTCTGCCTTCTTCGAGCAGAATCCTGCCGTCGGGCAGAGTATCAGATATTATAGACTGCAGATACTCTCTGTTTATATTACTGTTCATTTTATACCTCGCCTGATTTGTGTAGTTATCTTTCAGCTATTTGATATAGTTGATGAGATCCTTGTGATAATATCTGAACGTAGGCATTTTACTTGTAGTGACAAACCCTGCAGGAGCATTTATTACATCCGGAATCCTGTTTACAATTGAACCGCAAGTCATTGCAACCGTGTCCGGAGCCTTGAATGATATTTCAAGATTTGGAACGCCTGTAGTTTTGCACAGATTGGTATCTTCTTCATTATCATAGTATACTTTACCTATGCACTGAGTTTCAATAGTCAGACCTTCTTCTGTCTCCAGAGTTGCAATAGCACCCATTCCTATGGCGTTTCCTTTAGGGATAACTGTGCCTAATGTTGTAGATTTGATGTCTCTGTCAGCAAATTTAGGTATGCATTTCTGGGATTCGCTTTTTACAGTCAGTCCGAGATAGTCACATAACCAGCCGTTGAATGTCCATACGTATGAAGGGATGAACTTGCCTTCCTCGATAAGCTTTTTTCTTTCCTCATCGCTGATATTATCAGCGCTTGCAACCTGCTGCTCGAATTCTTCAGGAGTAAGTCCTACGCCATGTGCTTTGGCAAGGGCGATGCCGTAATCATCAACATTGTACTGAGCCTCGGCATATATTTTTTCTGTCTTGTGTGCATTTCCGCCAAACAGAGCAAAGATTGCACCGTACTGAGATTCATCAACACCTGAACCGCTTATAGTGCAGTTGTTTTCCTTTGCCAGCTTGTCGATTTCAGCAGTCAGGGCAGGGGATGAATTCCATGGATAGAAAGCTTCTTCGCATGTTGTAATGGCATTGACTCCATTCTTTGCACATGTGAGAAGAATATCTTTTACATCCTTCATAAGACTCTGAGTTGTAACAATACAGATGTCGGGCTTCAATTCGCCGAGTATTTTGTCAGCATCATCTGCAGCTGAAATACGAATTCCATTTGCATCAGTTCCGATAAGCTCTCCCAAATCAGCACCTACAAGCTTTGGATTTGCGTCAAATGCAGCTACAGGCTGCGCACCTTTTTCAATTGCGAATTTTGCAGTGTTTTTTCCCATTCTTCCACAGCCGAACTGTGCAAATGTCAAATTGTTTTTTTTCATACTTGATCTCCTTTTGTCTGTTCAAGAACATTTTTTTAGATATAGTTTTATGCATCAACATGCAATGCAATAAATGTGCCAATTTTGCATTAACAGAGAACGCGTGTCATATTGACATTTACGCGCACGTTTAATATGATTGTCATGGATAGAAAAAAATATATAAAGGAGGTCGCTATGATTGATAAATTCAGCTATGAATACAATGAAATCGTAAAACAGGAATGGTCAAATTTTATCAGTGGGAAAAAAGTCTGTACTGAGAAAATTGACCCCATTATATATGAATCATGGGTGAGATCAAAAGAAACAGGAGTGAATCCTGATAATATAAAAATCGATTTGCTGCCTGCGAAAAGAATAAAGAAGATTCTTGAGGACAACAGAATAATGTGTGAGGTTGCCCGACCATATATAAAAGAAATATATGAGCTGATTAAAGGTTCAAGCAGTATGGTTTTGCTTGCAGATTCCAACGGATATATTCTTGATATCGTTTATGACAGGGATATTGAAAACAAAGCCAAGACCAATCAGTTCGTAAAAGGCTCCAATTTGGGCGAAAAAGTAAACGGCACAAATGATGTGGGGTTGTGCATAAGATATAATATGCCTGTGTGTATATGCGGAGCAGAGCATTATGCGACAGCTGCAAAGGAATGGTCGTGCTTTTCTGCTCCTGTCAACGATGACAGCGGTAAGCTCATAGGAATTTTTGGAATTTCATGTATGCATGAAACGTCTCACAAGCATACTCTGGGTCTTGTTAAGACTGCCGCGGAAGCCATAAAAAACGAAATGAAACTGAAAGCGACATATGAAGAAATTGTGACTTCACACAGTATGTTGGATATGACAATTGAAACAATAGATTACGGATGTATTGTAATCAATGAATATGGAAGAGTTGTTCATATCAACAAGGCAGCGAGAGCTTACTGCAACAGTTTTGACGAAAATCTTATCAATGTAAAGATAAATTATGTTCTGATAGATGAAAGACATGAGCTTGATTTCTTAAAGCTCAGAGAGATATCTGAAAGGGAAGTCAATCTGGTAACCCGCTATGGAATCAAAAGATGCTATATTCTGTCGAAGCTGTGTACCTTTGATAATACCGAAAAAGGCATGGTTATCATACTCAAAAATCTCAGACATGTTAAGAAGCTGGCAAACAAGGTTGTTGCCTCATGTGCGAGGTTTACCTTTGCAGATATATTAGGGAACTCAGACAGTATCAGAAAAGCTGTTGGATACGCCCAAATTGCATCTCAAAGCAGTTCGACAGTCCTCATAACAGGAGAAAGCGGGACCGGTAAGGAACTGTTTGCCCAGTCCATACACTCTGCAAGTGAACGAAGTGACAGACCATTTGTATCCATAAACTGCGGCGCCTTGCCTAAGGGGCTGATTGAAAGTGAACTTTTCGGGTATGAAGGCGGATCCTTTACAGGCGCCAAAAGAGAAGGTCAGATAGGTAAATTTGAATTGGCACAGGGGGGTACGCTGTTTTTGGATGAAATAGGGGATATGCCTCTGGAGGTACAGGTAAGCATGCTGAGAGTTCTTCAGACGAGAGAGCTTGTTAGAGTCGGAGGAACACGTACAATTCCTATAGATGTACGTGTAATAGCAGCTACTAACAAAAATCTTGAAGAAGGAATAGAAAATAAAACATTCAGGGAAGATTTGTATTACAGGCTGAATGTGCTCAATATTAAAGTGCCGCCTCTGAGAGAGAGGAAAGGGGATATAGGCCTGCTGGCGGATCACTTTGCCTCTTTATATGGAGAGAAACTTGGCAAACCGGGTCTTAAAATAAGTGATGCGGGACATGCACTTATGGAGAACTACTGCTGGAAAGGGAATATAAGAGAACTCGAAAACGTTATAGAGCGTGCTGTCAATATTACCTCGGGGCCGGAAATAGGAATAGATGAACTCTGTTCATATTTTGACAATAATACTGCAAGTACTCAGGATATGATGAGGGAAAAAAAGAAAGTTCCGGGTTCGTTGAATATACATGAGTCAGAAGAGGCCGCTGTAAGAGAAGCATTGCGTCAGAAAAACGGAAACATGACCGATGCGGCAAGGCTTCTGGGAATAGGCAGGCGAACTTTATACCGAAAATGTGAAAAATACAATATAAGCTATGATGAATTCAGGTAGCAGTGTGCGCCACTGTATCGAAATGACACAATGACACACTGGGCGGCACATGTGCATGACACATGCGTGTGCCATAAATTAAAATCGGGCGCTTTTGCAGGCTGTATGTCCCTAAGGTAGCCGCAGGGAGCAGTTGGCATATTGTTTGCTTTAAATAAGCTTAGATAGTATTTTGTAATTATTGATTTTGAAAAGGAGGTTCAAATGAGTCAAGTTACTATTTCATCAGAAGAAGCTTATAAGAAGAGAAAAATTGGAATTGCAAAAGCGGGTCTTTTTATCGCATGGATATCATCGCTGACTGCAGTATCACAGGGCATTTTCAATTCTGCATCTACAGGTATTGTATCCGATACAATAACAAGCACAGTAAGTCCTACTGTACTGACAATACTGATAGCCATAACATTGCTGGCTGTTAATGATATAATTGCGGGTATATTTTTGCTTATCTATAATCTTTCAACAGGACGTTCATTTAAAGAATACAAACGTATGTGCAATGTAAAGGTATCATGGATGATGCTTTTGTCAGCACTTGCGGCAGGACCATTTGCTACAGGCTGCTGGATGTCATCAGTAAGCTTCTGCGGCATTACATATACTACAGCCGTAATAAGCCTTGCCCCTATCCTTACTGCAATAGTAGGAAGATTTGTATTCAAGGAAAATACTAATGCGAGAGTATATTTTGGAATCGTTATCGCTGTTGCCGGTGTTATTGTTGCAGGCTGGGCAAAGCCTGAAGGGATGACAAACTTGTTCTATGTAGGAATCGCTCTTGCTGCAATTGCTCCTATCGGATTTACAGTAGAAGGTATGCTTTCAACATATGCAGGCGATTTGGTTGACCCGCTTATAGGCTGCGGATTTTACAGATGCTTCGGTTCAGGAGTTTTAGGATTTATACTTATATCTATTGTAGCAGCTATTTTTGGTGATATATCAGTTGTCGGAAGAATAATAGCATTGGTATTCACAACGCCGAAGCTTTTTATTCTCGTTGTTATAATGGGGCTGTTTGCAGGCATTTCATATGCGACAACTTACGTAGGCTTTAATAAATCGGGTCCGACAAAGACTCTTGCGGTTGTAAACACAATGCCGGTATGGAGCATTCCGCTGGGATATCTTTTCGCTGCAATCGGCATATATGACTACGAGGTCACTACAATGGGAATAGTAGGCGCACTGATTGTTGTGGTTGGAATAATACTGGTAATTGCTAAGCCTTCAGAGTTGTTTAATCTGAGAGATGTATAAGCATATTGAACAAAAGTTATTAAGTTCTAAGGATTACATTTATGTATCTAAAACTATTATACGAGGAGATGAAGATATGACACTGCCATTAAAATTGCGCATACTGCAGTATGCTATGGATAAAAAAGAATCTGTTACAGTTGATGAAATCATGAAGGTACTGGCTTCAGAATATGGAGGAGAAAAGCAGTTCAACGCCAAAAGAGTTACAGATTATCTGGACACATTTCTTGGTGTACAGTTTATGAAAGCAGATAAAGTGGAGTTTGATAAAGATAATAATCTGATAATACATTACATAATTACTGATTATGGTTTGACAAGACAAAAGTATATCCATTCGTAAGAAATTGTTACAAAACTGTTTAAAATAAAATCGCAGGAAATTTTCCTGCGATTTTATTTTAAAATTTTTTTTTTACTCTGAAATAGAAGTTTGTATGAACTCTATAACTATGCCGTCAGGATCCTTTACGAGAGCCCAGTATGCAGTTTCTCCGCCTGTTTCAAAAGGCTGTTCTTTGTATACAACCTCTAGACCAAGTTCTCTGAATTTACTCAGCCATTCCTGCATACTGTCTACATAATAGGCTATGTGATGTTTGCCGAGCGTATTCAGGGGCATGGGAATGTCTGCCGGTGAGTCAGGAAATGAAAACTCCATAAGTTCAAGTATCTGATTCTTTGCGATTTCAAGTGAGCACACACGGTTTGCGCACTTTTCAAAGCCCAGTCCTTTTGCCTCGTCAGGATCATCAAGGAACTCCGCAGGAGGCGGATCGATAACCTTAAATCCCATGACCTTAGTATAAAAATCAACTGATTTCTCTAAATTTTTTACACAGATTCCCACATGTGCAATACCGTTTGTTTTCATAATAACCTCCTTACAATTAAATATTATAGTAAAAAGAAGTGCAAATTTTATGCCATTAATATCCGGGACAAAAGATTTGGCATGGAATTTGCTTTTGATTTTAGCATAAAGATTTTTATTAAGAGAGGCTGAAAGTATGGGATATGTAGTTGGAATAGATACGGGTGGTACCTATACCGATGCGGTTTTAATAGATAATACTGCTGCTGGTGTGGTAGGAGTCAAAAGAAAAGCTAAAGCTGTCACCACCCATGAAAAGCTTGAAATCGGTATTTCTGAGAGCATAGCGGGGCTTTGCCTTGATAAAGACGAGGCAGATGAAATTGAAAGAGTTGTTCTTTCTACAACTCTTGCGACAAATGCAATCGTAGAAGGCAGGCTGGGCAGTATCGGTCTGATAGTGATAGGAAGCAGCCCCTCCGGAGAGATAGCATGTTCTCATGTAAGGAATGTGGACGGGCAGGTAAATATAAAGGGCAGGATTGTACAGGATGTCAATGAGATACAGGTGAAGAAGGCTGTCAGCGAGATTCTTCCTTATGTACAGGCCATAGCTGTGTCAGGAGCTGCCAGCATAAGAAATCCGCTGCTTGAGCAGAAGGTAAGAGAATATATAACTGAATTCTGTGATTTGCCTGTGATATGCGGTCATGAGCTTGCAAGCGGTCTGGGATTTTTAGAGCGGACAAATACTGCCGTAATAAATGCAGGACTGCTGCCTGTGATAGACCGGTTCATCAAAGCTATAGAGCTTGTGCTTTCACAGTACCATATAAACGCACCTGTGTTTGTCGTGAAGGGCGACGGAACAACAGCAAAGCTTGAGGCAATTCATAAAACACCGATAGATACAGCCTTGTCAGGTCCGGCCTCAAGTATGATAGGCGCCATAAACCTTACAGGTGTGGAACATGCAGCTATAGCTGATATGGGCGGAACCACCACTGATACAGGAATAGTGAATAACAGACAGATAAAGCTTTCTGCTGACGGTGCGGTTATTGGAGGCTGGAAGCTCATGATAAAATCTGCCAAGCTTAGTACCTTCGGTCTTGGGGGTGACAGCTGCATTAAAATAAACGACGGCATGATTAAAGTGGGGCCGGAACGTGTACTTCCTGTATGCAGGGGAGGAAGCCGGCTTACACCGACTGATATAGTGCATTGCACAGGTGAATATATCAAATGGGATAAAGAAGCAGCGCAAAACAAGCTGGAAAAAGCCGCTGAAACAGAAAATATTGATAAAGAGAAACTTATTTTTAAAATCAAAAGATTAATTGTTGATATGATAAATGAACATCTCCCTGAAATAGCTGATAGCAGGATGCCTGTATGTGCCATAGGAGCACCTGCAAAAACATGGTACAGCATTGCCAATGAATTTCACAGCTTTAATCTCATAATACCGGAGCATTACGAAGTGGCAAATGCAATAGGAGCGGCAACGGCCGGAATACAGGAGGAATCTTCAGCACTGATACGCAGAGGAGAAGAAAATAAAGGCTATCTGGTACATGTGCAGAATCAAAGGTTTTCATGCGGCGAATTGAATGAGGCCGTAGAAAAAGCCGTAAAAATGTGTGTGCAGCTGGCCGAAAAAGCGATAACAAGACAGAACATAAGTGCCGCACTGACAGAAATAGAGGGAGAAAGCTATTTCCAGAAGGATGGAGACATTATTACTGATAAATGGTCTGTATGCAGTATAGAGGATATAACACTGCAGAGAATACCGGCAGGAAGTCGATATATTCAGACACATATCACTGTCAGAACATGCGGCAATATATTTAGTGATTGATAATAAATAGGAGGTAGACTGTGGAGGTTCTGAACAAAACAAACAGAGAATATCTGGCTCAATTTATTCCCGAGGATACGGGTGACTGGAAGAAAATGTGGAAGGAAGGGTTTGAAATAGGTAAAAACCTGGTGAGGATGGAAACTCCTTTTCACAAAAAATACAACGTGAGAAATGACGCCGACCTTCGTATGAGAAATGCCAGGGAGGGCAGGATCAGCTGGAAGTCAAATGCGGGACTTGCTACCTATGAGGATCAGATTGCAGCATTGAAGGAACTTGATCGCTGGAGTGAAGAAACAGGTTTTGATATTCCGTTCTGTCACCAGCTGCCAAAAAACATTACAGGTGTTCCGATGGACAAAAGAGATGGAATCCCTACAGGAGCGGGGTTTGACCTTAATACATTGGAGGATTATGTCGGCATTACAACAGCATCCTCAATAGGAATAACCTTTGAAGACAATCATATAGGATGGCCGAACGCTGTTCAGTGTACTATCAATGCTCTCACTGCGGGAACCAGCTACACAGGTCTTGTGAGTACATGGCATCAGGTGGCACCGGGTTGTCCGGACGAGGTCTGGAACATGAACCAGATTATCAAGGCTCTTGGAATATGTGCAGCAAAATGGGATGAAAAGGTAGTGGTAAATGATAATATGGATGACTCACTTCCGGCATATTGTACAGACCTTGTTTCATATCTTGCATGGGCAAAATTCGTAAAATATATCACAACAGACCTGTGCAAGTGCAGATATTCATTCAGCTTCGGCAACCTTACCGTTGATCATATACACAAGGCGGCCGTATGGCTTGCCGCTCATGAAATGTTCAAAATGGATGACTGCCCGTGCATAGGCTTTGTTTATCCGGACACAGTATCGCCTCTGGATCATGATATTCATGGGAATTACGGTTATCTTGTGCCTGAGGCTATGCTCAGCATACTTTTAGAAAGAAAATACAAGACAGGCGCGGCATTCCTGGTAGTTCCGATAACAGAGAAGGTTGCTGTGCCTACTGTAAAAAACATGAAGGATATACAGGCGGCATGTCATATGGCAGAAAAATCTGCAGTGAATCTTGAACCACTCATAAACTGGGAGCCGATTGAAAAACTGAGAGATGAAATCATGCAGCAGGCAGATACCATGTATGGAAACATAATGCAGGGCTTCGAGGAAGCAGGGATTGATATTACAAATCCGATAGAGATGATGGTTGTAACCAAAAAAATGAACCCTGCCAAGTTTGAAGAATTCTTTCATCCGTCAATGGTTCAACGGGGCGGATCAAGAGTTGAGCCTGTGCTTCCTTCAGCGTTATGGGCAGAAACAGAACGTCAGGCGATGGCGATTTATGAAAATGTCAGGAAAGAACCGTTTGCAGAGAAAATAGCAGGTAAGCGTGTTTGTACTGCCTCGGGCGACATGCACTATTTCGGATATTATGCTGTAACACGTGTACTTGAAAAGCTTGGTGCAGAGGTAATCGGAGGAGGTGCTTCTCTGGAAGCAATAGATGTAATGGACCTTGCCGATGAGTATGGCTGCACAGATATATGTGTAAGTCTTCATAACGGTCAGGCACTTGACTACAGTAAACTGCTCAAAAGCTTTGCGCAGAAAAGAGGCAAGGATTACCATTTCTTCCTTGGGGGTCTGCTTACAAGCCAGGTGGAAGGCTCTGATATACCTGTAGATGTAACAGAGGACTTAGAGAAGATGGGCATGTTTACATCCACAACAATTGAAAATCTTGTTGAGAAAATTGCGAGTATATAATTTCGGCTGTATGAAGAAAAGGAGAAAATATGAGTGTAAAAATATTTCATGCAAATGACAGTGCTGTTTGCTTTGAGTCCGAAGAAAGCAAAATCCTGATTGACTGTATATATTGCAGTGACAGCAGTATCAGGAGTGTAGGCATGTCACCAATGCCTGCAGAATTCAAATCCATGCTGGAAAACGGCACCGGAGTATTTGAACGTCCGGATCTGATTGCTTTTACTCACAGTCATATAGACCATTATGATGAAAAGCAAGTCGTTGAATACCTCGAAAAAAACAAAGATGTTTTGTATTTTGCACCTTGCGATGAAAAAAACAATGTCAAAATTGTAAAGGAAAACGGCTTTGATGTGATAAAGCACAAGGATTTTGAACTGGTTATTCTCAATTCAGAACATCTTGATGTAGGTGATGTGGCAGAGCCCGTACCGGTATGCAGCATGCTTGTAAAATACAGTGACTGCAGCTATTTCATAGCATCTGACAGTGTGCTTGATGCACAGGCTTATGACAGGTTTGCTTCTGCAGCTGACAAACCTGTGAAATATGGATTTTTTAATATAATGCAGATGAATCTTGACGAGAGCAGAGAGTTTATACGCAGACTCAATCCTCAAAAGGCAGTTTTGTATCATATGCCTGAGAAGGAGGACGATGATTTCGGATATTATACACTGGTCAGCAGACTCAAAAGGAAATATCCGGAGGATCTGCCCGAATATATGATAGCAGAGCACATGAAGGGCTTTGAATAAATACAATATTTTGAATTCATCACAAAATTGGCATAGACTTTGCGTTGATTATATATAGGTGTGAGGAATTTATATAACTTTAACAAAGAATGAGAGGTGATTTATGAAAAAGTATGATGTAATTGTACTTGGTGCAGGACCGGGGGGATATGTGGCTGCAATCAGAGCCGCACAGCTTGGTGCAAGCGTAGCCGTGATAGAAAAAAACAAGGTTGGAGGTACATGTCTCAATGCAGGCTGTATTCCGACAAAAGCACTTATAAAAAATGTGGAGATACTTCACAGCATAGAAGCGGGAAAACACAGAGGAATCAAAATAGAAGGAAATGTCGTTCTGGATTACAGCAAAGCTGTGAAAGCCAAAGACAGAGCTGTAAAGCAGCTGGTAAAGGGCGTAAGCGGATTGCTTCAGTCAAATGGTGTTGAACTTTATCAGGGATGTGGTGTGCTTGCTGGAGACAAAAGAATTTTCGTTGATAACGGCAATGAAAGACTCGAACTTGAATTCGGAAAGCTGATTATAGCCACGGGCTCTTCTCCAAAGCTTCCGCCGGTAAAGGGAGCAGATGAAGATGGTGTTGTGACAAGTGAGGAACTTCTTGCATGCACACAGATGCCGGAAAGTCTTGTAATCATAGGCGGTGGAGTCATAGGCTGTGAGTTTGCAACAATTTTTAACGCCTATGGATGCAAGGTTACAATTATAGAGATGCTGCCAACTGTTGTTGCGGTGCAGGATGAGACTGTTTCAGAAATGATGAGGCATATGTTAGAGCAAAGCGGCATAGAAATAAAAGCGGACAGCAAGGTGCAGGAAATCGTCAAAAGAGATGACGGCAGGCTGAATGTTATTGTGCAGCGTGCAGATAATACTACCGAAACTGTTTCAGGTGATAAGGTACTCATATCAACAGGAAGAAAGCCTAATTCGGAACAATTCGGATCAATGGGATTTGAAATGGACAGAGGCTTCATAAGTGTAAATGACAGGATGGAAACGAGCATCTCAGGCATATATGCAATCGGCGATGTAACAGGTAAAAGGCAGCTTGCGCATGTTGCTTCTGAAATGGGAATATGTGCGGCAGAGAATGCAATGGGAAAAGATAAAAAGATGAGTTTTGATATAATACCTGCCTGCATATATACAACTCCGGAGGTTGGATGTGTCGGACTTACCGAAAAAGAAGCAAAAGAAAAAGGCTTTGATGTCGCAGCGGGAATATTCCCGCTGGTTGCATGCGGCAAAGCTGTTGCATCAGGTGATACTGATGGAATGTTCAAAATAGTTGCAGACAAAAAAACAAAGAAAATATTAGGAGCTCATTTTATAGGCAGAAGTGCAACGGAACTTGTTGCTGAGGCGGCTGCATATATGAAAATGAACGGAACAGTGGAGGATATTGTTGAGACAATTCATTCACATCCAACCATATCAGAAGCAGTAGCAGAAGCGGCAAGAGATGTGGATAATATATCAATACATATGCCTAAAAAATAAATTAAATTTAAAAGGAGGTTTTAGTAATGGCTATACCACAGGAAAGAGCGCTTGAAGCAT
>CAVECM010000022.1:0-30507 GCA_963614095.1 Bacteroidaceae bacterium
GGATGGACTTTTTATAATGAACCGGTTTCACCTGCAGACCGGAGTTTACATTTACAGATATCTTTTTTTACAGCAGCGCAATAAGTTCATCTCTGCTCATGGTCATAAGCCCGCCTGTTTCTCCGTTCAGAATTTCATCAGCCAGAGCTTTTTTATCTTCCTGCAGCTTAAGTATCTTTTCTTCTATAGATCCCTTTACTATCAGTTTATATACCGAAACAGTCTTCTCCTGCCCGATTCTGTGCGCACGATCTGTCGCCTGGTTCTGAGCAGCCAGATTCCACCATGGGTCATAATGCAGTACGATATCAGCTCCCGTCAGATTAAGGCCGGTTCCTCCGGCTTTCAGCGATATCAGAAAGACCGGCGTATCGCCTTCATTAAAACGATGTACCAGATCAATACGTTCTTCCTTCTTCGTTGCTCCTGTAATTTTAAAATAAGGTATTTTTTCTTTCTGCAGATCCGACTCCAGAAGCTCCAGCATTGATGTGAACTGAGAGAATATCAGCATTCTGTGTTCACCGTCAATTGCACTGCGAACCAGTTCCATACAGGCATCCCGCTTTGCCGATTCACCTTTGTAATTTTCAAAGCACAATGACGGATCGCAGCAGATCTGCCTGATCCGCGTTATTTCAGCCAGAATTTTTATCTTGCTCTTTGCAAAGCTTTCATCATTCTGCTCCTCGAGCATTTTCTTCATATGCAGCGCCTGCGCATCATAAAGCTGATGCTGCGTTTTTTCAAAAACAACATACTGCACTTCTTCAATTTTTTCCGGCAGATCTCTCAGCACATCGCCTTTGAGTCTTCGCAGAATAAAAGGCTCCGCCATTCGCTTCAGCTGAGACATTGCAGCCTCATTTCTTTCTTTTACAATCGGATTTTCAAGTTCCCTGCGGAATCTGTCATATGTATAAAGGAAGCCCGGCATCAGATAATCAAATATGCTCCACAGTTCACTCAGCCTGTTTTCTATAGGCGTACCCGTTAACGCAAACCGCACTTTGCTTTTAACTACTTTTACAGCTTTTGCCGCTGCAGTCGTATGATTTTTTATAAACTGCGCCTCATCTATTATCTGATACTCAAACGCCTTATCTTCATATTCAAGAATATCACGCTTAATCAGGTCATACGATGTTATCAGCACATCATGTTTTTTATATCCGGCCAGCTTGTCTGCACGTTCGGATTTTGTTCCCGTTATCACACAGATATCCAGCTGCGGTGCGAATTTTGCAAATTCCTCACGCCAGTTGTATACAAGCGATGCAGGTGTAACTACAAGCGATGTACCCGCAGATTTTTCATTTTCCTGTTTTGCGGCAAGCAGCACAGCTATTACCTGTAAAGTTTTTCCCAGCCCCATATCATCGGCAAGTATTCCTCCGAATCCACAGCTCGCCACGGTTCTGAGCCATTTGTACCCGAACTGCTGATAATTTCTCATCACCCCGTCAAGTGATTCCGGCAATTCATAATCCGAATCACTCACAGTTTTAAAATTTCGTATAAGGCTTTTAAAATGCTTGTCTCTCTGTGCGTAAATCGCATCGTTTTTTTCAAGCATCCTGTCGAGATACAGGGCCCTGTACATCGGCAGCTGCATCTTGCCCTTTACAAATTCCGATGGCGAGACATGCATTATATCAAGCATCGAGGAAAGCTCATCCAGAGTGTCTTCATCTACGGTCATGAAATCACCGTTTTTCAGGCGATGATACTTTTTCTTCTTTCGATAGCTGTTCAGCAGATCCAGCAAATCCTCCTCGGTGAGTCCGTCCGATGTAATCGAGAGATTCAGCAAATCACTTTCAATTTTCACTCCCACCGTAATTTTAGGTTTTCTGCGGATTGTAAGCCCTCGGAATCTGTCTGTTGCATGCACTTCGCCAAGCTGTACAAGAGCGTCCACACCTCCGTCTATTATGGAATATATCAGATCCTCATCAGCAGCACAGTGTCTGGCCCCATCTTCCTCGAAAATGTACGGGAACAGGTCTTCTACAATTTCTTCTATTTCTTTTTCCCTCTGCAGATCCCTGAATACTTCCGCCGGCTGGTTTTCGTTTCCGGCACGATACAGTTCGCATTCCCGTTCGCCGTATTTTACTTTTACAGAACATGTCACGTTGTCATCTTCAGCGTCAAGATAAAATTCAAACGCAGCTTCCGGATAAAGATATTTCTCTATCAGCTCCGGCTCATGTATTTCTACATCCGCAAATTCTTTAAGTGCCGGCAGAACACGATAACAGAATTCAGACATATTCTTCCGCCCGATTTCCAGGTTGATTTTTCCGCCGGAGTCTCCATCTCCGAGTATATCAAGGATTTCAAGCTCATCATTGCCTGCGCGGTTGAGCGCTGTCCCGTCAAAATAATACTGCGAATCTATACCGTTTATCATTTTCGGCAGATTACCCGAAAGTGAAATGCCGTCAAATTCACCGTTGTCATTGCTAATCGAATCTATGTAAAGGTGCACCTTCGGTACTCCATCTGTCAGAATCGTCTCACCGGTTCTTCTGTAAGACCCTTCCTTTGCTGTATACGGAATCTTCCTGTCTTTAAACAGTTCGAAGAAATCATCCAGACGCTTCCCGTAAAGCCCCATGCTGCCCTTTATATTTTCCTCCACTGAGACACGATTGTATCCGGAGAAAAGGTATGCATTATCACCGCGCAGCAGCTCGCCCTTCAGTTCTCTGCTGATAAAAGTATATACTTTTTCGGAATCACTGCTGAACGTTTCCGCCGCAAAATCAATTGACTCCCTTTTGCCCAGTTTCATTTCGCTTTCATGTTCAAAGGCTTTCTGCATTTCAGGTATGTTTTTTACAACATACAGCTTATTTCTTCCTATCCTGAAAGATACTGCAAAGTCACCATATTCATCTACGTCAAATCTGGGCTCGAGAGTAATATCAGGCTTTTTTTCCCCGAAATCCAGCCCCTCTGCTATTGCCTTCCTTCCGGCACTGCGCTTACTGCGGTATCTGTCAAGGAGCAGCTGTGCTCCTCTGCTGGTTGCGTCACCCGGATTGATTTTTTCTATATATTCCGCCAGAAGAAGCAGCAGCGCTGTAATATGTGCACAGACTGTACTTCTGGTCTCATTGTAATAGTAATATGGAATTGAAGTTCCGAAGTCACAATCTTTCGCATTGCATTCCATATACAGAATTCTGTCTCTGGAGGCTTTAACCGTAGTATAAGCTCTTTTGCCGTTTTTTTCTGTAAAAAAGCCCTCAGCTTTAATCATTCTGTCATTGTACAGGCCGTATACACTCCGCACATAACCTTCCGTCACATTTGTCATTTCCACCAGATTTTCATTTATCAGCCGTCTGGCTTCATTCAGTACATCATCATAAATGATAATATCCTCTGCAATCTGTTCCATATTATAGAAACGATAGCTGTCACGTTTATCCGAATCCCCGCCGCTGTTTTTTCCCGGGTTTTCTCCGGTGCTCCGGCTGAACGGAAAAACCTCGTGCTTTGATTTTTCATCATCCCGGCTGCTGCCCAGAGCACCTTTCGATTCAAGATCATATAAAACGGCCGCCATGTGTTTGCAATAATGTCCCTTCCCCGCATACGAGCATCCGCATGCCATTCCGGCAATGCCTTTCTTGTCGTCCATTTCTATATATACCGTATAAAGATAGCTTCCTGAAACAAGCGCACTGTATCCGTAACTTGTTTTCGTAACGTCGCTTACCGACGCATTTTTAAAATACGCTTTCCCGCGCTGCAGTATTTTTTCCGGGAAATAAGTTTTCCATTTTATACTCATAATTTGTTTCTCTCCAGCATTTTTTTCAAAAAAGCTCCTGTGTAGGATTCTTTCACTTCCGCAACTTCCTCAGGTGTTCCTTCCGCGACTATTTCACCGCCTCTGAATCCTCCGTCCGGCCCCAGATCGATAATGTGGTCAGCGCATTTTATAACATCAAGGTTGTGCTCTATGACAACAACCGTATTCCCGGCATCCACAAGTCTCTCCAGCACAGCTATCAGTCTGTCAACGTCTGCAAAATGCAGTCCGGTCGTGGGTTCATCCAGAATATAGAGCGTCCGGCCTGTGCTTTTCCTGGAAAGCTCTGACGCAAGTTTGATTCTCTGAGCCTCACCGCCGGAAAGCTGTGTGCTTGGCTGTCCGAGCTTGATATATCCCATCCCGACATCGAGCAGGGTCTGCAGCTGCCTGGATATCGCCGGTATATTTCCGAAAAATTCCGCAGCTTCTTCTATATTCATATCCAGAACATCGAAAATGCTCTTGCCCTTGTATTTAACCTCAAGAGTTTCATGATTGTAGCGCTTCCCCTTGCACACCTCGCACGGCACATACACATCCGGCAGAAAATGCATCTCAATTTTAATGATGCCGTCACCGCTGCAGGCCTCGCATCTGCCGCCTTTTACATTAAAACTGAACCTGCCCTTTCCATATCCTCTGAGCTTTGCCTCCGGCAGCTGAGAAAAAAGATCGCGTATATGCGTGAATACTCCTGTATATGTAGCCGGATTCGATCTCGGTGTTCTGCCTATCGGGGCCTGATTAATATCTATTATTTTGTCTATATTATGCAGTCCGTTTATCCTCTTATGTTTGCCGGGTTTATCCTTGCTGCCGTACATTTCCGCAGCGACAGCCTTGTAAAGTATCTCATTTATCAGACTGCTCTTGCCTGAACCTGAAACTCCTGTGACACAAACCAGCTCTCCCAGCGGAATTTTTACGTCTATACCCTTAAGATTATTCTCCGCCGCGCCTTTTATCTCCAGAAATTTCCCGTTCCCGCTTCTTCTTTTATCCGGGATTTCAATTTTTTTCCTGCCGCTCAGATACTGGCCTGTCAACGATTCCGGGCAGTTCATTATGTCCTCGACAGTACCCTGAGCTACCAGCTCACCGCCGTTGATTCCTGCCTCAGGTCCTATATCTATTATGTGGTCGGCCGCATACATTGTGTCTTCATCGTGCTCGACAACAATAAGAGTATTGCCTATATCCGTAAGCCTTCTGAGCGCCTCCAGCAGTTTTTCGTTATCCTTCTGGTGCAGTCCGATGCTTGGCTCGTCGAGTATGTAAAGCACGCCTACTAGCCCCGAGCCTATCTGTGTCGCCAGTCTTATACGCTGTGACTCTCCACCCGAAAGCGTCGCGGCTGCCCTGGAAAGCGTCAGGTAATCAAGCCCGACATTTGCCAGAAATGTAAGTCTGCCTTTTATTTCTTTTATTATCTCTTCAGCGATTTTCATATGTGTTTCAGAAAGCTTAAGCTCTGATATGAATTCTATCGCCTCCGCAACAGACATGTCACAGAATTCCATGATATTTTTTCCGCCCACCGTAACCGCAAGCAGCTCCGGCTTCAGCTTATTTCCGTGACACTGCGGACATTCTGTAACACGCATGTATTTTTCCATTTTTTCTTTAATCCAATCGGAGCCGGTCTCCCTGTATCTGCGCTCAAGATTATTGATTATACCTTCAAAGGAATGATTTCTGTTCTGTGTATCCCCATTTCTGTTGGTATATACGTACTGAAGTTTTTCATCTCCGGTGCCGTACAGCAGAAATTTTTTAAATTCCTTCGGCAGATCTTTATACGGAGTATCAAGGCTTGCGTCATATTTTTCTGCAAGTGCATTTATAACCTGCCAGTAAAAGCTGGTGTATTCCATTGTCGCGAAAACATTACTCAGACATCTTTCATTTATGCTTTTATCCTGATCCGGTATTATGAGATCCGGATCTATTCTCTGGATAAATCCGAGCCCGTTGCACTCCGGACATGCTCCCAGAGGGTTATTGAACGAAAACATTCTCGGTTCAAGTTCCTCTACACTGACACCGTGATCCGGACACGCCAGACTCGTGCTGAAGGTTTTTTCCTGTACTTCTCCTTCTTTGTCAATTATTACCTGTACCAGTCCGCTGCCATGTGCAATTGCCAGTTCACATGCCTCTGACAATCTGCTCTGAATACCATCCTTTACTTTTATTCTGTCTACTACAATTTCTATTGTGTGTTTGAATGTTTTTCCAAGCTTTATCTCATCCTCGCCCAGGATACGGATTTCTCCGTCAACGCGTACTCTCGTAAATCCTTCCTTTTGTATCCTCTCGAGGATTTTCTCATGCTGTCCCTTTTTCTGTCTTACCACCGGAGCCATTACCGTAAGTTTTGTCCCGCTGCCCTCTGTCATAAGAATCTCGGTAATCTGGTCTATGGTCTGACTTGCGATTTCTCTTCCGCATACCGGACAGTGCGGTATACCTATTCTCGCATACATCAGTCTGAGATAATCGTATATTTCCGTTACTGTTCCTACTGTGGATCTCGGATTCTTGTTTGTCGTTTTCTGATCTATGGAAATAGCCGGCGAGAGGCCCTCGATATACTCAACATTCGGTTTTTCCATCTGTCCCAGGAATTGTCTCGCATATGAGGATAAACTCTCCATATATTTTCTCTGCCCCTCGGCGTATATAGTGTCAAATGCCAGTGAGGACTTTCCCGATCCGGACAGCCCGGTCAGCACGACCAGCTTATCCCTTGGAATAATCACATCTATATTTTTCAGATTGTTTTCTCTGGCGCCCTTTATAATAATATCTTTTGCCATTTTGCCTTCCTGTTCTCTGTTTCTCATTCCATCAGCTGCATTGATGCCGCCGTTACTGCAGAATGGTGCCGTCTCAGCTTTACCACTTTGCCGGGCCGCACCTTAAAGCCTTGCCTTATATTCAAAAATAACGTCTCTGAGTTCTGCTGCACGTTCAAACTGCAGGTCGGAGGCTGCCTGTTTCATTTCTTTTTCCAGTTTGCCGACATAATCCTTCAGTTCTTTTTTTGTAAGCTCCAGAGGACTCTTTCCCTCATATTTTCCTTCAGCTTCGGCCGCCTTTGTAGCCTCGATAACGCTTCTGACTGCCTTCTTTACACTGTGCGGCGTTATACCGTGCGCTTTATTATATTTATCCTGTATACCTCGCCTTCGTTCAGTTTCATCAATCGCCGATCTCATCGCCCGGCTTATACCATCGCAGTACATAAGCACCCGGCTGTCAGCATTTCTTGCAGCTCTGCCTATAGTCTGAATAAGCGATGTTTCTGTTCTCAGAAATCCTTCCTTGTCTGCATCCAGTATTGCCACAAGAGACACCTCCGGAATATCAAGCCCTTCTCTCAGAAGGTTGATTCCCACCAGAACATCGAATACTCCCAGCCTCAGATCTCTGATAATCTCCATTCTTTCCAGTGTATCTATCTCAGAATGCAGATATCTGACCTTTATCCCTGTATTTTTCAGATAATCTGTCAGACTCTCTGCCATTTTTTTCGTCAGCGTTGTAATCAGCGTTCTTTCGCCCTTTTCTGTTGTCTTGTTGATTTCTCCGATCAGATGGTCCATCTGCCCTTCTGTACTGTGGAGCTCTATCACAGGATCGAGCAGACCTGTAGGTCTTATTATCTGTTCAGCTGAAATTCCGCCGCTCTGTTCCTTTTCATATGGTGACGGTGTCGCACTGACATAAACTATCTGATTGACAAGTTCATTGAATTCTTCAAATTTCAGCGGCCTGTTGTCAAGTGCCGACGGAAGTCTGAATCCGTAATCAACAAGAGACTGTTTTCTCGATCTGTCTCCCGCATACATCGCTCTGAGCTGCGGCAGCATTACATGTGATTCATCTATAATTATAAGAAAATCATCCGGAATGTAATCTATCAGTGTATAAGGTCTCGAACCCGGCTTCAGACCCGTGATATGCCTTGAATAGTTTTCTATTCCTTTGCATGTACCCACTTCTCTGAGCATTTCAACATCGTAACGGGTCCGCTGCTCTATCCGCTGTGCCTCAATCAGCTTGCCCCTGTCTCTGAACCACTGTATTCGTTCTTCCAGTTCTTCATTAATTGTGACTGCCGCTCTTTCTATATTCTCTTTACTCGTGACATAATGCGACGCCGGATAAATCGCAACGTGATTTCGAATACCAATAATCTCACCTGTAACCGGATTGATTTCTTTGATTGTTTCAACTTCATCCCCGAAAAGCTCTATCCTTACTGCATTCTCGGCACCTGCCGGATGTATATCAATCGTGTCGCCTCTTACTCTGAAATTTCCGCGCTCCATTGCGATATCATTTCGTGTGTACTGGATATCAACAAGCTTCCGCATCAGCTCCTGCCTGTCTTTTTCCATGCCCGGACGCAGTGATATTACCTGATTCTCATAATCTATCGGGCTGCCCAGACCGTATATACATGATACACTTGCAACTATAATAACGTCTCTCCTCTCGGAAAGCGCAGCAGTTGCGGAATGCCTGAGTTTTTCTATCTCTGCATTGATGTCGGAATCCTTCTCTATATATGTATCGGTCGAGGCCACATAGGCCTCCGGCTGATAGTAATCATAATAGGATACAAAATATTCCACTGCATTTTCCGGAAAGAATTCCTTGAATTCTCCATGCAGCTGAGCTGCCAGTGTTTTATTATGCGAGATTACAAGTGTCGGCTTCTGAACCTTCTCTATCAGCTTTGCCATCGTGAAAGTTTTTCCCGAACCGGTCACGCCCATCAGCGTCTGTGCACGTTTGCCCTGCTTTATACCGTTTGCCAGAATCTCAATGGCCTGCGGCTGATCCCCCATCGGCTCAAAATCAGAATGGACTTTGAATTCCGTCATATATGTTATTCCCCCTTCACTTTTGCATTAAGCTTACGATATATTCTTTCCCTTATCCACGGCTCACTTGAAGCACTTACTGCATCGTCCGGTGCAAACCACTTTACACCGCTGTTTTCATCAGGCTTGCAGCGCAGTTTCTGTCTGTCGTCTGCTTCCAGCAGGAACGTTATATTCAAATGAAGGTGTGACGAGACGTACTCGCCTCTTTTTACATGACCATCTACCGTCAGTATTTCCAGAGAAAAAATCTCATCCGAAACAAGAGATACATGTTCAAGACCACTTTCCTCCATAACCTCTCTGAGTGCCGTTTTACTCAGATTTTTTTCGCCGTCCGCATGTCCGCCCAGCCATGACCATGAATCATAAATATTATGATATGCCATCAGCACACGGCTTTTATCGAGATTCACAACCCATCCCGAAACAGTGATATGCGCTGAGGAATTGTCTCTGGTATACAACTCCTCACCGCTTTTAAGCCTCCTGAGCATCTCCGCTTTATCTTTTTCTTCCTGTTCGTTAAATGGTTTATATTTTTCAATTGCTTTTATCAGATTCATTACCTGCTCCTCCTGCAGTTTAAAGCCTTTGCTGCTGCCTATTGTAGATTATATCCCGCATTCCCGTACATAGTCAATGCTGCGCTTGAAAAAGCCCGCATCCTCCGGAACGGCGGCATTAATCCGGATCTGTTTTAAAAATGCACGCATTTTATTCCCCATTTTCCCGGAACGGTTATCTTTTCTTTTATTTTCTCTTGACACACAAAATGTTTTATGCAATAATAGCAGACAAATGCGATGACCGGAAAGCAGTAAGTCTTTAAGAATCCAACAGAGAGCAGCCGGGTGGTGAGAGGCGCAGTGAGGAAACTGACTGAATACATTCTGCGAGCAGTCCGCTGAACAGAGAAGAAGTGATTCACTATTCACTTCTGAACTAAGTAGACCGGAACGGGTTCACCCGTTACAGTGAGCGAGTTTTATTATGAACTCAGTGAGGCAGCAGCTGTGAAGCTGCGGCGAACAGAGGTGGTAACGCGGTAATAACTGCCCTCTGAACATAGTTCGGAGGGCAGTTTTTTTATACACTGTCCTTCATAAAGAAAGGAAAGGACAAAACTATGTTTATCAAAATTTTACTGCTTTGTATTTTTTTCGCTGTAATGATCGGAATCGGTCTTTACTGCAGAAGGCATGCAACTGACGTCAACGGTTTCGTATTGGGCGGACGTTCGGTCGGCCCGTGGCTTACAGCCTTTGCATACGGCACATCATATTTCTCTGCAGTTATCTTTGTCGGATATGCAGGTCAGTTCGGCTGGAAATTCGGTATCGCGTCTACATGGATAGGTATCGGAAACGCTCTGATAGGTTCTCTCCTGGCATGGGTAGTCTTAGGCAGACGTACAAGAATAATGACTCAGCATCTGGATTCTGCAACAATGCCCGAATTCTTCGGCTCCAGATTCTGCAGCAAATCACTGAAAATCGGTGCCTCTGTTATCATATTCGTATTTCTTATTCCATATACTGCATCTTTATACAATGGCCTCTCCAGACTTTTCGGTATGGCCTTTGATATCGATTACACAATATGCATAATAATAATGGCCGTGCTGACCGGTATATATGTCATAGCAGGCGGTTATATGGCAACTGCCGTGAATGACTTTGTACAAGGCATTATAATGCTGTTCGGAATTGTTGCTGTAATAGCTGCAGTACTCATGAGCAAGGGCGGATTCACAGAATCCCTTAACCAGCTCGCACATGTCGAGGATCCTGCCGCATCAGCTATACCGGGCGTATTCAATTCATTTTTCGGTCCTGACCCCCTCGGTCTTTTGAGCGTAGTTATACTCACATCGCTCGGAACATGGGGACTTCCTCAGATGGTGCAGAAGTTTTACGCAATAGAGAGCGAAAAATCCATACACAAAGGCACTATCATCTCAACATTCTTTGCAATAGTAGTTTCCGGCGGCTGTTATTTCCTCGGAGGCTTCGGCCGGCTGTTTTCAGACCAGATAAATGTTGAATCCGACGGCTTTGACTCGATAATCCCTACAATGCTCTCTAATCTTCCCGATGTGCTTATAGGGCTTGTTATCCTTCTTGTGCTCTCGGCGTCGATGTCCACATTGTCATCTCTCGTCATGGCCTCCAGTTCAACACTCACGCTTGATTTTCTGAAAGATAATTTCATCAAAGATATGAGTGAGAAAACGCAGCTTCTGGTTATACGTATTCTTATAGTACTGTTTATCCTTATATCAGTAATCATTGCGGTAATACAGTATAAAAACAACATTACATTCATAGCTCAGCTTATGGGTGTTTCCTGGGGTGCTCTTGCAGGTTCATTCCTTGCACCGCTTCTTTATGGGCTTTACTGGAAAAGAACAACAAAGACAGCCTGCTGGTGCTGTTATATATGGGGTTCGGGCATTATGATACTGAATCTTCTCTTTAAAAGTTCATTCCCCGAAATACTTCAGTCACCTATAAATGCCGGTGCACTTGCAATGCTTGCCGGGCTCATAATAGTTCCCGTCGTAAGTCTTATCACTCCTAAGCCTGACAGCAGACTGGTGGAAAACTGCTTTTCATGCTACGACAGAGAAGTAAGGGTACATGCAAAATCCTCACTGGGAGATGAGGATTAAACCGATATACCGACCTGCACACCGATTAAAGATTCGTTGTGCAGGTCTTTTTCAATTCATAAATGCAATTGTTTTTAATTTTTCATATTCTGTAAAACAGCAGATTTGTTTTACAGATTTACCGATTTTACAGATTTATTAATTGTCCGCAGTTGTATTCGTCCTATTTCCGCTGCAGATGAGTTTTTTCCTGTACAATACCAGGACAGCAGCCAGAGCCGATAAAGTCATAAGTGCAAGCGCCGGAAGCATGGCAGCGGGTATTCTGTCCCCCGTAGAAACAACCGCTGCAGACTTGTTTCTTACTTTTACAGTCTGCCCTTCATCATTTAAATCCTTATGTTCCGCTATAATCTGTCCTGACCATGATAATTCTTCAAAAGCAACCAGTTCCCTTCCCGCGGTTTCTGATGCGTCAAAACTGAATTCCACCTCAACATCTCCCTCTCTGTTATCCGGTGTAAATTCAATTGAAGCCGAAATGCTTTCACCGTTTACGAGCAGTTCCCTTCCGGAAGACTTATCCATCAGCACGCCTTTTATTTCATACGTGTATCCCTTCATCAGACCGCTGTAATGAATCCTGTCCTTAATCACAGCGTTTTTTCCGGATTCAATATATTTATTTCCCGTTCTGCCGTCAGAGGCCTCTGTTCCTATTTTCGGATTGAGAAACTCAATAGTCTGATCCGTATCATTTATGTCCTCATGGCGCACCACAACATTTCCTTCCTTTATAAGAGTTTCAAAAACAACGATACTGCATCCTTCAAGCTCTGAAGCGTCAAATGTAAATTCCATATCGATTTCCCCGTCTTCATCTTCTGCTTTGAATTCCTTTGCCGAGGTTATTTTTCGTCCGTTTACAAGCAGCTCTTTACCTGTTTTTTTATCCATAAGCACGCCCTCAAGGGTGTAGCTCTCACCCTTTTCGAGCCCGCTGTATGCAACCTTGTCTGTCAGTATTGTGTCTTTTCCCGGCATAGCCGCTCCGTCTTCATTGGATTTATTGTCTCTTACGCTTGTTTTCAATTCAATTCTTTTGTTTGTCAGTGTTCCGAGTTCTATTACATTTCCGTCTTTATCGACTTTTATTTCTATATTTTTAAGCAGCTTGTAGCCTTGATTTTTTTCACACGGGAGCTCATCTATTCTGTATCTCCCGTAGGCGAGAGCTCCTCTGTTATCATCTGCAGCTCCGCTTTCTCCGAACCAGATGCCTGCCCCAGCGTCCAGTTTCGCATCATCGACTGTTTTTCCATTCCATGCTGCATCGTTTGCATTTGTTTTGACAGAGTGCGGATGATCGGCACTGGCTGTAGATGCACGGCCATTTTCATCTGTCACCAGTACATGACTCTCTCCTTTTTCAGAATCTGCACCCTCCTCCTGCAGTGATGTTATCATGAAGGGAATCCCCGCCATTATCTGATTTGTTCCGTTTTCAACTTTACTGAATTTCAGGTCTGCACGTTTGATATTATCCGGAATAAGCGGTATCTGATAAGTTACTTTTTCAGAGTCTGAACTGTCGGCAATGTTTTCAGACATACTGCCGGAGCCTATTTCAGATACATACAGCCTGTCATTCAGAAGATATCCTTCGGGTGCCTTTACTTCCTCTGCGGTTATTGCGCCGAGCGGCAGAACCGGTGTTTTCCCATCGTCCGGGCTGATATAAAATTCTGATTGCTCATACCCTGACGCAAGATATTCTTTTTCCAGTTTTATTCTGCCGTTTTCATCACTTTCAAGGTACCATGTCTTAAGAGGCTTAATATCACTAAAGTCGTTATCTGACGGCAATTCATCGTGTCTAATCCCATAAAAATTCACTTTGAAAACTGCCCCTGCCAGTTTTGCTCCCTTTTGTGAAGTATAATTCATAGTCTCACTGCCGGACGCAGTATCTGTTTCTGAATCATATTTGTAAAGAAGTGCCTCAACCTTTTTTTCGGCCGGAGGTTCTTTGGAATTCACAGCAATTTTTCCTGAGCTGCCGTCGCAGGCATATGCCTTTTTATCAAGGGAATAGCCCTGTGAAGCTTTTATCTCCTTAACGGTAATCTTTCCGGCCGCATTTCTTTTTATATTTACAGAAGCCGATCCTTTCCCGTCTTCGCCCGTTGTGATAACAGTCAGAAGTTTATTATCGCTGTAAACACCATACTGTGCCCCCTGCAGAGAATAACATGCATTGCCCGCTGTAAATGTTTTGCCGGCACTTTCCTTTGTCACTGACACATTTACAGTTATATTCGGTATACCTGCCGCGAGCCTCTGATATGATGCACTTCCTGTCTTATAAAGAACATATGACGTTCCCGATAACGATGCGTCCCTTGTACTCAGAAACTTCATGAAGGCATTGTAATTCGGATTGCCGTTTCCGGTTCCATTGTTGAAATAATGATCCAGTGCCAGGGATGTTGCCACAATTGCTGCGTTTTTATTTTTAAATCCCGACCACTGCCCGGCTCCTCCATAACCATAATACAGGACTTTTGCAATGTCAGCATTACTCATGGTCTGCGCCGTTGCCTTTGTTCCCGTAGGCGGCGTGCTTTTGTTATGGTCACAGCAGAATACCGTTTCTCCGTTTATGGAAAAGCTCCCGACTCTGCTTGTGCCGTCTGTAACTGACCCATTGTTTTTTACAGTATATTCTGCAGCTTCAGCTACAGAATATATTCCTGCACTGCCGACCGCAAAAATCATCGCCAGCAGCAGCACAGTCAATAAATTTTTTCTTGATTTCTCCATTAATATTCCCCCTTTGAAACTGCGGATAGTACAACGCTTCCGCTTTTTTGCTTTTTTTGTCATAATTCCCATTGTTTGCCGTATGAAAATTATACTCTATACATCTGACTTTCTAAAGATAAATCGTTCGTCATTATTCGACATATTTCGACATAATCATTCCCTGTTAAATCATAAACCCCGGTTGATTAAACATAAGCTGCTTTATTTTCTCTTATTTGAGAAACATACCGACAAACTAAATTGAAGCAAACTTTCCGGATGTCTGAAGCGCTTTTGTGCAGCCCGGCATCGTAAAACCGGATATATAACTGCCTGATATTGTATATTTTTTATCAAAAGAAGCTTTAAAATCAGGATTGTATACAATTATACTTGTGTACCGGTGTACGTGTGTACATTTTTGATACCTTCAGATTACTATATTGCGGTCAAACCGGAAACCATTTTATCGTGAATTAATATAATTTACTTTACCATTCCGATGTGGTATACTTTAAATTGTGAATTACTATTTATAAGGAGGTCTTGAATGTTTAACAGAAACAAAAGTAAACGACATGACATAAAAAAGACCGTAAAAAGCGCGGTAAAGGCGGAGATTAAAAACACTGTCAAATCCACACTTGCTCAGGATTTTCTCGATTATAGTGCAAAAACCATAGAAAATAACGATAAAATCGCTTCAGATCTGTATATAAAGAACAATGTTAAGCGTGGTCTGAGAAATTCCAACGGAACAGGAGTTGTTGTGGGGCTCACTAAAATCGGTGAGGTCCGCGGATACGATGTCGACTCCGCAGGCAACAAAATACCTGTTGAGGGCAAACTGTTCTACAGAGGATACAATGTCGAAGACATCGTTCAGAGCTGCATAAAGGAAGACCGCTTCGGATTCGAAGAGATCACTTTCTTGCTTATATTCGGATCTCTCCCGAGCAAATCAGAGCTTGAAGCCTTCAAAAAGATGCTTGGTGCAAAGCGTGAACTTCCTAACGGATTTGCCCGCGATATGATACTGACTGCACCGTCAAACAGCATAATGAACAAACTGGCCAGAAGTGTTCTTGCCCTTTACTGTTACGATGATAACCCGGATGATACTTCCATCCCCAATGTCCTTCGTCAGTCGATTGACTTAATCGGATATTTTCCGGCACTCATCGCTTATGCATATCAGGCAAAGGCATCATTTTACGATAATATGAGCCTGCACCTGCACAATCCTATACCTGAGCTTTCCACTTCAGAAAACATTCTGCGAATGATTCGGCCTATGGGAGATTACATGGATATAGAGGCAAAGCTCCTTGATCTTTCCATGATACTGCATGCAGAACACGGCGGTGGAAACAATTCCTCCTTCACGACGCACCTGATTTCATCGACCGGAACAGACACCTATTCGGCTATATCGGCTGCAATCGGTTCACTTAAAGGACCTAAACACGGCGGAGCCAATATTGCGGTAATAAAAATGATTGCAGATATAAAAGCTCACGTTCCCGACTTTAATAACAGAGGAAAACTCGATGATTATCTGGTAAAGATTCTGCGCAGGGAAGCAAACGACAGAACAGGTCTGGTTTATGGTATAGGTCATGCAATCTATACATTATCGGATCCAAGAGCAAAGCTTCTGAAATCAATGTCAAAAAAACTTGCTGAGAACAAAGGGCTCGTAGATGATTTTCTGTTATGCGATTACATTGAAAAACGTACGCCGCAGCTTTATGCGGAAGTCAACGGCATCGAGAAACCTATGCCTGCGAACGTCGATCTTTATTCAGGATTCGTATACGATGCGCTTGATATACCTGTAACCATCGCTACGCCGCTGTTTGCCACAGCCAGACTTTCAGGATGGTGTGCGCACAGAATAGAGGAACTGGTTGCCGGAGGAAAGCTCATGCGTCCCGCATACAACTCGGTGCAAAGTCCGCGTGAATATATCAATATACAGGACAGGACATCGTCCACACTTCCTCTGAAAAAATAAACCGGTAAACTTCATGGCACCGGGCTTGAACTGCAGATATACTCACAGACAAGCAGCTGAATAATTCCTAAAATAAAAGCGTCTGCTGTATTCATAACCGCAAAGCGGCAATTGAACTTGGCAGGACGCTTTTTTATATCTGAAATATCGTTGTTTTATTCCTCAGTAACTGTTATCAGAGAGAGTTCCAGCGATGATATATCTCCGGCATCATGTTTCTTCACTGATATACTGCCGTCTTTTAATTTCTCTAATATATCATCATAATCCGACTCTGTGAAATTCGTAAATCTGCTGCTGCTCATTTCAAGGTATACCCCATCGTTTTCTGCATTGCGAGTAATTTCCGTACCGCCCGGAAATTCATCTTTTCTGTACTGTTTAAGCAGTTCCTCTATTGCACCCTTTATATCTTTAGCGGCAGAAGTCATCACGGTATCGGACATTTCACTTTTATCTGTTTCTGCTGCAATAACTCTTTTGTCTGCAAGCTCAGCAGCCTCTATCACAGGCTGTTCAACCATATCGCCGCAGGCAAAAATAACTTCCGTACCGGCTTCATACCATCCGGATGCTGTATTCAGCACAGAATCCCGAGTATCACCTGAAGTGCCGTAATGATATCTGACCGAGATACCGGTTCCGTTTTCTGAGGCTGCTGCTTCAGCACCCTGCAGAAAACCGTATCCGTAATCCATCACCACAGCATTTTTTTCGTCACCCAGAAAACCAAGCTGCGTTTTTCCATCTTTTACAGCACCGTAGCCTGCAAGGTACCCGGCCTGCTCGGATGCAAACATAACCACTGCAGTATTGTCAGCAATATCAGTTTTTCCGCTTTCCTTGTCTGTAGGCTCCGAATCAATCAGTATGAATTTCACATCATTATATTCTTTCTGAGCCGTACTTACTACATCGGCAAATGACGATCCATCTGTAATTACAATTTCTGCACCGTTCTCAACAGCATTGTCTATTGTTTCCCTGTAGGCTTCTGCTGATGCCTCCGAAGCTTTGTAATATTTATGCGATACACCTTTTTCTGCCCCGAATTCACTGATTGCAGTCCATGCCACCTGGCTGTATCCTCCGTCCATTATCATGCCTGCATCAGTAACCATAGCTATTTCATAGCTCACCTGATCCTCCGGCTGTTCAGCCTCGGGCGCTCCGCATCCTGTCACTGCAAAAGTCATAATCAATGCCGCCAGCACTGCCGAAACCACTGGCAAAGATATTTTTCTTTTCATCATCCCATTTCCTCCTGATAAAGAGCCTCTCTCCTGTGTTTCAAAAGAGGAAGCTGCTGCCTTACCGCTTTCACGCGATTAAGATCTATATCACCATATACAATGCATTCCTTTTCATCAGCATGCGCAATAAACTGCCCCCATGGATCTGCAATACAGGAGCCTCCATACGCCTGATAAGGCCCGTTCTCATCTCTTGCAGGTGAATTTGCAGCAAAATAGACCTGATTGTCAAGAGCCCTTGCTCTCATCGTGATATCCCAGTGCGCCGGCCCTGTTGTCAGATTGAATGCCGCCGGAAGAATCATCAGCTGCGCGCCTGCAAGCGTCATTTTTCTGAACCACTCCGGGAATCTCACATCATAGCATATCGCCACACCCACTTTGCAGAATTCAGTATCTATTACTGTCATATCCTGTCCTGCTGTCAAGGTATCAGATTCCATGAACCTTATTCCGCCTTCCACATCGATATCAAACAAATGCACTTTCCTGTGCTTTCCTATTATTTTACCCGTTCTGTCAAAACAAAACGATGTATTATATACTTTTCCGCCGTCAAGCTCCGGTATAGAACCTCCTATCAGATAAACCCCCAGTTTCGACGCCAGTTCTGACAAGAACTCAACCGTCCTGCCGTCTGCCGGTTCAGAATACTCCCTGAAATAGTCATTTGAATAAGGGCAGTTCCACATCTCAGGCAGCGAAATTATTTCTGCACCGTTTTCTGCCGCCTCACGTACAAACTTTTCTGCAGTTTTCATACTTTCTTCTTTGTCAAATGACCCCTTCATCTGGCACAGTCCGATTCTGAACATAATCACACCTCCGTTCCGGCTGCAGAATCTGCAGCTCCTTTCTTTACAGCATCTATGAATCTTTTGGTTATCCTGGCCGTAAGCCCCCATATGACATTGCCGTCAACCTCATCATATACTGGGACAGGGGCAAGTCCGTTTCTCCACTTGTACGGAACACCTCCTGTGACCTCGTCGTACGGAAAATCCTCCGGAGGCTGAGGCACAACTTCAGTCCAGTAAATCCGCGGATCGTTTTCGGTAAACCACTCCAGCGGCACCAGAAATGTATCTTCAACTTCATCACTGTTCAGTTTCATACCCGAAAGCTCTTTTTCGTCAATCATTCCCAGATAGCAGTACATTGCAAAATTACTGTATGTATATATCGTATCCAGCTGACATATAACTTCAATCCGGCTTTCATCTATACCTATCTCTTCTCTTGTTTCCCGTAAAGCGCACTCCTTCGTTGTTTCGCCTTCCTCCAGTTCTCCTCCGGGAAAGCATATTTCTCCCGGCTGCCGCTTCATATGTCTGGCGCGCTTTTCATAAAGCAGATACAGTCCGTCATCACACTGAACCACCGGCACCAGTACGGAAAAAAATTTAAAGAACTCCTCGCTGCCGGCCTTCCTGTTTCTGAAAATACTCTCTATATCATCTGCTTTCAAGTCTCTTTTTGATTTCATTTTCCTTCCTCTGATAATTTATATTGATATATGATGCAAACAGTATGAATGCAATCCCTGTATATGTGTTCCACAACAGTGTTTCATGCAGAAAAATCACTGCCATCAGCGGTGCAAATGCCGGTTTTATAAAAAATGCCAGTGATCCTGTTGAAGCATCCGAAGCTTTGATTGCCATAAAGTAACAGAAGTAACCCAGACCTGTTACAAATATGCCTGCATACAGTACCAGCAGGATATTGTCTCCGACTCCTGCAAACACCGGTTTTCCCGTTACGAGTATCACAATAAGAAGCACAAATGAACCCAGTATGAAGCTTATGCTTGTCTGCGCTATCAGTCCCAGCTTCTGCACGCTGACTTTCCCGGCTACTGTATATCCTCCGAATGTAATTGCCGCAAGCAGCATATATATTATCCCGATTACTGTATTTCCCGGCTGGAGATTCCACGGTTTTATCATAAAAATCAGCCCTATGCATCCGAAAAGAAGCACATTGAGTTTGCTCCTGTTCATTTTCTCATTTGCAAAGAAATGTGCAAATATCATTGTAAACCACGGGTTTATGCATATCAGCACAGAGGCGGTGGATGCATTACAGTTCATTATTCCAAGCTGAAACAGCACCATACTCACAGGAATTCCCAATGTTCCGACTCCTGCAAGCCACAGAAAGTCTTTAGCCGTCGGCTTAATTTTATTTTTTTTCAGTTCAGCTGCTGCAAACGGCAGCAGTATCAGTCCGCCTATCGCAAACCTGAGAAATGTCAGCTGAAATGCATCAAGCTGGCTGCCTGCCACCTTGCATGCCACTTCCATAGTGCCGAATAAAAATGCTGTAATAAATACAAAGATATATGCTTTTTTCATCAATATTCACGTCCTTAAAAAAGGCGGTGAATTCACCGCCTTTTGATTTTTACTATTCTGTTCTGCAGTTTACTTATTCAGAATCTCGCATCCGTCAAAGTTAACACCTATCATTTCTTCTTTTTCTGCGCTTACACTTACTACGAAGTTAAGATCGAAAAGTTTTGAAATTGCCTTGAGTCTGTCTATAAACTCAGGAAGATCTCCGAGGGAAACATCTGCATGTTTCAGTATGCTGTCAATAAAGATAGTTTCGATATCATGGTCGGAGCTGATAATGCCGTATATGAATCCGATATATTCATCAATATTAGTAATATTCTCATATTCTTCCATGCAGATGACTCTGATTTCATGAGCCAGCTCATACATCAATCTATGATTTTTATTGATAAATATTATGCTTCCATTGCTTTCTTTAACGCTCTCATTTGCCAGCTGCACCATCTGTCCTGTTTTACCGCTTCCTTTATGTCCTATAAGTAATTTCACCATAATATTACCCTCCTCAATATCTTGTTATGTACAAATTTATGTTAGGTATTATTATACACCATGTGCCTATTTAGGGCAACCGTAAATCACGTACTAAAATTCAAACATTAACAGAAAATTCACGCATCGATTGTCTTGCGCCGCAGCTGCCCGCAGGCTCCGTCAATATCTGCGCCCATTTCTCTGCGTACTGTAGCCGGAATGCCTGCTCTGTTCAGCCACTCCGCTATCTCTTCGGCACGTTTTCTGCTGCTTGCGCGGAATCCTGTTTCCTCAACCCTGTTCAGGGGTATAAGATTTACATGGCAAAGCATTCCCTTCAGTTTTTCTTTCATTATCTTCAGATCGTCCGGTGAATCATTTTCACCTCTTATCAGAGTATACTCAAAAGTCACACGTCTGCCGGTTTTTCCGGAATACTCATCTGCAGCCTTCAGCAGTTCATCTACATGATAAGCCTTGTTCACCGGCATGAGCTCGCTTCTTCTCTCGTCTGTCAGAGCATGCAGCGAAACAGCCAGGTTCACCTGCGGAAAATCATCGGCAAACTGTTTTATCCGCGGTACAATTCCGCTGGTGGAAACCGTGATATTTCTGAAACTCAGATTTCTTCCGTTTCTGTCATGTATTATCTGAAGGAACCTTTTCAGGTTTTCATAATTGTCAAAAGGCTCCCCCATCCCCATTACTACAATATGATTGATTTTTTCACCGGCATCAGCCTCCGCCGCAGAAATCTGTTCAAGCATTTCTCCGGCTGTCAGATTTCTGACAAATCCGCCCAGTGCAGAGGCGCAGAATCTGCATCCCATTCTGCATCCGACCTGAGATGAAACACACAATGAATTGCCGTACTTGTATTTCATAAACACGCCTTCCACCGTATTTCCATCCTCAAGCTCAAACAGAAACTTCCGTGTCCCATCCGTTTTGTCGTGCTGCACGTTTATTATCTTCAGCCCGCTTGCAGATGCCGATTCTTTCAGCTTCTCTCTGAGCTGGACAGAAAGATTCGTCATTTCGTCAAAATCTCTTACGCCTGCGGAAAGCCACTTGAACAGCTGCTTTCCGCGAAACGCTGCTTCACCCTGTTTTACAGCAAATTCCTTCAGCTCATCTTCCGTAAGCCCGAGAAGATTTGTTTTTTCCATTAAACTCTCTCCACATCAAGGCCAGTCTTATGACCGTTGATATCACATGTGTTAAGACCTTCTCTGTTTTCCACAGCAGCCGCAAGTGTTTCCTTCATTATGTAATCTCTGTACTCATCAACTGCTGCCTGTATTTCTTCGTCGGCATCGATAAATATTCGGATATTATCCATCATTTCGTAATCATTCTGTTTTCTGAGCTGCTGTACCTTCGAAATGATTTCTCTTGCAAAGCCCTCGCTTATAAGCTCCGGTGTAAGCGTTGTCTCAAGTATAGTGAATACGTTGTTTTCCATAGCGACTGCGAAGCCTTCTTTTGCTGAAATCTTCACATCGACCATATCCTTCGAAATCTCAACAGTCTCCTCACCGAGCTGCATGTCAATCTTTCCGTCTGCTTCAAGCTTTGCAACAGTCTCTGCCGGATCCGCCTTCGCAAGAGCCCCGCCGAATGCCTTTATATTCTTTCCGAGAACCGGACCTGCCACCTTGAAATTAGGCTTAAGCGTGTAATTCATATATTCATCAAGCTTGTTCTCAAATACAACCTTCTTGACATTAAGTTCCTCCATGATAAGCGGTGCCAGGTCTTCTATAATTTCCTGATATTTGCCTGCAACGAGAATTTCTTCCAGAGGCTGTCTTACCTTGATTCTCTCTTTCTCTCTTGTTCCTCTTCCGAGCCCGACGAGAGTTCTTACTAAATCCATTCTCTTTTCAACATTCTCATCAATCAGACTCTCATCTGCAGTCGGGAAGTATGCGAGATGTACAGATTCCTCTCCGGTAAGATTCTGATAGATTTCATCCGAAATGAATGGCGCAAACGGTGCAATCATCTTCGAAATTCCTACGAGCACTTCATATGTTGTCGCATATACAGCCTTCTTGTCATCATTGAGCTCTTCGCCCCAGAATCTTCTTCTTGCTCTCCTGATATACCAGTTCGACAGGTCCTCATTGACAAATTCCTGTATTTTTCTGACTGATTTCATATGGTCGTATCTGTCCATATCTTCAGTCACTTCTTTAATCAGGCTGTTGTATTTTGATATTATCCATCTGTCAAGCTCCGGTCTCTTTTCATATGCGATTTCAAGTGAAGCATGATCAATGTCGTCCTGATTCGAGTAAAGCGCAAAGAAGTTGTATACATTCTTCAGTGTTCCGAAGAATTTGCTTACAATCTCAATAAGTCCGTCCTCATCAAATTTTGTAGGTGACCAGGCCGGCGACACATGCAGCAGATACCATCTTGTCGCATCAGCTCCGTACTTGTCGAACAATTCAAACGGGTCAACAGTGTTGCCCTTTGATTTACTCATCTTCTTGCCGTTTTTATCCAGAATAAGGTCATTTACAAGCACATTTTTATATGGTGCTTTTCCCTTGATGAATGTAGAAATAGCCATCAGTGAATAGAACCATCCTCTCGTCTGGTCTATGCCCTCGCATATAAAGTCTGCAGGGAACAGCTCTTCATCAAAGTTCTCACTGTTTTCAAACGGATAATGCTGCTGTGCGAACGGCATTGCCCCGCTGTCAAACCAGCAGTCCATTACCTCCGGAATCCTCGTCATTGTCTTGCCGCAGTGAGGGCATGTCAGATGAACATCATCCACATACGGTCTGTGCAGTTCGATATCCTCCGTGATATTCTCCTGAGCCTTTTCGACAAGCTCTGCTCTGCTGCCTATGCATTCCAGATGACCGCATTCACATCTCCAGATCGGAATCGGTGTTCCCCAGTATCTGTTTCTGGAAATCGCCCAGTCGTTTACATTTTCAAGCCAGTTTCCGAAACGCTTCTCTCCTACGAAATCAGGGAACCAGTTAACTGTGTTGTTGTTGGCAACAAGCTGATCCTTAAGCTTTGTCATTTCGATATACCAGCTCGGCTTTGCATAGTAAAGAAGCGGTGTGCCGCATCTCCAGCAGTGCGGATAGTTATGCGCCATCTTTTCCTTTGCATAAATCTTATTCTCAGCTGCAAGCCATTTTATGATATCCACATCAAGACCGTCTTCCATTACAAATCGGCCCTTCCACGGAGTTTCTGTGTACTTTCCCTGTTCATCAACCGGATTTACTACCGGCAGATCGTATCTTCTTCCGGTATTATAGTCATCCTCACCGAAAGCAGGTGCTGTATGTACAATTCCGGTACCGTCTTCAATAGTTACATAGTCTGCGCATGTAACGAAAAATGCCTTCTTGTCGGGTTTGATAAACGGCATAAGCTGTTCATATTCAACGTACTCGAGATCTTTTCCCTTCATTTCCTCAAGCACTTCATAATTGCCCTCACCGAGCACCTTGTCAGCGAGCACCTTTGCAGTATAGAAAACATTGCCCTCTTCATCTCCTGCAGTCATCTTCACCTTGACATAATCAATATCAGGTCCTACTGTCAGCGCAACGTTTGATGCAAGAGTCCACGGTGTAGTCGTCCATGCGAGGAAATATTCGTCTGCATCTTTTCTCTTGAACTTGGCTGTTATCGTGTTTACTTTTATCTCCTTGTATCCCTGTGCCACCTCATGTGAAGCCAGACCCGTTCCGCATCTCGGGCAGTATGGAAGAATCTTGTGTCCTTCATATACAAGTCCTGCCTTGAAGAATTCCTTTATTATCCACCAGCCTGTTTCTATATAATTGTTGTCGAGAGTGATGTAAGGGTTATCGAGATCAATCAGGTATCCCATTCTCTTTGTCATCTGTCTCCACATGCTTTCGTATGTGAATACCGACTCCTTACATTTTTCGTTGAATTCCTTGATTCCGTATTTCTCAATGTCCTGCTTGCCTGTCATCTTGAGCTGCTTCTCAACTTCAATCTCAACAGGCAGTCCGTGAGTATCCCAGCCGGCTTTACGCTTTACAGCAAAGCCCTTCATTGTCTTGTATCTGCACACCGAGTCCTTCAGAGTTCTGGCTATAACGTGGTGTATTCCCGGTCTGCCGTTTGCTGTAGGAGGTCCCTCATAGAATATGAATAAAGGATTCCCTTCTCTTGTGCTTACGCATTTGCCTAACAGGTCTTCTTTTTCCCAGTTCTCCGCCTGCTCCATCTGAAGCTCTGCGATGGGTTTTTCAGATAAATTTTTGATCATCTCTCGTTTCCTTTCAAAATAAAAATCCCTAACAGCTTAATGCTAGGGACGATAATAAACCGCGGTACCACCCTAATTACGGGACCATCATCCCGTCTCTCTTAAAGTGTCCGGCTCCGAAGTGATTTTCACACTCTGCCTCACCGATGCATTCTCAGCTCACGTGCATCTCTCTGTAAGGATATTACGCAGGGCTACTGTCTTCATCACAGCCTTCGTTATGAATTTTTTCACACTCTGTAATTTTATCCCGCATATGCTCCAAAGTCAAGCAGATTTGCGCATTTTACAGCATTAATGTGCGCCGTTAATATGCCGCGGCTTTTATATGAAGCTGACTGCAGAACATCAGTGTATGCTTCTTCAATTATCGGTATTTTATAAAGTCCGCAGAATCCCAAAAGGCGATTACCTGATGAAATTCGTGCGGCTGCCGGATTCACACTGCGGCTGCGGCACCCCTGCAGCTTTACCGGCATTGAGACATTTAATCAGCCATGCCATGTTTCTTGCCAGATTGCGCATTGTCTGCATTCCCTCATCATCCTGCACAACCTCACCCGGCATGCATCCGTGTGCGATATTCCAGTAAGTCGAGCCTGCGACCGGCATCTGTGAAATTCCGAAGTATTTATTCAGCACATCAAACGAGGCCGTTGTGCCGCCTCTTCTTGCAACAGCCACAGCTGCTCCCGGCTTGAATGCAAAAGAATCACTGCTGCTGAAGAACACTCTGTCCAGAAATGAAAGCACTCTCCCGCTCGGATGTGCATAATACACGGGTGTACCCAGTATTATTCCGTCCGCTTCCTTTGCTTTTGCTGCGAATTCGTTGACTTTATCGTCATCAAATCTGCAGCCGTTTTCCGAGCACATTCCGCACCCTATGCAGTCGCGCACAGGATTTCCTCCCATCTGGAAAATTTCATATTCCAATCCTTCTTTTTCAAGCTGCCTTCCGATTTCTTCAAGTGCACGATTTGTATTGCCTCTTTTGTTAGCGCTGCCGTTAAGCATCAGTACCTTCATATTGTTCACCTCAATCTTTCCTGCTGCAATATATTTATGGTTAATATCTCTTACGGTCGATAGGGAATTATCCATCTTGCAGCTGTTATGTCAAGCCCTGAACGGCTGATTTTTCAAGCTTTTTCTTTAAACTTTTCAGGCCTGCCGGCCTGTTAAAATCTGAATTCCGCAAAATTGCGATTGTCTCCTTTTTCAGACCTTTATCTTTCAAATCTTACTATATATGAACCGAGGACCTGCCTGCATGGTATTGCCGCCGCATTTTCAGGTGTAAAAGCCTGCCGTTCGTAGCAGGTCTGCTCTTTTTCATTATACGCCGGAAGCGTCTTTCCTGTGCTTTTTCCATGTGCATTACAGCCCGAAAATGTCCATGCAAATTCACAGTCGCAGAACTCTTTGTTTTCACTTATGATTTCTGCCGGACGGAATTCTGCATTTTTTCCGATTGCATGCTCTGTTTCACGGGCAGCGTTTTTTTCCGCAGCCGGCATCTCTGCATTTATAAAAAAACATCCGTCGTTATCCTTCTCGGCCGGGCATCCGCCGGCCAGCCCTGTGCCGGCATACGTAAGCCGGAGAAAATCCGTTGTAATTGCTATCCTTCCGCTGTTGCTATTGTTTTTACCGGTTTCCCGGGTGCAGCTGATATCGGTTTCCGGTGTTTCCCAGTGTCCTATATTTATCCATCCGCGTTTCCCGTCCGATTCCACCGGAGTATTGAATTCAATGTAAATCTGTTCATCCCGCCCGTCTGTCTGCCGTATTTCAGTGTTGATTCTGAGCACCGGTCTGAGCGATATGAATCCATCCGGCAGCATAGCTCGTATTCTGTCCTGTTCTGCCTCGTAGGCCATAACAAACTGTTCAACTTTCATATACTATCTGCCCCGCTCTCAGTTTTATACTCATATGATGTCCTGTGATTACTTCTGCCGCCGGTATCCCTGCAGACAGAAAAACACCTGTATCTATCGGGGGTAATTCTGTGGTTTCCCGGCAGAATCATTTCCCCTGCCCTTACAGATATGCCGCCCATCAGCAGTTCCGCTGCGGCAGTTTTCACGGTTTCAGAGAGGTTTTTTATCATTATGATTTTCATCGTTACCCTCTGAAATCTATAATTTCATATTCATGGTGCAGCAAATCTATAGTGAGCATCCTGCCCGTGAGGCTTCCTTCTCTGCCCAGAAGCAGCTTTACCGTCTCCGCGACCTCGATAGCCGAAACTACTGCCGGTGTGAAATACGGATTCCCTGTCAGAACTTCCTCGCCATTCTCACTTTCGCCCTCATATACTGCAGCTATAGTCCCGTCACCCGGCATCACCACTGACACCTGTCCGTTCCAGCCTGCTATCGCACCGTGAACGAGAGGTATGTTTTCCGCCTCGCATGCACGCTCGAGAATCCTTCTTGAGGATATATTGTCAAGTGCATCGACAACCGCATCAAAACCGCGGATCAGCTCCGCAGCATTGCTCTCATCTAGAAATTCATATACCGGCTCTATCACAACCTCTGAATTTATCAGCTTCATCTGGAGGACCGCCTCCTCAGCCTTGCTCCTGCCGAGGTTGCCCTCGTTTGAAAGCACCTGTCTGTTCAGATTTGTCTCATCGAACACATCTCCGTCTATCGCCCTGACAGTACCGATTCCGGTCCTCACAAGTCCTTCGATCACACCGCCGCCAAGACCTCCGCAGCCTGCAACACATACCTTTTTCTCATGAAGCAGTTTATTTTCCTCGGGTGTTATTGTCATGCTGCTGCGCTCATAACGCCGCTGCAGTTTATTTTTTTCTCTCATAAATCTTTACCTGTCGGCCTCCTGACACCTTTGAAAACGTCTGTGCAGATTCCTGCAGTTTCCTTTTCTATCTTAACAAGAAATTCTTCTGCCTGCAATAAACATTCTTCCCTTGTGAAACCGGAAAATGATTTTCTTTTTTCTCTCCGAACTCATTAACACAGGTGGGGCGGCAACAGCTTCAGCACTGTGTGCCTGCTTTCTGCCGGAAGCACTTCCCGCTGTTTTCTTATTATCTCTATATTTGAAGCCATCTTCAGTCCTCCTTTTTTTATGCATCGCACTTTCGTATTCTGATTTGTCCTCGACACCCCCGGACCGGGGAAGTCATCAGGCAGCATGCCGCCTTTCATCACCTGCATTCCGGTAAATAAAAAACCGGGAAGTTCCTTATCTGAACCTCTCGGTTATGTAATTATTCTGTCATGCAGCATGCCTTGTATATTTAAAATGTTAAAGCTAAAAATTGTTATCAAGGTTATCGGCAGCAGGCATGTCAGGAATTTGCCAGGTATTTCGTCCCCCTGCCGTTACCGGTCTTTGTCACATATCCTTTTTTCTCAACCGGATATATTCCGATTTTACAGTGTTTATTCCTGTAGTAGCCACTCCACTATATCGTAAATTTCAATCCCTTCATAACTATATTTCGGATGTTTAGTCCGGGCAACAATCATTTTCGGGTAAGCGTCTCTGATTTGAAGAAGCGGGGAACATTCTCTCTCAAAGGTTTCCTCTCCCGAGATGTTATCACTTACCTGAATATATATTTTTTCACTGCCTCTCTGAGCAACAAAATCAATTTCCTTCTGATAGAGCTTACCGACATAAACATCGTATCCACGCCGAAGAAGTTCTATGCAGACGATATTCTCATATACTCTGCCATAATCCATGTTTCTGCTTCCGAGTATCGCATATCGGATACCACTGTCACACAGATAAAACTTTTCTGTGCTTCCGAGGTATTTCTTGCCACGGATATCGTATCTCTTGATATCATAAAATACAAAGGCATTGCATAAATACCTGATATACTTGCCAACGGTCACATGATTCGTCGGCGTCTCATTTGCTGCAAGCAGCCGGCTTACTTTATTCGGCGATGTCAGATTACTGATATTGTCCATCAAAAACTCGCTCAAACGCTGCAGCACCAATGTGTCAGGCAGAGCGTATTTCTGCACCAGATCTCTTGTAACAATGGTTTCGTAAACTTCCTTTATATAGTTTGTCCTGTCTTTTTCAGTTCTGTAAACATAAGACCCTGCCAGGCCGCCTTTGACTGAATAATCCTCGAAGAGCTTATCTTTATCGCTGACATCATCATAATACAGGCAATACTCCTGAAAGCTGAAAGGGAACACATGGATTTCAATATAGCGACCGGTGAACAGAGTTGCCAGGTCTGCACTCAGCAGGAAAGCATTAGATCCGGTCACATAGATGTCATACTTGTCCTTGGAATAAAGACTGTTGATCGCCAGCTCAAACTTCGGGCACATCTGAACTTCATCCACAAACAGATAGTTCGTTTTATCTGCCTGATAATGTTCTTCTACATACTCGTGCAATGCATGGTATTCTTTGATTTCCTCATATGTCAGGTCCATAAAATCAATAAAGATGATATTGATGTTTTCAAAATGTGTTTCCAGGTATCTGATATATGCCTGCATCAATTTGGATTTACCCGATCGGCGGATGCCCGTGATGATTTTGATATCAGGAGTACCGTTCAATTCGATTATCCTGTCAAGATATTTTGCCCTTGTAATCATTTTCATATATATACCCACTTTCAAAAGTTTAAAAAAATCATTTTTTTGAAACCGTTTATTTATACTTATTTTACAGCCTTATAGTATTATGTGCAATAATCCGCTTTCAAAAACTGAAAAAAATTAGACTTTTGAAAGCGAAATGTAATTTAGAAGCAAAAGAAGAAACAGTACATCCTATCTGCCACCTATTCTTGTTAACTTCCTGAAATAATCCTACTCAACAACAAAACGGGTCCGTTCGGGCACGCTGTCTGCTATCTGTTATCCGTGCTTAGAAATTCCATGATTTCTTCATATGTTCGATTGCTTTTATCAATCGCATCCATAAGTTCCTTTGACTGAAGTTTTTTCTTTTCTTCCATCAGATTCTTCAGTTCCGAAAGTGCTTCATCGTATCTGTCTTTTGCTTTGCTTACTTTCAGTTTCGCCCGTTCGATTTTTTCATCTATGGTGATGATTCTCCTTGCCATGCTGTTTTTCCTCCTCGTGGTACGCTATCGTATCGCCTATGATTTTCACTTTCTCCTTTATGTATCCTGCATCAATTCCAAACGCTTTCAGTATCGTCTTCTGTGTTTTAGTCACCGCATGGTCAAGCCTGTATATATTATCCATATGCCTGATCATCTCTATCTTCCCGAGTTCCTTGAGTGCTGCAGGCACATTCATATAGTTGGGGATGCTGCTCATACCCTCTGCTGCGTCTTTCAGCAAAGTATATATCCGGTTTCTTATGATCAGTGCGACGAATTCGATGAAAATCTTCGCCTCGGCGGATTCTGTGGAATGTACTCTCAGGCTTCTGTTTCCAAGGTATGACTTGTCTCCCCTGAACAGCTTTTCCGATGCATCCCTGCTTTTGTACAGATCAATCGCCTCAGCAGCCGTCATTTTCTCTGACGTTATGATAACGAAATATCCGCACAGGCTGATCTCCTCGTCTATGACATCCGTTTTCTCTTTTGCATACATGAATTTCTGATTGTCCTGTCCGTCATGATAATATATCAGGTCAAAATATTTCTCCGAGGATGCCGGAAACCGAACGTCCGTACCTTCGTATTTTGAAAACATCTCTGCAAGCCTGTCTATTTTCGATTCAACTGCCTCCTTCTCTGCCGAATATCTCGAGCTGCTGTAGTACAGATGAAAATACCTGTCGCTTTCATCTGACGGAAAGAGCTTCTTCTTTATGGTCACGCCATTCAGACGGTATTTGCGGATACTTGTTGCCCTGGTATCCTCAAATGTTCCCAGGTTCTCTGTTACAAGCTGCTTTACAATCTCTTTCTGTCCCTTCATCATGATAACAAAATCGTACCCGCATTTATCCATGTGCCGTATATTCTCACGGCT
>CAVECM010000023.1:0-30257 GCA_963614095.1 Bacteroidaceae bacterium
TATTCGTCAATGAGGATGATTGTGTTTTTTCCGTGATAAGTAAACAGGCATTCTGAAAGAAGTCTCAATGCTCTGCCGTATTCCTCGTATTCTGCTGTTCCGGTCATGATATTCATGAAGGAAGTCTTCTGATTATCAGCAAGGGTATCAGCTTTGAGAACGTATTGATGTCTTCGGAATTCATCTGCGATGTCCTGACAGATGTTCCAGTAGGCTGCCTTAAAATCAGGCTGTTTTGCTGATTTGAGGGATATGAATATCACAGGATACTGCTGCTGATGCTTCAGGATATCCTCGCCGCAGCTGCTGACAGCAAGACCGTCAAAAAGGTATCTGTTATCGACCTTCTCTCCGTGCATCGTGATTTCATCTTCGAAGAAACGGCGAATCATGCTCTGATTCAGCGTCTTGCCGAATCTCCTCGGCCTTGTGAATAATGTGACCTTTGCATTACTCTCGATAATATCCCTGATCATCAGAGTCTTGTCGACAAAATAACCGTTTTTATCTATTATCTCTCTGAAATCCTCCACTCCGGTGGCGATTGATTTTACTTTATTATTCATACTGATGGCCCTCCCGATTTGTATAGCTAAATTATACTCGATTTAAAGAAGTCAGACAATAGCAGGCCGGGAATAAAGCCCGGTTTAAAAACCGCAAATGGATTCAGTTATTCGCAAAAAGATTCGGTCGTCCGGAAAGGGGATTCGAATGTCAAAAGAATCCGCAGCCCGAAAAACTCCGGCGGTCCGTAAAAAAATCCGGCCGTCTGATTTCAGACAGCCGGAGCTTAAAACAATTCGATTACTGTTTCTGAAATATTAAAACATCAAATCCGGAAACATCGCAGCTTTATTTCTTGTATGCACCGTAGTTCTTAGCTTCATCTACCATAATCTTAGCCTTGTCATATGACAGTGATGCCGGATATTCGCAGCCTGTTGCGAGAATGAATCCGCCGCCCTTTGCATATGCATCAATCTGACGTCTGCATTCAGCTCTGAGTTCATCCTCTGACATAACCATGATATCTCCCGGGTCAATCATGCCGATTAATGTAGTCTTGTCGCCGTACTTAGCCTTGAGATCTTCCATGCTCTCTGCATCAGGCGGCAGGTGGCAGAATGAGAACGCAGCTACAGGCGCCATTCTTTCCAGCTGTTCCTTGAAGTAGATGCCGTCACCGCAGTTGTGAAGCATAACCATTGCGCCGCATTCTCTTACATAGTTGCAGAGCTCCTCGATATAGTCACCCTCGAATTCGTTCCACATTTTAGGGCTCATGATTGTTCTCGATGCATAGAGCGTATCAAACATGACAGCGTGTGCGCCGGCGTCAACTGAAGCCTTTATAAACATCTTCAGAGTTTCCGTAATATTTCTCAGTGCCTTGTGCATGAGCGGCTTTCTGTCCTTCTTCAGACAGTCAACGAACATCTCGGCCTGACCGCGCATCATGCTCAGGATACCGAACGGTCCGAATATGAATGCCACTACAGGATATTCCTGACCCTTTTTATCATAAAGAATCTTTGTCAGCTGGATGGCATCCTTCATTCTCGGTGTTTTCGTAGGGTCGATAACCTGAATCTTCTCATAGTCCTCAGGCTTTTCAATCAGACGATTCTTTGAAACCGGATGAGCTGCGAGTTCTTCAGGAAATTCGATTTCCTGTCCCCAGTCAGCAGCCTCCACTGATAAGTCAACCAGTGTGCACAGCACGTCAACACCGATTTCCTCAGTTGCCTTGATGATTGATTCAGCACATTTTTCGGGATCCTGTGACCATTCGGCATAATTGATGCCGAGCGATTTCCTGGAAACGCTGTTGATGAGCGGATATACGGGAACGTGGTCCGGTTCCTTGTGCTGCAGTGCCAGTGTTACTCTTTCCAATGAATTCATACCATTTCTCCTTTCACCGGGTGGTTTTGATTTTTATATGAGAACACAGCTTAATATCTGTTCTCATGAGAATGTTAGGTTTTCTATGAATAAATAGTACTTTAAATCAGCGCATCTGTACTATTATTAATTTTACAGGTTTTAGCACTGAATTTTTATTTTGTATTTAAATCTGAATAATATTATTCTAATTATTGTTAAAATTTGCGAATTTTATTATAATATTTGCAAACAAACGCGGCTTTTTTATGCAAAGGCGGCAGCTGCGGTCCGATGCATCGCTTTGCAGCAGGGCGGGCGCGTTCCCACAGCGGACAGGTGTTTTTTTATGCAGAACTGCAGGATAAGGAGAAAATCATGGCGGCAAACAATTACGAGATTCTGAAGAAAATCAAGGAATCACTGCATTCGTTTTCACAGATTACAGATATTCCGGTGACATTTAGGGACGCCGGAGGTGCAGTTACATGGGAATGCAGGAAGGAATGCAAGGTCTGCTGCTCCAATCAGGACTACTACAACAATGATTTTCAGTGCAGCAGGACATTCAATACAGCGCTTAAGGTCGCAAGGGAGCTGGGTGAGGTTTACACATTCCTGTGTGATTCGGGTCTGATTAATCTCATCTATGCGTGCTATGACGGAGAGATTCTGCTGGGATACTTCATTGCCGGTCCGATAGCAATGGGGCAGGATCACGATAAAGTGATTTCCAAATTCTACAGCAGGCTGACACTCAGCAAGATTGATGTTCTGGTCCTCATGAATACAACCTCGAGGATGAAGATGTATACTCCGATGGAAACTACTTACCTGACAAATATTTTTATGGATTGCATAAAGGCGCACATGCCGGCAGATTCAGATCTTCGCAGGAATATGAGAAATATAGAGCAGAGCCTGATAGCGACCAGAATTGTCGAGCTGAAGAAAAGCAATATTGAGATACAGTATCCCAGTGAAGCGGAAACGACGTTGACAAAGGATATTCTTGAATGCAGATCGGCGGAGCTGCATAAGCATATCATGAAATATCTGGAGGACTTTATGATATATGATGCGGGGGATGTTTCGGTAATCAGGCTGAGACTTATAGTACTTTTTACAAGACTGACGAAGTCGCTGAAGACTGCAGAGGAAATCGACAGCAGCATTCTGGAGATGGAGACTCTGAGCAATGCCTCATCGCTGAAGGAGCTGACAAATGCCGCGATAGAATATGCAGAGTTTATAATAAAGGAAACGATGAAATTCTCCTATCAGGGGGATTCGGTTATCGTCAATCAGGCAATACGGATAATACAGGAAAAATGCTCATCGTCTCTGCAGCTGCAGGATATCGCCGGGGAGCTGCACGTTAACAAGTCATATCTATCGACTCTGTTCCGTAAAGAAACAGGGAAAAACGTCACGGAATATATAAATGATATACGGCTGGACAGAGCTGCCGAGGAGCTCAGGAATACAAACACGAGTGTTACAGACATAGCATTCCGGTGCGGCTTCGAAAGCCAGAGCTATTTCACGAAGCTTTTCAGGCAGAAATACGATATGACACCGAGCAGATACAGGAAGCAGTCGTAGCCCGTCCGCACTAGTCAGGCAGCATGCATGAATCTGGCGTCTTAAGCCGGCCGGCCCGGAAACGCAGCCGCAGGAAAGCAGCCCGGCTGCACACCGGACAGGGCAAAAATACGAAAAAAAAAACACGGAATACTTTGCTGCAAAAACAGACAAAATTGCCTAGCCGTGGTATTCTATTATATAGATTATGTTGAATATATATACATCAGAAATTCAGGAGGAAAGAATGCACAGGAAAAAGTTAATATCAGTCATTATCGCGGCGATGATGGCCGCTGCGGTTTTTGTGCCTCAGGGCACTGCTTTTGCTGCGGGTACAGGCAGTACGCAGAAGACTGACGGTATTGTACAGCAGGAAAACGAGCAGGGCTCCGCAGTCTCCGGCAGTAAATCTGCAGGAGCAGGCAGCGCAGCGGCTGACAAAGCAGAAGCAGACAAATCAGGCTCAGGAGATGCAGACAGCAAAGCCGGGACTGACACGAATTCAGGCAGTGAAGCGGATGATGCAGCGGACGCAGAGCCGGCAGCGCTGACGACTGAGGATGATGCGGCTGCAGCTGCAGAAGAAGCTGAGACGGAGGAGCCGGCAATCACACCGGATACAAGCTGGTACAGCGACGGTACGAGCAGCTTTACATTAAAAACAGCAGAGGAGCTGGCAGGTCTGGCAAAGCTCGTCAACGAGGGAAACACATTTGAAGGGAAGACCGTAGAGCTGGCAAATGACATTGCACTGACCGGGACATGGACCCCGATCGGCAGCAGTAAAAATGTATTTGCGGGAACATTTGACGGCAACAGCTATAAAGTAACCGGACTTTCCATAAGTGATATCACCGGCGGATACAAGGGCCTGTTCGGCAACAGCACCGGCACATTGAGAAATGTGACCGTGGAGGGCAGCATAGGAACCGAGGACGAACCGGTAACATTCACACCGGCGGCAAAAGACGGCGACAATGACTGCATAGGAGGACTGACCGGACGCAATAACGGTACGGTGACCGGAATAACGGGAAATGTTTCGATATACGTTGTGAATACTAAAGTACTGAAAACAGGAAACATCTATTGTGTCGGCGGTATCGTCGGATTCAATGACAAGAACGGTACAGTAAGCAAGTGCTTCAACAGCGGGCACATTACCGGGACAAAGGTGTTCGGCGGAATAGTCGGCAGGAACTACAACAAGGTCGACAGATGTGTAAACAAAGGCAGAATCCAGGGCTCCAATGGTGAGAAGGACGGCGCAGGCGGTATTGTCGGTATATCCGGTGATAAGAATTGTTCATATGAAACATCAGTGACGAACTGCTACAACTTCGGTACTATAAGCAATACAGGAACTACGCAGGTCGGCAGATGGCACGGCGGTATCGTCGGCATGGCGGATGCCACGGTTACAATCACAAACTGCTATGATATTGGAACGATAGTAGAGGGTTACAGCTGGAACTGGAACCCGATAATCGGACATGTGGATTACTATTACAGCACAGTGCATGACAACTATTCGCTGAAAGGACTCAAGGCAGGCGATTCCAATGCCTCAACGCAGAAGAATACGATAGGCATAGTCAAGACTGAAGAAGAATTTCAGTCTGCATCCATGATTGATCTGCTCGGAAGTGCGTACACCATGGATACCGATGAAATCAACGATGGATATCCGGTTCTCGACTGGCAGAGCAGGAGCATCACGGAGGAGCAGCTTTACGGCGAATATGCCGGGAAGCTCAGCAATAAATCATACAAAAATATGTACAGCGAAATCTGCGGACAGATAGATGACATCCTGCAGAGCAGTGCCGGCGATGACAGCTGGCTTTCATCATTCAAGGCATGCCTTGAAGACGGCTCGCAGAGCAATCTGAAATCAGTTCTTAAAAAGTCATCGGGCAAGTCATGCGATGAGAAAACGCTGGAGGACGCTCTGGCATTGGCTGTGCTGACGGCAGCCTCTGAGGACAGCGGCATCTCCGATGATGTCATGGAGAATGTCAAGACGACATACAATGTAGGCCGCGGCACAAGTGATGAGGTGAGAGATGTCATCAGGTACGACGGACTGACAAATGCAGCTGATAAAGTTAAAGTGGCGGAACAGCTGTCGGGCGGGCTTTTTACCAAAAGCGATATTCTCGTGCTGATTGAAAGTGCTGAGCAGGCTCAGGAAAACGAGAAAACATCGGGCGATACATTCTCGGGAACGTCTGTCAATGCGGCAAGCCTGGCAATAAACACGGCGCTCACGATGGAAGCAGAGCACGAAATAATCACGACGCTGATGCAGTATGTGGATCAGAATACTCCGCTTTACAAGGGTCTGAGCCGTATTGACAAGAAGCTGCAGAATGTCGATGCAGACGAAATCGTGCCGGCAATGCTGGAGTACGGACTTAGTAACTACGGAGATTCTCTTCCTGATTCATCCAGTGACACAGCATATATCGCACCTGCGGGATTCGGAGCGAATACTGTAAAAGCGCTGATTTCGGTTCCGGAGCTTGATGGTGTGAGCAATACAGCTGTCGCTTATGCAAATGCCGCACAGATGAACAAAACAGCGGATAATCTGATTTCAAAGATAAGCACAGCATATCAGGACGGTGATACAGCAGGAGCCGCATTGCTGAATGAAGACTATGAGATGATTTACAGAACATATCTGGCATCGCTTGACAGCAGCGTGCAGAATGCTCTTAACATCGCATCGGACAACCAGAAGACAAAGCTCCAGTCAATATATGACAGACTGTCGCCGTCACTGACATTTACGAAATATACCGAGTCATGTCTGGCAAATGCCAATACGGAATGGAAATATTATGTAAAGGACGGCAAGGCAGTGATAACAGGGTATCTCCCGGCAGCTGAAAGATCGGGATGCAGCCTGGATATTCCGGATACAATCGACGGGTACAGTGTATCGACAGTAAGCGAGGCTGTGCTTGAGGAAAATTCATATATCAAATGCGTGACGATACCTGACAGCGTCAGCGTAATAGGAAACAGCGCCTTTGCATCATGCACAAAGCTTGATACGGTATACCTGGGCAGCGGTCTCACGACAATAAACAGAAGTGCATTTGAAGACTGCTCGGCTCTGAGCCTTGTGAATATACCGTATTCAGTGAAGACAATCGGAACGGACGCATTCGCAGGAACAGACAATCTCGTGATTCAGGCTCAGGCAGGAACAGCTGCCGAGACATATGCGGAAAACAACAGCCTGACATTCGAGAGCGTGGACGGAGAAGCAGTGAGCATTTCCATAACAGCCGCACCGTCTAAGACTTCATATACTATGAGCGAGGCAATAGACACGGCCGGAATGGTTGTGAAGGCCAAGTATGAGGACGGCACGGAAAAGGATGTGACAAAATACTGCAGCAGTGCCTTTGTCAATAAGGCACCGGGAACAGTGACCGTCAAGGTAAGCTATAAGGGACTTGCGGCATCATACAATGTGCAGGTTTCTGCGGACGAATGCAGATACACGGTTCGTTATGAAAACGAATGCGGTGATGAGATTGCAGACAAGACCACAGCTAAGGGAACTGCAGGCACAGCTGTCACGCTGACAGCACCGGAAATCAAGGGATATACTGCGGATTCTCAGGAGCTGACAAAGACAATCGGCGCGGACAGTGAATTCGTGATTACTTATACGTCGAATGCGAAGACAGATATAAGTGAGACTGAAATTTCATATGAAAAGGAGCAGAAATACACAGGCAAGCAGATTACTCCTGAAGTTACGGTGACGTATGAAGGCAAGGAGCTCACAGAGGGCAAGGATTATTATGTGGATTATGACAAGAACACGTCCTCCGGAAAGGGCGGAATCATGATCTGCGGCATCGGAAGTTACTGCGGTGATATGTGGCTCGAATTCACTATCGAGGACGGATCGTTCTTTAACGGTCAGGATACAGTGCGTATATACGGCGATAACCGTTACGGAACCTCAAAGGCTGCGGCAAATGCCCTCAAGCAGAGTCTGAATACGGATAAGTTTGAAAGTATCATTGTGGCCAGCGGTCTGAATTATCCGGATGCACTGGCGGGAAGCTATCTCGCGAAGGTGAAAAACGGTCCTGTGATGCTGGTCGGCACGGATACAAAAACTGAAGCGGATCTCAGAACGTATATAAGCAATAATCTGAAAGCCGGCGGCACGGTATATCTCCTCGGCGGCACAGGTGTTGTGACGACCAGGTTCGAGAGCAGCCTGAAGAAGCTGAAAATATCATCGGAAAGCATTAATGTCGAGCGTCTCGGCGGCAGCACAAGGTACGACACCAACATTGAGATTCTCAAGGCGGCCGGTGTATACAACGAGGATCTGCTTATATGCACAGGTGAAAATTTTGCAGACAGCTTATCGGCATCGGCAGTCGGCAAGCCGATTCTGATTGTTGCCAAATCCGGTCTGAATGCCAATCAGATTAAGTATCTCGATACTCTGAAGCCGAATGAGATTTATCTGATCGGCGGATCTGATGTTGTCAGCAGCAGTGTGGATAAGCAGCTGAAGTCATATGACAGAACACATCAGTGTGAGCGTATTGAGGGACAGACGAGATATGAGACATCTGTTGCGATTGCGGAGAAATTCTTTGAAGTCAAGGCCGGCAGCAGTACAGGCAGCGGCTTTGTTATCGGCAGCACCGATACAGGCGGCGGAAGTGTAGTGCTGGCACGTGCGCAGGATTATCCGGACGGACTGACGGGAGGACCTCTGGCGATTTCCATTAACTCGCCGCTGATACTTGTTGAAAACAACAGCTACAGTGCTGCGGTTTCCTATGCAAAATCTGCAAATATAAAGAAGGTCGCGGTGCTCGGAGGACCGGCGCTGATAAGCGACAGTGTAGTGAAGAAAATAAAACAGTAAAACTGAAAGCAGAAAAATAATAAAGCGATAAAAAATGAAACAGTAAGATAATAAAACTGTAAGAAACTGAAAAAGCTCCGGCATTCCTCGGATTATTGAGGAGGGTCGGAGCTTTTTTACTGACTCTGCAGGGTTGTGTCGTTTTTTATACTGACGCTGCAGGGGGCGTCCGCCTCGTTATGGTGCAGGTTTATATGAAACTGTCAGCTGTTTTATACTGATGCTGCAGAATACTGCCGGTTATTTGTTCCTGCCGGGGAGATGCGGTTTGCCCGCGGCGAGCTTCTCACGCCAGCTTTTAAGCGTTTTGGATAATTTGATATTTTCTCTGTAGTCAACAGGAACATCGATAACGACAGGACGATCCTGGCAGAATGCTTTTTCAAGGAGCTCCGATAAGTCGGAAGCTTTGTTTACACGATATCCGATGCAGTTCATGGACTCGGCCAGCTTGACAAAATCAGGGTTTGTAAAATCGGTGAAATATGTTTCTCCGTACTGATCCATCTGCTTCCATTTGATGAGTCCGTATGAACTGTCGTTCATGATGAGAACGACTATGTTAAGCTTGAGTCTCACAGCGGTTTCCAGTTCCTGAGAGTTCATCATGAAGCCGCCGTCGCCGGTTATGGTCAGTACTCGCCTTTCCGGATAGACAAGCTTGGCGCTGATTGCTCCGGGGAGTCCTATACCCATGGTTGCGAACCCGTTGGATATTATGCAGGTGTTCGGTTCATAGCAGTGATAGAGTCGGGCAATCCACATTTTGTGGGCACCGACATCTGAAATCAGAATGTCCTTTCTGCCGAGGGCTTTTCTGACATCGCCGATAATGCGCTGCGGCGTCATAGGGCAGCTTTCGTTTTCTGCATCCTTTGCAAATGATGCATCAAAGGTTTTTCGTATTTTAAGAACAGCTTCAGGCTCCGGACGGTTTTCACACCCCAGCTCATCAACTATCCTGTTGAGAGCATCGGAAATATCGCCGACTACTTCCACGTCGCACTGGTAATGTTTATTGATATGAGCAGGCGTAGCGGAAATGTGCACTATCTTTGCCTTGTTGTCCTGATTCCATCTGAACGGGGAGAACTCAACAAGATCATATCCTATAGCGATGATGAGGTCGGCATCCACCAGCAGCTTGTTTGCGTAGTCGTACTGAGGAATTCCCACGGTCATCATGGCATATTTGTTGTCATACGGGATTATTCCCTTCGCCATCATGGTATTGATTACAGGAATTTTAAGATCCTCGGCAAAGCGCGTCAGTGCTTTCGATGCATGAACTCGTACGGCCTGACTTCCGGCCAGGATTATAGGATTGGAAGCTTCTCTGATAAGCTCGGCGGCCTCGGATACAGAGCGGTCTACAGCCTTTTCCTTGAGAGGTATTTCTCTTTTGAGAGGTTTTTCTGCAGCGGAGAATTTCATCTTGGAAATGTTCACCGGAATGTCTATATGACATGCTCCCGGACGCTCCCTTTCTGCATATTTAAAGGCAATCCTGACTATTTCGTTAATCGTATCGGGCCTTACAACCATCTTTGTCCTCTTGGTGATAGGCTCAAAAAATTTCGTCAGATCCATGTACTGGTGGGAGGTGATGTGCATTCTTTCGGTACCAACCTGTCCGGTGATAGCGATGAGCGGGGCTCCGTCACCGTTGGCATCGGCAACCCCCGTAGCCAGATTCGTTGCTCCGGGACCCAGAGTGGCCAGGCAGACGCCCGCATGACCTGTCAGTCTGCCGTATACATCCGCCATGAAAGCGGCTCCCTGTTCATGGCGAGTGGTGATGAATCGGATTTTTTCTGATTTTTTCAGTTCTGACATGAGTTCCAGGTTTTCCTCGCCAGGTATGCCGAAGATATATTTGACTCCCTCGTTTTCCAGACATTCAACAAGCAGTCTGGATGTTGTTGTAGTATTGTCTTGTTTTAAGCGTATCATCGCATTTTTGCCTCCGTTTTTTATTCGCCATTATATTACCACTATGCATGAAGCTGTTCAAGAAATAAGGGGGAAAAAATCAAATCTTCTTAAACGTACTCAGCCGCAATCTGACCGGGCAGCCGGCTCCGTGTCAGCGGCTGATATACGCCCAGCTGTTTAAGGGCAGCTGCAGTACCTTGCAGACGCTCCGGTTCAAGGCCGGCACATCGTTTGATGTGTGAACGATATTAATTTAAAATATATTCATAATAGTTGCACAATTTCGTCTGGGATGGTATTATTGTTCTGCACGACAGTGTTCTGCAGATATTTACATAAAACTGCAGACAGAGAAGCAGAGAAAAAAGAAGAAGCATATCCGGGATGTGCCGGGGGAGGAGAAAATGAAGAAGCTACTGAGTATAGTACTGACCGCAGTGCTTGCGGCGGGATGCCTGCTGATGACTCCGATAAGTGCGTCAGCGGCAGAGAAAGAGGCAGCCTACGACAAAACAGCAGGTGCGTTTTACGCATACGGCAGCGACGTCATTGTGGATAATGTTTACGATGAAGCGTCGAATATCGTTGAAGGAACATTAGAGATTACATACTGTGACGCAGACGGAAACGATAAAGCTGTCCGGGTGCCGTCGGAGACTGTGATTTATGCAAACGGCGGAGCAGATGCTGTGGAATCGGCAGTAATGTATATATACAGCGATGCGGGCTGTTTTGATTTCGGCGGCGTTTCGGATATGGAGGTTTATATTGATCCGTATGACCCGGAAGCAGCTGAATATGAGTTTACCAATAACACCTCTGCAGAGGTATGGTATACATGGGGTATGGATTTTTCTGCATATAAATTCACGGCAGAGAAAACTCATCCGATGATGCCGGTTTATTTTGATTTCACCCTCGGCGGGAAGGTCGAATCGCCATATTATGAAGGATATGAGGACGAACTGATTGAGGCAAGAGTGGAGGCAGGCAAAAATATTCAGAGCGGGCTTGCGGATTATTTCGGCGATGAGTATGCCGATATGCTGCTGAACCCTTTTGCGACTGCCAACGGAGTCACATTTGAGGGCTGGTACAGCGGCGAAACAGAGTCTTGCCTCGGTTCGGACACGACAGCGCAGGCAAGCATGGCAGAGGAATATTATCTGCCGAATTATTATACAGGCGAGGCATATTATTATGGAAAGGGCATTGTGTTTTATGCAGACTGGTCTGAAAATGCAGAACCTGCCGATTATGCAGAGGCTCTCTTCAGCAGTTCATCGAATAAGCGAATATACGGCTCCGGCAGATACGAAACAGCGATGGATTCGGCGACGGAACTCAGAAATGCGCTGGGCGGAGAGAAGCTGGATGTGGTAATCGCTGCATACGGAGACAATTATCCGGATGCGCTGGCGGGCGGATACCTTGCAGATATCTGCAATGCACCGGTTCTGCTGGTAAACAGCTCAAAGGAAAGCACAGTAAAGCAGTTTATTAAGGATAATGTAAATCCGGGCGGCAGAGTTTATATTCTGGGCGGAACGGGAGTAGTGAGCGAGAAGTTCGAGAGCAGTCTCGGATTGTTTGAGGTCAAGAGACTGGCAGGTGAAAATCGCTATGAAACGAATTATGAGATTCTGATTGAGGCAAAGGTGACGGATGAAGATCTGCTGATATGTACGGGAAATGCCTATGCGGACAGCCTTTCGGCATCCTCTGCGGGACTGCCTGTACTGCTTGTCGGCAGCAGCATGAATGATCTGCAGGAGTATTTTCTTGAGACCAGGGACTACGATAAGGAGATAACCATAGTGGGCGGAACCGGCGCGGTAAGTGAAGCAGTTGAAAGTAAGGCTGCATATTATACAGATTATAAAACGGCACGTCTCAATGGTGCGGACAGATACGAGACGTCGAGGCTTATTGCCGAGAAATACTTCGGAAACAGCTGCAGCAGCATCACGCTCGCATACGGCAATAATTATCCTGACGGATTATCAGGCGGATCGCTCGCAGCATTAATCGATGCTCCGGTGCTGCTGGTAATGGATGAATACTATGCGAATGCGAAAGCATATGCAGACAAGGTGAACGCAGAAAACGCAGCAATTTTCGGCGGACCGGCACTTATAAGTGATAAGACGGTGAACAAAATCATGAAATGACACAGATGAAAACATCATAAAATCATAGACGCGGACTCCGGCGCCCCTTTGAAATACAGAGGGCAGCCGGAGTCTTGTCATATAAGCATTTATTAACTCATATATGAACCTTTTATGAAACCGGCCAGTATTCATTTGTCTAATGTGCATCCAGCTGTTATAATAAAAATGTGTGTGCAGATTTGCATGCGTATAAAAAAAGCAGGACGCGGCTCATACCGGACATATATAGAGAAAATGCAGTTTAAAAGGGGAAAGATATGAGGTCAGACAATATGAAATTAAAGAAAAAGCTGACAGCTATACTGACGATAATAACTGTTATGACACTGGCGGGCGCAGATGTATGTGCAGCGGCAGCCACGGCTGATAATACAGCGGGAAGTGCATCAGGGTCAGCGGTCTCAGCCGGCGCAGCAGAAACCTCAGCATCAGCATCGGATACAAGCGCATCCGGTGATGAGTATGCTGCAGAGAGAAGTAATAATGCGAATAGCTGGAGATATAAAGACGGAGAACCGATTGATGCTGAGGATCAGGACACAGATGCTTCGGGCAGTGCCGGGAAATCCTCAAAGCAGAAAAGTGCGGCAAAAGGCAGTCAGGCGCCGAATGCAGCGTCACTGGGCGAAGATTCGAGCTCGTTTGACATCACAAGAAAAGGCATTGATGTTTCCGAGTTCCAGGGAAACATAGACTGGGAAAAGGTCAAGGCAAGCGGGGTTGAATTTGTAATAATAAGATGCGGATACGGTATGGATCAGACGGATCAGGACGATGCGAAGTTCCTCCGCAACATTACAGAATGCGAAAGACTGGACATACCTTACGGTGTTTACCTGTATTCATATGCGACAAATACGACAAGAGCACAGAGTGAGGCCGAGCATGTGCTGAGACTGATAGAAGGTCATGACCTTTCATATCCGGTATATTTTGATATGGAGGACAGCAGCACTCTGTCATACAGATCAAGCTTCGGTGCGATAGCGTCTGCATTCTGCAGCAAAATAACCGCGGCCGGTTATTCAGTGGGAGTATATGCGAATCTGTACTGGTGGAATATGTATCTTACGGATTCTGCTTTTGACAGCTGGCACAAATGGGTTGCGCAGTTCAACAGCACGTGCGAGTACAGCAAGACGTTTGCAATGTGGCAGTATTCAGAAACAGGAACCGTATCGGGAATAAGCGGCAATGTGGATATGGATTATCTTATCGGATACCCTGAGGATCACGGCAGCCCCGAGACGGAGATAAACGGTGTCTATTCGCTCAGAAACAGCACAGGCACGAGCTATGCAGCAGCTCAGGAAAACGGATACATGAAGCTTTCCGCATATGAAAACTATATAGAACAGAAATTCAGAATAGAGCACATAAGCGGCGGATACCACAAAATCACAGATATGTCCTCGGGAAAAGTGCTGGGAGCGGCATCAGGCGCTGCATCGGTATCAGGAACGGTACTCGGGACATATGAGTGGACCGGCAGCAATGCACAGCTCTGGAAAATAAAGCAGACGTCAGACGGGTATTATACACTCAGCTCCAGGAGCGGGCTGTATATCGATATAAGCTCCGCATCTGCGAGTGCAGGCAGCCGCTTATGTCAGAACAAATACTCGGGAAAAGCCGGACAGAAGTGGACTCTTGAGGAAGAAACACTCGTTTATGATGAAGCTGCCGATACAGACGCCGATGCGAATATCAGCAGACTGTTCGGCAGCGATACGACTGTGCGTTATGCAGGAAATGACAGATACGAGACCGCGATTATGGCGGCGGATGCCATGAAAAAAAGTCTGGGCACCAGCAAGTTTGAAAATATTATAATCGCATGCGGCAGTGATTATCCGGACGCTCTTTCGGGAGCCGGGCTTGCGGCAGTGAAAAATGCGCCGATACTGCTTATCAGCGACAGCTGCAAAAGTGAAATAGAAAAATATATAAACGAGAATCTCCGGAGCGGAGGCACAGTATATCTGCTCGGAGGAGAAGGCGTGATTTCCGCGGATACCGAGAAAGATCTGAAGGAGATTGCTGATGTGAAGCGTCTTGCGGGCAGCGACAGGTACGGAACGAATATGGCTGTGCTGGAGGAGATAGGGAATTCCGCTGCTGCCGATAACAGCTCAGATTCAGATGACGCAGCGTCATCGGGCGGCGCACTTCTGGTATGCTCGGCGACAAGCTTTGCAGACAGTCTGTCAGCATCAGCAGCAGGACTGCCGATACTGCTCACGGACAGCAGCATGACAGAGGAACAGAAAAATTATATAGAGGAACAGCAGCCTGAGAAAATTTATCTGATAGGCGGAACAGGTGTTGTCAGCAGCAGCGTGGAGAAAGCGTGCAGAGCTGAGTGCAGCACGGTGCGTATTGCAGGAAAGACCCGATATACCACCTCGACAGCAGCGGCAAGAGCTTTCTTCGGCGATGAGAGCAGCTGTGCGGTTCTGGCATATGCACAGAATTTCCCTGACGGACTGGCGGCGGGACCGCTGGCGATGTCACTGGGTTCACCTGTGATTCTGACTGATAACAGCGGTTACGGTGCGGCGGTGTTTTACAGTACAGATACGGGAACGCAGAAAGCGGCGGTTCTCGGCGGACAGACGCTTATAGACAGCAGTGTAATGAATAAATTCATAAACTAAGCACGGCTGAAGGGTACCCCGATGCATCGGGATTTATGAACAGATACTGACAAGAGATTTATAAAAGGGACGATGAAGTGATATGAGCAGAAAATTTTTCAAAAGAATCATACCGATTATATTGATAATGCTTCTTGTGTTCGGCACAGGCAGCGCAGCATTTGCGGTGGAAAGCGGCATATCAGCTGACGGAGGGACATCATCCGGAACAGAAAGCAGCACACCGGCCGGTGATGCGGACAGCAGTTCATCGACGGGAACGGAGACGCAGAGTGAAGATATACTGCCTGCAGGCCAGGCGGCAGAACCGGTGTATGACAGTGCGAAGCAGTATTTTTATGCGAACGGAACCGACATAAAGATTTCGGAAAACAGTGATGAAGAAACTGCCGTTTCATGGACAGGCTCTGACGGCAAATCAAAGACGCAGGCAATAACAGCGGATACGATTGTATATGCAGGCGGCAGCAGCGCAGAATATGAAAGCGGACATATCGAAATGACCGGCGGAACTGCGGCGGGCATAAATCTGGGAGGAGACGGTCAGCGTGTACATTCCGCTGAATTCATCATGAAGGGCGGCAATGTCGGAGAACTTCAGCTCGGAATTTCCGGTGTGAAGAAGCTGGATATCAGAGAGGGCGAAATCAGCACTATAGATCGATCAGAAGAAACATCCATATCAGAAGCAGAGGTTTATTTCTTTGATAATATTGTTTCAGAGGAACGGCTGAAGGGCATAGGATTTGCAGATGAACAGCTGAAGGAATATGTTTCGGTATGGCTGTATCTCGGTGATGACGGCGTTCTGCAGCTTCCGGGGAAAAGCGGCAAATGGACGTATTCTCAGGAATGGTACTATATAGGAGCGGTGCCGATGGGCGAGACCGTTCAGGATTATATTACAGATGCAAAGGGTGCGGATTACGGCGAGGCTGTCTGCAGCCCGGTGCCGTATGACGGAGCGGAATTCACAGGGTGGTATTCAGATAAGAAAAACAAAACTGAATGGGACATTGATACGCACGTGATAACTGAGGAAGACTGCACTGAGGAAACCGTACGGCTTGAAGATGTCGGAGACAGTGAATTCAAAGAAAAGACAGTAAACATCTATGCCGGATGGAATGTGAAATACAAGAGGATTTACGGAAAGAACCGATACAGCACAGCATATAAGGTCAGCGAAGAACTTCTGGCACAGAACGGCAGCAAGCAGGCTGAGGCTGCTGTGATAGCATCGGGCGGCAATTACCCTGACGCACTGTCGGGAAGCTATATCGCAGGAGCTGCAGATGCGCCGATATTCCTGGTGACCAAAAGCACCGAGGATGAACTTGTAGCCAAGATATACTCGGATGTCGAGGTCGGCGGCGATATTTATATACTCGGCGGCACAGGTGCGGTTTCCGAGGCACTGGAGAAGTCGCTTTCTGCGAATTACAATGTAAAGCGGCTCGCAGGCGATGAAAGGTACGAGACGAACCTGAAGATTCTCAAGGCAGGAGATAAGCTGTATGCGGCACAGGCTCAGGAAGAAGAATCAGAAGATGAAGAGGCGCAGAACAGCAGTTCCGGAGCAGATAATACCCGACCGCTGCTCATATGCACCGGCAGCGGATTTGCGGATTCTCTGTCAGCATCGGCAACCGGAAATCCTGTGATGCTGGTGAACGGCAGCTTTACAGAAAGCCAGAAAAAATATCTTGAGTCACTGAAGGGCAGAGATGCATATATCATAGGCGGTCCGAACGTGGTTCCTGAGAAAATCGCAGAAGAATACGAGAAGCTGACAGGCGGGACGGTGAAGCGGATATACGGCAGCGACAGATATGCTACTTCTGTAAAAGTGGCGGAAGAGTTTTTTGCCGGCGGCGGCACGGTGGTTATGGCCTGCGGCGAGAATTACCCGGACGGGCTGACCGGCAGTGCGCTTGCGATGAGCACATCCTCACCGCTGATTCTTGCAGGGAAGCACGATATGTCTTCGGTGAAGGATTATCTTAAGGAAAACGGTGCGGATATGCTGTATGTGCTCGGCGGATCCACACTGATATCAGATGCACAGGTGCGTGAGTTCTCGGCACTGACATCCGAGGAAACAGCTGACGAGGATACCGCATCGTCTGCCGATGAAGACAGTACAGCTTCGGCAGATAAAGATACTGCAGACAATCAGAACGCCGGCAGCAGCGCAGAATCAGATAAAGATACTGCATCGTCACAGGCTTCAGCGGCGAGACCGGAAACAGATGATACAGCGGGAATAGATTTTGATGTGGCCGTAAGTTCAAAGACGAGCAGAAAGAGCTCAAAGAAAAAATCCGGGAGTATCGAGGAGCAGCTTGACGCGCTGGATCTGAAAAATGTAAACAAGCTTATGATATCTGCACATCCGGATGATGAAACATTCTGGGGCGGAGGGCATCTGCTTGAGAGCGACTACCTGGTAGTCTGCATAACAAACGGCGACAACACCGTTCGGAAAAATGAATTTATGAGTGCGATGGCTTACAGCGGCGACAAAGGGATTATCCTTTCCTATCCGGATATAAAGAACGGTGTGAAGAGCAAGTGGCAGGAATGTCAGGACGAGCTTTACGTGGATCTGAAGACACTGATTGAGTACAAAGACTGGGATGTAATCGTCACACATAATCCGGACGGTGAATACGGTCACATTCATCACAAGATTACAGACAGGCTTGTAACGAAAATCTGCAATGAAGATAAAATCACGGATAACCTTTATTACTTCGAGCAGTATTTCGACCGCGGAGAGATTCCGCTGAATTTCAAGACAAATGTCGCAAGTGCAACTCTGAATAAGAAGCACGAAATGGCGAAACTTTACAAGAGTCAGTATGGTGCGTATCCGGAAAAGCTGATGCAGATGGAGCCGTACGAATACTGGACAAAGGCGAGCAGCTGGAGCCGCAGGGATAAGATGATGATCAGAGCATACACTGACACCGACTATAAATAAACGAAAAACCACAAGGAGGATTTTACATAATATGCAATTCAGAGATTTAAAAAAACAGTATCAGGTGCTGAAAAAAGATATCGACGCTGCGATGGTGGAGGTTGCCGCTAACTGCAATTTCATCAATGGTCAGCAGGTCAAGGATCTGGAGAAGGCACTGGCAGAGTATGTGGGTGTAAAGCACTGCGTGACATGCGGCAACGGAACCGATGCGCTTACGATGGCTATGATGGCATGGGGATTCGGAGAAGGCGACGCAGTGTTCGTACCGGATTTCACATTCTTTTCATCGGGCGAAATCGTTTCCCATGCAGGAGCGACGCCGGTATTTGTGGACGTTGACACTGATACGTACAATATTTCCGCAGAGTCACTTGAAAACGCAGTGAAAAAGACTATTGAGGAGGGCATACTCAAACCGCGTGCTGTTGTAGCAGTAGATCTTTTCGGACTTCCGGCAGATCACAGGGCAGTGCGGGATGTAGCAGACAAATACGGAATCAAGGTGCTTGAGGACGGTGCACAGGGCTTCGGCGGCACTATTGAGGGCAAGCGTGCATGCAGCTTCGGAGATATCAGTACGACATCGTTTTTCCCTGCCAAACCGCTCGGATGCTACGGCGACGGGGGTGCTGTATTCACCGATGATGATGAAACCGCAGCTCTTCTTGAATCCATCAGGGTTCACGGAAAAGGCGCAATGAAGTATGATAATATCAGGATCGGTCTCAATTCAAGACTTGATACGATACAGGCAGCCATTCTTTCTGTAAAGCTCAGGGCCTTTGATGAATATGAGCTTACGGACGTCAACAAAGTGGCGGCAAGATATACAGAAAAGCTGGCACCTCTTGCGGCTGCAGGCAGTGTAAAGCTGCCGGTGATTCCGGAGGGCTTTTATTCCAGCTGGGCACAGTACACAATCCAGCTCAATGATACTGAAACCCGTGACGGTCTTCAGGCTGCACTGAAGGAACAGGGAATTCCGAGCATGATTTACTATCCGAAACCGATGCACAGACAGGAAGCATTTGCAGCGCAGGCATCAGGCAATGCAGATGCAGGCTGCGGAAACTGCGGCTGTGCGTATGACGACGCAGATTTCCCGAACACAATCAGACTGTGCGGCACAGTGCTCGCACTTCCTATGCATCCGTATCTGACAGATGAGGACATGGATAAGGTTGTTGAGGTTATAAAGAGTTATTTCGCATAGAGATTTAAGGCCGGAAGCAGCAATTGATTTCATTATAAAAGCGGCATCGTTCTCAGTAATACGATGCCGCTTTATCTGTTTTTATCATTCAGAATCTCCTCTATGGAAGTGTATTCAGGCCTATCGAATAATTTTTCAAATTCATTCAGACTGTCAAGAACCATGGCGATTTTCAATAATGAAGAGAGCGATATTTCGCCGGTACGTTCAAAACGTAAATCTGCATCTGCCGCAGCAGTACTTATAATGCTTTAACAGCAGTCCCTAATCTTAATTAATTGTTTTAATCTGAACTTACTAAAAAAACTTTTGCGTTTCGGTAATTTATGGTATAGTTTATATAGATTAAAAAGTTCGAGAATACGAATTTGTTTGAAGTATGAATTAATTTGAGGAGGAGAGGAATGAACGTGAGGAATTGTACCGGAACGCTGCCTGTTAAAAGCTGCAGCATAAAAAATTCCGGCCGAAATTTTAGGGGGGGTCGCACGGCTCGTCCTTTTAGCTTTGCTCATATGCATAATTGCAGTGCCTCAGCAGGCAGCCGCAGCAAGCTTTAAAATCCCGGAAGGGAAATTACTTACAACATTAAAAGAATATGATATTGCTCCGGGAATAACCGAGCAGCATGTCGTTACTGTCGACAGCGACGGCAGTAATCAGAACCAGTCTTATGTAGCCACGATTGACCCATCGGTCGAATCGGTAGGCTTTCTTGCAAGTTACAAAAACTATGACAGTTCAGGAACATGGGGAATGCAGACTGTCAGAGACCAGGCGAATGCCGCAGCATCCAAGACCGGTAAAAAAATTGTATTTGGAATTAACGGCGATTATTTCAATATGAATACCGGTGCACCGCTGGGAGCTCTCGTCATGGACGGTAAAATAGTTCATGAACGAAACAACGAACCGTACTTTGCAGTATTGAAAGACGGAAGCGTTGCTCTGCGCGAAGCCAGTGTGCCTCTTGATGATGTAAAAGAGGCAGTCAGCGGTCCTTTCTTTTTAGTCAGAAATGGTGAAATAGAATCAGGAATAAAGAACGACACAGGCGCTAATCCGAGATGCGCAGTCGGAATAACTGAGGAAGGAAAAGTCGTTTTCTTCACAAATGACGGCAGACAGGCACCGAAGTCAGTAGGTATGGGCCTGGGGCAGCTGGCAGAATTCATGAAGGATCTCGGCTGTGTCGATGCGATATATCTTGACGGAGGCGGATCGGCGACATTTGCAAGCCGTGCAGAAGGGGATACAGGACTTACCGTTAAGAACAGCCCGTCAGACGGTCAGGAAAGACAGGTGTCTTCAGCTATTCTTGTATATTCTGATGCAAAGTCCACAGGTGAATTCGATCATGCCGTAATATCTCCGGACAGCGAGGTGTATACACCGGGCTCGACTATAGAGTTTACAGCAAAAGGGGCAGACAGCTCGGGCGCAGCTGTTGATCTGCCGTCAGACGGCAGTTTTTCGCTTGCAGATGAAAGCATGGGAACCATTGATGCAGCAGGCAGATTTGTATCTTCCGGAAAGACAGGTGATGTGGTCGTCAGATATAATTCCGGAGGCAAGGTCTGCGGGAAGACAACTGTTGAAATACAGGAACCGGACTCAATATATTTTCTGAATGGAGAAGTGGCGCTGGCGCATGACAAAGAGAGCGACCTGGGTCTTACCGTGAAATACAAGAATCGCGAGATTCACTACAGCGACAGTGACTTTGAATGGACAACAGATAATGAAGAAATCGGAACATTTACAGGAAATACATTCAGATCTTCTGACGGAAATACGACAGTTGAAGCAAACATTACATGCAGATATAAAAATTCAGATGTCAAGGGTTCATTGAAGGTAGTTGTAGGAATGGAGCCTACAGTTGTGATGGACTTTGAAGATTATACTGATTCCGAAGGAAATACAACAGCGGCAAAGGATTACTGGACATTCAACCGCGCGGTATTCGATGCAAGCGGCGGTACGATTCTGGGTGTATGGGATACAGACGGTACCAGTCTTAACAATACACCTAATGCGAAGCTGCTTTACGGCAGCTACAGCGGAAGTGTCGCAGGTGCAAACGGACTATCAAACAGAGGCGGGAATGAGTCTGCCGAGATAGTGAGCAAAAGTGACGGATACCCGGTGCGGTTCGGAGAGCATTCACTGAAGCTGAATTATGATTTTACAAATAATAATGGAAGCACGGACGCTTCCTCGATAGTTACAGACGGCGCGTGCATTGGATTTTCAGCAGCATCGGAACAGATTCCGGGTTCACCGACCGCAGTGGGAATGTATGTATATGCACCTGAAGGGACGGCAAATCTCTGGATGAGGATCAGAGTCAAGGATGGCAACGGCACTGTGCAGACACTGAATTTTGAACCGCAGACATCTGACAGCGGTATTCAGGGCATACACTGGACCGGTTGGAAATACATGGAGGCGTCTCTGGAAGGAAAACAGGGTCCGTTTTCTCTGATCGGAGGAGAGACAATACGACCTATGTATCTGAAGGGCTACGGAAACAAGACCAATCTGGGAGACGACCTTCCTAAGTCACAGTGCAAGGGCTCGATATACATTGACAATCTGCAGTTCGTATATGGTTCGAATTCTGCAGATACCGACAATCCTGTGTTCGGTGATGTCAGAGTTAACGGAAGCGTATTGACTGAAGATGCAGTAATAAGTTCCGGTACAATTAATGCTGAGGCAGAAGTTTACGATGTAGAGAACAAGAACACTCAGGGTATTGAGGCCGCAAGCGCAGCTGTATATATTGATGGCAGGAAGGTTGCCGGAGATAATTTCAAATATATAGACAATAGACTTAATGTGTACGAATACAAGCTTTCCAACGGAGAACACAGTATTAAATTCGTGGTACAGGATAAGGCCGGAAATGAAGCTTCAAAATCGATAAACTTTACTGTTGAAGCCGATACAGTCGATGTACCAAGCGTGAAATCAGCATATGAAAATGAATATGCTGTGCTGGGCAAATACGCAACGGTAGCTATAAAATGTGAGGATGTTTCAAATGTAAACACACTCAATGCGACCGTAAAACTCGGAAAGAATTTTTCACAGTACAAGGTTGAATACGGCGAGGGATACGAAGAGGCTGCAGCTCCTGTATACAACGCAAGGACAAACTCAGTTGATATTTCTGCCAAAAAGAAATCCGACGCAGATGTGACGGGAAAGGGAACGATAGCCAGAATATCAATACTGGTTCCTGACACAATAACAAAGGGCGACAATCTGGAGTACTCTGTAACAAGCGGTAAATATACTGTTGTCGGATCAGAGGGAAATGAAATTGAAGGATCGTTTTCCACAAAGTCAAAGAAGCTTGAAATCAAAGCAAAATACAATATCAAAGCTGAACGGATGATAGAGGGCTTTGATGCTGAAATACATGTATATGATCTTGATGACAAGGCGGCGGCAGATATTGACATTTATACAGCAGACGGAGAAAAGGTCGGTACCACAGATGAAAACGGCATGCTGACGACGTCAAAATTCAACACTGCACAGGATGTGAAGATTTATGCTGAGGACAAGGACGGCGATAAATCATTCGTATATGCTGCAAAATGTTATCCGGTCGGAGGAAATGCGGACGGTACACCGGGTTTTGTGACACTGAATGCGGTAAATAAATCCGATACACAGAAAAAGATAACATGGATGTCAGCACCGGGAGCAGCTGAGAAGAAGGCTGCTGCGAGGATTGCGCTTAAGAGTGATTACAGCAGGGACAAGGAGGATGCTTTCAAGGAATATGAAGGTACCTGCAGGCTTACGACGTATGATACAAAGGTCGTATATTCAAACAGAGTTGACATAGAGGGTCTGAAGGGCGGCTGCGAATATGTGTACCAGGTCGGAGACGGCGAGAAATGGTCAGATGTACAGTACTTCACAACTAAATACAGCGGAGAGAATACCAGTATACTGCTCATAGGCGATACGCAGGCAAGCAGTGATACCGGCAAACAGCAGATAAAAGATGTTCTGGCCTCGGCACTTAAGGATGAAAAGACATATGATACTGTTATACAGACAGGGGATTTTGTCGAGTCGGGAAATTCATATTCGGACTGGAGTGATATACTGAGTGCTTTCGAGAATGACACCTTCAAGTCAACTGATATGATTCATGCAATAGGAAACCATGAGACATACGGTGACGACGGAACAATAGCAGCAAACACCTTCGGACACGATGATTTCAATCATTATTCAGTGAATTACGGAAATGTGTACATAGCAGTTCTCGGCTATGCGAGTGCAGAGGATCAGGCGAAGGAAAATGCACAGTGGCTTGAAAAGGATGCGGCTGAGAGCAGCGCAATCTGGAAAATAGTTGTGATGCACCAGCCGCCGTACAGCACAAACGATACTGACAGCAGTACCGATAATGTTTACAAGTATATACCGGCTGCATGCGATAAAGCCGGCATAGATTTTGTTTTCTCGGGACACGATCATTCATTCGCCAGAACACAGCCGATGATCGGAGGACAGGTCAGCGAGGATGGAACAGTATACTATATCTGCGGCTCGACCGGTGAGAAATCATACAGTGTAACAGCAAAGGCCGAGTACAATTATGCAGTGGCAAATAATTCATTCGAGGGACTGTACCTGACAATGGATACGACAGATTCGACATTCAAAGTGACTGCATACAACAAAGACGGCAGCATATACGATCAGTATGAAAAGACGAAGGAAATCTGCAGGAATTCACTTCATGAATATAAGATAACCGAGGATAACCATCTGGTATGCCTGAACTGCGGTTCATCAAAGAAAGTCACAAATGATTACACAGGAATCGTATATGACAGTGAAACGGGAGTTGCCAGATTCCTTAAAGACGGAGAATTCCAGAAATCCAGATGGATTGCAAGAAGCGACAAATACTATTATCTCAATGATAAGGGATATGCTGTTACAGGCGTGAACTGGATTGACGGGCATAAATATACCTTCAATGATAAGGGTGAATTCGTAAAGGGTTCATTCGAGGACGTGAAAGTCACAAATGAAAAAGGCAAATCGGAGACAATCACGCGATACTATACTGCAGGAGGGGAGTATGCTGTAAAGTGGCACGAAATCGATGGCAAGATGTATTACTTCCAGAAGACAACCAGCTATGAGAAATATGATGATGGAAAGATGTTCACCGGCGACGGTATTACTCCGACAAAAGTAGTGACTACCACATACAAGGACACGTATTTTGTGTTCAATAAAGACGGAAGTCTTGAAGTGGGTGCATTCGTCAAGGATGTCAACGCAGATCAGAACACCGTAATAAGATACTTCTGGGGAGATGAATATGTAACCGGCGAATACAAAATCCAGGGCTTTACATATACCTTTGACAGCAACGGATATATGCAGACAAAGGATATAAATGAATGTGACATCAGCAAGGTATCGAAGTCTGCAAAATATACGGGAAAAGCAGTGAAGCCGGAGGTGACAATCACAGACGGAGACCAGACACTGAAGGCCGGCACGAACTATACAATCAAGTATACTGACAACACGAATGTAGGACAGGCTAAAATCACAATAACAGGAAACCCTGAAAGAGGATATACGGGAACAAAGACGATAAAGTTCAATATCTCGAAAACAGCGATTAATTCCACTGAAAACCGTATTTACGGCGCAGGACGTTATGATACCACAGTAGACGTGGCGAATAAACTTAAGGCCAGAGTAAATGCTGAACAGTTTGATACAGCTGTTGTAGCGTCAGGTGCAAACTTTGCGGATGCGCTGGCAGGTGCATATCTGGCTAAGGTAAACGATGCACCTATGCTGGTAGTGGGAAGTGATGCGGACAGCCAGAGCAAGATCAGAGGTTACATAGGAGATAATGTAAAAGAAGGCGGAACCGTCTATATTCTCGGAAGAGAAGGGGCAGTTTCGGCGGAATTTGAAGAAAGTCTTGAGGATGTAACTGTAAAGAGACTCGGCGGGCAGGACCGTTATGAGACAAATCTGCTGATACTTAAGGAGGCAAAAGTCAGCGATGAGGATATGCTGATATGCTGCGGAAGCAATTATGCGGACGCTCTGTCAGCATCAGCTGTAGGGCTGCCTATCATGCTTGTGGGTAATGATGTCGCTGATGCACAGAAAGAGTATCTGAATGGACTTGAGTCTGACAAATATTATATAATCGGCGGCACGGGAGCGGTCAGCAAAAAAGCGGCCGGAAGCCTTAAGAAGTACGGGGATACGGAGCGTATCTGGGGACTCAGCAGATATGAGACATCTGAAGCACTGGCAGAGGAATTCTTTACAGATCCGGATACAGTGATTCTTACATATGGAAACAATTTCCCTGACGGATTGTCAGGAGGTCCGCTGGCGCTTGCATATGATGCGCCGCTGCTGCTTGCTGCAAGTGACAACACCGCCGCGGCAGAAGAATATGTAGCGGCAAATAACATCAAGAAGGTGATTACTCTGGGCGGACCGGCACTGATTTCCGACAAAGCAGTTAACAGGATTGCAAATGCCAAATAATTAAAAGAAAAACGTATTTTCCTGCTCTGCAGAAGGTTACGGACAGCAATAAGCAAATGCCCCTTCGATGCAAAAGGGGCATTTGCAGATTATAGGATAGTGTGTTTCCTATGTGCATGAACGGACTTCAGTTCTTTATCCGGGTATTTCTCAGGACCGTTCGGTACCGGAAGGAATCTGCATAAAGACGCTGCTGAAAAGCACCTCAACTGAAAATCTGACAGAGTATCAGAAACATATTAATGGAGAAGCAAATGAGTAGAAACGAAATATTTAAAAAATGCTCTGGATTTGTGATGCCGGCAGTAATAATCGTTATTGCGGCATTGCTGTTTGTATGTGTGTCAGCAGAGTCTGTGTCAGCGGATGCTGATGAAGGCGCAGTGATCAGCTGTGAAAGCAGCGGAATTCAGATTGTTCCGGTTGAGGATGGCGGAATACAATATCTGTATCTGCCTAGTGATGAAAATATTGACATAACAGACCTGGAGCTGAAGTCTGCAAAGGCAATAAAGAAATTTGACAAGGGTGTATTTTCAGAGACTGTGAATGAAGACGGCACATATATTTACAGAGGAGATTTTTCACAGCTGACAAATGAAAACAACTGCTGCAGCATAACATTTGCTGATGGCAGCAGTATTAATCTGGTCATAGCAAAGTCTGTACTTCCGTCAGTGTCAGTCAGTCTGAACGGCACGACACTTTCGGATATTACATCGGGTTCGAAAGACATAAAGTATTCCGGAAACACTGTTTTCATCACAGATGAAAACGGCAAAGCGGATGCTCAGGGAATCAGCAATGTGCAGATAAAAGGACGAGGTAATTCCACATGGAGACTTGACAAGAAGCCCTATCAGATAAAATTTGATTCCAAGACTTCTGTTCTGGGAATGAAAAAAGCCAAGAAGTGGGTTCTTCTTGCCAATTACCTGGACGGTTCACTTCTGAGAAATAAGATATCATACAATCTGGCAGCTGATTCGGGAATAGCCGGAAGTCTGTCATCCGAGTTTACCGATTTGTGGATTGACGGTGAATACCAGGGCAGCTATCTCATATGTCAGAAAGCAGACAGCGGGTCGGGAAATCTGAATCTTTCGGATAATGGAATTCTTGCAGAGATGGATAACTTGTATTATGAGGATGAAGATTACTGGTTTTATTCAGAGAAAAGCAACAGTTATTTTACATTGAAGGAATGCAACTCCGAGGACAATGCAGCAGCCTTGTTTGATGACTTTGAGAGCAGAATCACAGCTGCTGAGGATCTTATATATGCCGAGAAAAAGGACTGGGATAAAATCACAGAGCTGATAAACGAAGATTCTTTTGCCAGAATGTATCTGCTGTTTGAATACACAGAAAATGAGGATGCGATGAAGTCCAGTGTGTATTTTTACTGTGACGGCGGAGAGATATACATGGGACCGGCATGGGACTTCGATCGTTCGCTGGGCAATTGCAATGACCAGGACACAGATATAACCTGGCTGGGCGGCAGAGCAGATCCCGAGGGGCTGCTTTCGACATACTTCAGCGAACTGAAGACGGTGCCTGAATTCAACGAGCTTGTGAATAAAATATACAGTGAAAGTTTTGGGCCGGCCCTGGATAAAGCACTGGCAGATATCGATGCAGAGGCCGCGCTTATCAGCGATTCTGCGGGAATGAATCAGCGCATATGGAAAACCTTCGGAAAAAATCTGAATTCATCGATGACAAAGACAGCAGACAGTTACGATGAAAATGTCAGTCTGCTCAGAGAGTGGATGACAGCAAGAAAAGCGTATATGGATAAGAACTATGATGCTGAATTTATATCGGCAGAGCTGCCTGCAGACGGATATTATACATTCAGTTCATGTGCGGATAAAAATATCACGCTTGCCGCAGACGAGGCCGGAAATGAATGTGCATATGATACATCCGCCGCTGATATAAACAAAAGCTGCAAGTTCAGTATCGTTAACACTTCTGAAAACAGATATACTATTGAGTCGCTTGATATGGGCAATGAAACAGAGAGAATTTTCACAGGAGCCGGCAGCGGATACTATTACATTCAGGACACTGATGGAAAATATCTGACATACGACAACGGAGAAATCAAATATATTAATCTTACGGAAGCAAAGCCGGGGGCAGCTCAAAAGTGGGTGCTTTACAGAACTGCAGTAAAGAATGTTGAGAACGGCGCATATGTGCTGACATCAGCAGCTGACAGCTCCCTGAATATGGGAGTTGAGGACGGCGCAGCAGATAAAAAAGCGCGCATCAATGTATCATCTGCCGATAACAGAACAGATCAGATATTTTATGTAAAGCACAGCGCAGATGGATACTACACAATTATGTCGGAAAAATCGGGATATGTGTTTGATATTGCAAACGGCAGCTCAGCATCAGGTGCAGCTGTATGGCAGTATACGGAAAACAAGTCAGCGGCACAGCTTTGGAGCTTTGTGGAAAATTCTGACGGAACATATACGATAGTGTCGAAAAAGGGTACTGTTATATCAGCAGGTACAGGGACTTTGGCAAGCGGCACAAGAGTAACAGCAGTGACCGGAGATGGTTCGGACAGCCAGAAATGGATTATGAAAACGCCGGCGCGAAGTATAGCCGACGGAACTTATAAGATTGCAAATTACAAAAATACAGACAGGATTATAGGAATAAAAGATGCAGCTGCCAGACTTGCCGACAAGAAAACAGACAGCACGTCATTCGATGTGAAATGGAACGAGGAAGAGCAGGCGTATACAATTATGTCTGACGGCAGGGCATTGACATTTGCAAAGGGCTGCAAGGTGTATCTCTGCGAGTATACAGGAGACGCACAGCAGTTATGGTATATTGAGGCGGCGGGAAACGGAACCTGCCTCATAAGATGCAAAGCAAACGGCTCGGCCGGTTCAACGGTGAAGGGGCTTATGGGAACATCGTCAGAGACAATGAAAACCGGCGCATATATACGAATGACGAATCCGAAGAAAACCGAAAGCAATCAGTGGAAATTCGCTGATGCCGAGGAGCCGGACTATGAGACGGCTGTTTTAAATGCAAGGGCAGTGCTGTTCCCGGACAGTGATATGACAGAGGCCGGCGGTTCAGCGTCTGCACAGACAGATGCAGATTCTTATCAGGCCTGCAGATTTTCCGGAAGAGAAAGATACAAGACGGCGCTCGCTGTCGCTGATGGCCTGAAGCGGGCTACGAACAGGACCTCGTTTGATTCAATTATTGTTGCAAGCGGGGAAAACTATCCGGATGCATTGTCAGGCAGCTCACTCGTGAGGTCAAAAGACCACGCACCTGTACTGCTCGTAAGCAAGGCAGTCGAGAATGAAATCATTTCCTATATCAGTGCAAACCTGTCTGCGGACGGGAGGGTCTACCTGCTTGGAGGCACGGGTGTTGTTTCAGAGCGATTTGAAAAAAATCTGAAGAGCAGCTTTAAAAACAAGGATGCAAGAGTAGTAAGACTGTCCGGCTCAGACAGATATAGTACAAATCTTGATATACTCAGGGCTGCAGGGCTGGAAGGAGAGGAACTGATTGTATGCACGGGAAGCGGATATGCAGACAGCCTGTCGGCCTCGTCCACGGGGAAAACGATATTGCTTGTCGGCAGAACTCTTACCGGAGTCCAGTACGAATATATAGAAAAAGAGCTCAAGCCATCAAAGATTACGATTATCGGAGGAGCCTCTGTAGTAAGTGAATCGGTGGAGAAGAGTCTCAAATCATATGCACGAAAGAATGATATTAAGGTCGAAAGAATATATGGAAATGACCGATATGAGACATCTGTAAAAATCGCAGAAGCTTATTTTGATAAGGAAAGCAGCGGGGGAACGGTAACGCTTGCATACGGAGGCAATTTCCCGGACGGCTTATCAGGAAGCTCTATGGCAATGGCTGCAGGTTCGCCGCTCATTCTGACGAGCAATGGAAAAACTGCCTATGCAAAGCAGTATATTACAGTCAATGAAGCAGACAAGGCCGCAGTTCTGGGCGGTACAGGTGTGATATCTGAAAACCTCATTAAATCTGTTATGAAACGATAAACGTGGAATACGAAAGTACTGCAGATAAGAGGGAAAGAAGCAGATAGAACATAATGGAAGATATTGCAAAAATATAATAAAAATGGTATGAATGAATTTGAGAAGCCAGAGACACGGTGGACGGATGCTCCCTGAGAAGGGAGGTGATACTATGATTACATATGATGCGTTAAGTGCATTCTGAACTCTCGGATTATTGATAGTCGCAGTAATCACCTTGTTTAAAGACAAGCGTTAAGTTTTTACTT